>CAYLVY010000042.1:6288-28015 GCA_964387205.1 uncultured Draconibacterium sp.
AACGCCTGCAACCGTTAGTTTCGGCTTGTGCTCCTCATTTTTGGAGCGGTGCAGTATCTCGGTGGTAATCCACAAAACGCTGAGCCCGAGCAAAATGCCGATATATGGGGGTAAGTGGGTGATGGTCTTGAAAACCGGAACAAAAAGCAACGATCCTACTCCCATGGCGAAAACAAGATTCCGTTCAAAGGAGGTGGTAGGGTCGCTTCCATGTTCCTGGACAACTTTTACCGGTCGCTGAACCGTTCCTTTAAGTGTCATGGATAACATCGCCAGGGGAAGAACCATTGATACCAGGCTGGGAATAAAAGTCTTAATAATGATATTGACGGTAGTGACATGTCCGCCGATCCAGAGCATGATGGTGGTCACGTCGCCGATCGGGCTGAAGGCGCCTCCGCTGTTGGCGGCGATGATGACCATACCGGCAAAAAACCAGCGCTCCTTCCGGTCGGCAATCAGTTTGCGGAGCAGGGCAACCATCACGATGGAGGTGGTGAGGTTGTCGAGTACGGCTGATAGGAAAAAAGTGATGAAACTGATGATCCAGAGTAATTTGACTTTTTTATTGGTGGTAATACGATCTGTGATGATCCGGAAACCCTCATGCGAGTCAACCAGTTCCACGATGGTCATGGCACCCAGCAGGAAGAACAGGATTTCGGAAATTTCGCCGAGATGTTCCAGCAGGGCGTGGTGCGAAAGCCAGTCGATAAAGGAACTTCCGGGGTTATTGGCAAGGTAGGTTTCGAGGGCGGCTCTGCTGACGAGGATTTGATCTCCCCCGATCACAAAGAGTACCCACATGGCAACGGCCAGCAACAGGGCGGAGGCTGATTTGTTGACCTTGATGGGATGTTCGAGGGCAATGGCAGCGTAGCCCACGATGAAGACAATGATCATTAGAGTGAACATGAGCAGGATCTGTTTATGAGTTTAGAATTCAGGTTGATGATAATTTTCAATAAGAAGGGGCAAAAGTACAGAATAATTTTTATGCTATACGATTCCGGAGAAACCCATAAAGGCGAGGGCCATCAGACCGGCCACCAATAAGGCAATTGGCACTCCCTGCATCCCTTTCGGGATGCCAACCAGTTCCATTTGTTCCCTTATACCGGCAAAAAGTATCAGGGTAAAACCAAAACCAGTGGCATTGCCGATCGCATATACGACGCTTTTCGCCAGGTCAAAATCTTTCTGGATCACCAGAATGGCCACACCAAGAATGGTACAATTGGTCGTGATCAGCGGCAAAAATACCCCTAATGCCTGATAAAGGGAAGGGCTTACTTTTTTCAGGATGATCTCCACCATCTGTACCAGTGCGGCTATCACCAGGATATAGGAAATGGTCTGAAGGAAGCCGATATTCAGCGGAAGCAGGATGTAAGTGTACACAAGCCATGTGACGATGGTGGCCAGGGTCATCACGAATATAACCGCCGCACTCATACCGGCGGAGGTCGATATTTTATTGGAGACTCCAAGGAAGGGACATATCCCCAGGAATTGCGCCAGGACAATGTTGTTGACAAAAACGGTCGAAATGATGATGATGATGTATTCCATGGCTCAGGTTATTTTGTTTTCCGAAGTTGGTTGATCAATGCAATGATGAACCCCAGGGCAATAAAGGCGCCCGGTGCGAGAACAAACACCAGGATACCATCGGTATTGATCAGGCGGAAGCCAAAGAAACTGTAACTTCCCAGCAGTTCTCTCACTGTTCCGAGAATGGTCAGTGCAAAGGCAAAACCCAGTCCGATTCCCAAACCATCGAGAAAAGATTTGAAAATATTGTTCTTGGAGGCGAAGGCTTCAGCCCTGCCCAGGACGATGCAATTGACCACGATCAGAGGTATAAAGATGCCCAGGTTGTCGTAAAGACTTGGTTCGCCGTTTGGCCCCGGGGTATTGAAATAGGCTGCCATCAGCAGGTCCACGATCGTGACAAAAGAGGCGATCACCACGATGAATGCCGGTATCCTGACTTTGTCGGGAATCTGGTTTTTGATCAGGGAGATCACCACATTGGAAGCAACCAGGACAAAAGTGGTGGCGAGTCCCATTCCCATACCATTGATGGCGGAGGTGGTGGTTCCCAGGGTCGGGCACATGCCGAGCAATAACACAAATACCGGGTTCTCCCGGATGAAACCCTTGGTAAATTCTTTCATGTTACTCATGTTTACCTCCTTTCATATAGGCGTCATAAGCCCGCTGCAGGGCATCGCAATAGGCCCGGGAGGTGATCGTCGATGCTGTAATGGCGTCTATTTCTCCTCCGTCTTTTTTAACTTTCATGGCAAAATTGGCCGGATCTTTGCCGTTAAACTGATCTTTGAAAAAGGGTTCGGTAATCTTGGTGCCCAGCCCCGGGGTCTCTTTTTGCTCGAGCACCGAGGTGTTGATGATCTCGCCAGTCGGAGAAATACCAACCATCACCCGGATCAGTCCGCTGAACCCTTTCATGGTATAGGATTCTATGGCGGTACCCACCAGCAGGCTGTCTTTCCGCGCGGGATAGCAGGTAAGCGAGTCGTCGCCTTCAGCCGTAGCGATGCGGTAAGATTCCGTGTTGGGAACATTGTTGAAATCGGGTACCACTTTCCGTATGGCAAAGTTCTTCTTGGCGTTCTCCGCCTCTGCTTTTGGCCCTTTTGTCAGCTCGTACACCATTCCCAGGGCCAGCGAGGCGAGGAAGGTGACCAGGAACAGGGTCAGGGTCATTGATGTAAAGGTTGACTCTTTTTTAGCCATTTTTAACCTCCTTTCCGAATGCTGCCGGTTTAAAACCGCGGTTGATCAGTGGTACAAATGCATTCATGATCAGGATAGCGAACGATACCCCTTCGGGATATGCACCCCAGAGCCTGATCAGCATGGTCAGTATACCGCACCCAAACCCGAAGACCAGCATGCCTGCTTTACTCATGGGCGATGTGACCATGTCGGTAGCCATGAAGACCGCTCCCAGCATCAGTCCGCCGGCCAGCAGATGAAATATCGGGTCCATATATTGATCAGGGTTGATCAGGTAGAAGATGCCGGCGAACACCAGCACGGTTCCGATGTAGGAGACCGGGATATGCCAGGTGATGATCCGGCGGAAGATCATATAAAGCCCGCCGAGCAGGATGGCCAGCGCTGATACTTCTCCCAATGAACCTCCCATCTGACCGATCAGCATATCGGCATAGGAAGGTATCTGCCGGGCCAGTTCCGGAATGGTTTCCCCTTTGCCCAATCCCTCCTTGATGATCCCGAGGGAGGTAGGCCCTGTGACGGCATCGGTCAGGACAAACCTGTTCTGAATGGGCAAAGGCCATGAAGTCATGGCTACCGGGAAGGAGATCAGCAAAAATACACGGCCGATCAGGGCGGGGTTGAAGGGATTCTTCCCCAGTCCACCGAAACTCATTTTGGCCACGGCGATGCAAACCACCGAGCCGATGACCATCATCCACCATGGTAAATTGCCGGGGACGTTCATGGCCAGCAGCAATCCTGTAATCACGGCCGATCCGTCGGAAATGGTCGGAACTTGCTTCAGCAGATACTTTTGGATGAGGAACTCGGTGATCAGGCAGGTTAACACTGCGATGACGGTAAGAAAGATCGCTCCGATGCCGAAATACCAGAATGAGACCAGGAGTGCAGGGGCGAGGGCAATCACCACCCCCCACATGATCTTTTTAATGCTCTGGTCTCCGTGGATATGGGGGGAGCCTGAAATGGTTAATATGGTAGCCATAGATAATTATTTTGCTCTGGTTCGGATGAGTTGGCCAACTTTGGATTTTGCGATGCGGATATTGTCGAGAAGGGGTCGTCCTGAAGGGCATGTGAAGGCGCAGGATCCGCACTCCATGCAATCCATTACCCGTTCCCCTTCCGACTTCTCTTCCTGACGCGACTCTGTCATCAGGGAGATCAGCCATGGGGAGAGACCCATGGGGCAGGCAAAGGTACACCGGGCACAACGAATACAATTTTGGACCGGGGCTCTTCTGGATTCATTTTCCGGCATCAGCAGTATTCCCGACATCCCTTTCACCACCGGCGCTTCCAGTGTGCTCAGCGCCTTACCCATCATAGGGCCTCCGTTGATCACCTTGCCGCAATCGTCCGGCAATCCTCCGGCCTCCTCAATGAGGACAGAAACAGGGGTTCCGATTCGGGCCAGGAGGTTGCAGGGCTCTTTCACCGATTTTCCGGTCACAGTCACCACTCTTTCAATCAAGGGTTTGTTTTTCTGTACCGCTTCATACACGGCCAGTGCGGTACCAACATTTTGTACCACGCAACGCGTTTCGATGGGCAGTTTTCCGGAAGGAACCTCCCGGTTCAGGACCGCTTTGATCAGTTGTTTCTCTCCGCCCTGGGGATATTTGACCCGGAGCGGAACCACGGCGATGTGGGGGAAACGTCCCTGCAGCGACTGAAGCCGGGCAATGGCATCGGGTTTATTGTTTTCGATGCCGAGGAAAGCCCGCGCAACACCCAGCGCTTTCATCAGGATGGAGATACCTACCATCAGTTCTGCGCCGCGTTCCAGCATGATCCGGTGGTCGGAGGTGAGATATGGCTCGCACTCCACTCCATTAATAATGAGAAACTCTGCAGTTTTTCCTTCCGGGACCATCATTTTCACATGAGTGGGGAATGTGGCCCCGCCCATTCCGACAATCCCCGATTCTTTGATGCGGGCAATAATCTCCTCCCTGGTCAGGGTAATGGTCTCCGCCAGGGTATCGCTCAGGTCGATACCGTCATTCCATTCGTCGGCTGTCGTCTCAATCTGGATGGCCTTGCGGCGATACCCGCTGGAGTCGGGAAAATCATCGATTTTCAAAACTATACCTGAGGCTGGGGCATGGATATTGGCCGAGATGAATCCCTGCCCGCGGGCGATCAACTGACCGGTTTTCACCTTGTCGCCTTTGGCGACGACTACCTCTGCAGGGGCTCCCAGGTGCTGGGAGACGGGGACAATAATGGTTTTGGGGACAGGTATCCGGCGGATCGGGCTTTGAGCCGAGCGTTTGTTCTCCTCCGGATGAACACCGCCCAGTTTAAATGTCTTTAGCAACATATTGGTGAATGAGTTATATGGATGATCAGGCCGGGGTTGTTTCCATTTCTCCTTCCACCGGTTGTTTCTTTCTTTCGGGGAAGTTGACCTCCCAGATCGAGCCGGTGGGGCACACTGCCACGCATTTGCGGCAGAGCGTGCATTTTTCCGCGTGGATATAAGCCAGGTTGTTTTCCATGGTGATGGCATCGTATTTGCACTCTTTCACGCATTTTCCGCAACCGATGCAGGCTACCTCGCAGTTTTTTCTGGCGATGGCCCCTTTTTCACGGTTTACACAACTGATAAAAATGCGCCGGTCTTTCTTCCCCCGCGGGCGGAGCTCAATAATATTTCTCGGACAAGCTTTGACGCATGCTCCGCACGCTACGCATTTGTCCTGGATCACAACCGGTAAACCGGTTTCAGGATCCATGTACATCGCATCAAACGTACAGGCAACAACGCAATCGCCGCCACCGAGGCATCCGTGCGGGCATCCGTTATCGCCCGAATGAAGGTTATGCATGAAGAAACAGGAGGAGATGCCATCGTATGCAGTTTTCGCGGGTGCATGCAGAAAACTGCCGTTGCACCGGATCACTGCGATCTGTGGATCTTTCTCTTCGGCTGTGACCCCGATCACCGGGCCGATCAGTTTCAACAGGTCATTTCCGCCTACCGGGCAGAACATGTCGTCGAGAGATCCTGATTTTACAATGGATTCGGCAAAATTCCGGCATCCGGCGTAACCACAGCCACCGCAGTTGGCGGCAGGCAGAAGTTCCGCGATCTGATCGATGCGCGGATCCTCTATCACCCTGAATTTCCGGGCGATGAAAAAGAGGATCACGGCTGAAGCTATACCCAGGGTACTCAGGGTAGCTACAACATAGATAATACTGATGCTCACAGGATTGTATTTTTTAAATGAACGATTATTCGGTTCCGGCCAGGTGTTTCATATATTGTGCACGATGATAAAAGACAGGATTCTCCGTGTTTTTTACACTGAATGACCCCCTGAAATCATCGACCGCCCTGTATTCGTGGACCGACATCCAGGATTGGATCCCGTCGAGGATTTCGGCAATGCGTGAAGGCCCGTGCAGATAAAGGGTTGAACACACCTGGAAAACTTTGGCGCCGACCAGCAATTGTTTGATGGCTGCGTTGGCGTCGTGAATTCCCGTGGAAGCGGCAATGTCGCAGGTAACTTTTCCTGCCAGCATGGCGATCCAGCGGAGGGGAATGACATGCTCAGCAGGAGAACTGTGGATGCTGGCCACCTGCAGGTGGAGGGTCTTCAGGTTTATATCGGGGGTGTAGAACCTGTTAAACAGCACCAATGCACTGATCCCTGTCCAGGAGAACTTTCTCAGGGTCTGCACAAGGCTGGTGAAATGATATCCGATCTTTAATGCTATTGGAATCGTGACATGCTTTTTTACATTTTCAATGATGTCGAAATACATCTGCTCGCGCTCCCTTCCATCCATCTCCAGCACTCCCGGCATGATGAAAATGTTGAGCTCGAGTCCGTCGGCACCTGCCTGCTGGATGTCCTTCGCTACTTTAACCCATTCGTCCATCGTCACACAGTTGATGCTGCCAAAAACCGGGATCGACACTGTTTTTTTTGCCTCGCGGATCATCTGCATGTACTCCGAAACCGAATGGGACGAAGTGAAGGAGCTGATGTAATCCATCGCCTCCGGATACTGGTTGTTCGCATGTTCATTGGATAACAGATGATTGGTTTCGAACATGATCTGTTCTTCAAACAGCGATTTCATGACCACGGCGGCAGCACCTTGTTTTTCGTATTCACGCAGGTTGTCCATCGATTTTGTCAGCCCGGAACTCGCGACTATTAACGGATTCCGGAGTGTTAATCCCATGTAGGAGGTGGTGAGGTCCATCATTTCAGCTTTTTTCCGTTTCTTTGCAAAACTACGAAGTTTATCACAGATATTTTATTTCACATTGAAAATTTATATATACGTCAATCTATATATGTTTTTATAATAAATTATATATCAATTAAATAATGTCTGAAATCATCCACTCCGGAATTGTGAAAAAAATAACACAGAATTATCTCGAAGTGTCGGTTACCGCAGGCAATGCCTGTGACGGTTGTCATGCGCGATCAGTATGCCAGCCTTCCGGATCCCATGAAAAAATCATCCGGGTTGAAGGTCAGCATACCATGATCTCTGCGGGCGACCGTGTCGTGGTATCCATGCGGGCCATTCAGGGTTTCGGGGCCGTGGTGATGGCCTATCTGATCCCGGCCTTCATTATGGTGACCACGCTTTTTGTGGTGAGGGCATCCGGCAGCAGCGATGGCATCTCCGCTTTATTCGCATTGGTTGCCACCGGATGCTGGTTTGTGATTTTGTGGTTGTTTCGGAATCGAATTCAGCGACGGGTGATGTTTTCCGTCAGAAAGGAGGCTGCTTTATGAAAAGTTTGTCATGGATACTGTTACCCGCCCTGATGGTCACCCTGGTTTCAGGGTGCCGCCATGAGCCGCGTCCGGTGGTCTATTCCGGTTTCGTGCAGGGTACGACCTTCAACATCCGTTATTTCGGCCATCACGATTCCCTAACCATTACCAACGGGATCGATTCCATTTTCCGGTTGATGGATGCCACCGCTTCGTTATACGACTCAGGTTCGGTGGTTTCCCGGTTGAACCGGAATGAGCCGGTAGAAATTAATCCTCTGTTTGTCAGGTTATTCCGTTTATCCGAAACGATATCGGAGCGTACAGCCGGCACTTTCGACATTACAGTTGGTCCATTGGTCAGGGCCTGGGGTTTTTACCGGAAGCAGGGAAAGGAACCCTCCATCACAATGATCGACAGCCTTAAATCGTTGATCGGATACAGCAAAGTGACCCTCACAGAGAACGGTATTATCAAGGAAGACCCTCGTATCATGCTTGATTTTAATGCAATAGCTCAGGGATTGACAGTCGACCTTGTTTCCGAATACCTCGATCAGATGGCCATTGAAAATTATCTCGTTGAAATCGGCGGTGAGGTGAGGACCAAGGGATTGCGCGGAAAGAACGAACCCTGGAGGATCGGCATCGAGCGACCTTCACCCAGCGACAGCGCTGCCCAGGAGGTCGGCATCACCATCAGCCTGAGTGGCCGCTCAGTCGCAACCTCGGGGAACTATCGCAAATACTTTATCAGGGATGGGCGGAAATTCTCCCACACCATCGACCCTGCAAAGGGAACACCGGTGGAACACCATTTGCTGAGTGTATCGGTGATAGCCGGTGATTGTGCCACTGCCGATGCACTGGCCACAGCGTGCATGGTCATGGGCCCTGAGAAAGCGAAGCGTTTTCTGGAAGATTATCAGGGAGTGGAGGGGTTTTTTGTTTATTCGGATGAATCTGGAGCCCTGCAAACATTTCATACGACAGGTTTTGAAAATTATATGTACAAAGAACACTGATTTGGTTGCACCAGTGCATAATCTGGAACGGTCTTATCTTTTTTTACTACATTTGCACTCTTAATTTTAAACCGTTATGTTCCTGAATTCTGACAAGTTTCAAGGGGAGGGACTTACTTATGACGATGTATTGCTGGTGCCGGCTTATTCCGAAGTGCTTCCGCGGGAAGTGGAGGTGGTGACCAATTTTTCCAGAAACATCCGGCTGAATATCCCCATTGTGACAGCAGCCATGGATACCGTCACCGAATCGCGCATGGCCATTGCCATTGCACAGGAGGGGGGGATCGGCGTACTCCATAAAAACATGCCGATAGGGGAGCAGGCATTGCAGGTACGAAAAGTAAAACGTGCGGAAAACGGAATGATCCTGCAACCGGTGACCCTGGCGGCCCATGCGCTGGTCGGGGATGCCCTCTCCATGATGAAAGAGTATGGTATTGGAGGAATTCCTGTTGTCAGTCCCAATAACGAGCTGGTCGGGATCGTCACCAACAGGGATCTGCGGTTTGAAAGAGACCTGATGAGGCCTGTCGCGGAAGTGATGACGCACAAGGTAATCACCATCAGTGAATTCACGAGTTTTGAGCAGGCTGAAGCCATTCTGAAGGAGCATAAGATCGAAAAACTCCCCGTGGTGGATAAGCAGGATAAGCTGATCGGCCTGATCACGTATAAAGATATCCTGAAAATCAAAGCCAGGCCCAATGCCTGCAAGGATCAGTTTGGCCGGTTACGGGTCGCCGCCGGAGTCACTGTTACCAACGATACCCTGGAACGTGTGGCGGCGCTGGTGGCTGAGAATGTGGATGCGATCGTGATCGACACTGCGCATGGACATTCGCGCGGGGTCATTGAAATGGCTCGTCTGGTGAAGGAAACTTTTCCCCATGTGGAACTGATCGTTGGAAACATTGCGACGGCTGATGCTGCCCGTGATCTTGCCAATGTCGGGGTCGATGCGGTCAAAGTCGGGATTGGGCCCGGTTCCATCTGTACCACCCGGATCATTGCCGGCATCGGTGTGCCTCAGCTTTCAGCCATTTACGATGTTGCACAGGCACTCCGGGGTACGGGAATACCAGCCATCGCCGATGGCGGTATCCGGTATACAGGTGATATAGTGAAAGCACTCGCAGCCGGCGCCCATTCCGTCATGGCAGGATCACTCTTTGCCGGTGTGGATGAATCACCAGGGGAAACTATCATTTTTGAAGGAAGAAAGTATAAGACTTACCGTGGTATGGGATCGATCGAAGCGATGCAGAAAGGTTCCAAAGACCGGTATTTCCAGGATGCCGAAGACGATATAAAGAAGCTTGTCCCGGAAGGTATTGTGGGCCGGGTGCCTTACAAAGGTGCTTTGTCGGAAGTCATCTACCAGATGGTGGGAGGGCTTAAGGCGGGTATGGGATATACCGGCTCCCGGACGATCGAAGACCTGCGGAAAGCCACTTTTATTAAGATCACACCCGCGGGGGTGGCTGAAAGCCATCCTCACGATGTGACGATCATCAGTGAGGCGCCAAACTACAGTCGCTGATATGCAAACCCATAACAGAAATATATTATCCGATAATTGCGTTAAACATTACTAATCAATAATCAGAACACCATGAAACGAATCCTTCTGTCAGCCTTTTTATTGTCTTCGCTGTTACTTTCAGCATCAGCCCAGAACAAACAGGATGAAGTGCTGATGACCATTGCCGGAAAACCGGTTTATTTGCAGGAGTTTTTGAATATTTACCAGAAAAATAATGTCAAGGGAGAAACCATTGATAAGAAATCACTGGCTGAGTATCGCGACCTGTTTATCAACTTTAAACTGAAAGTAAGGGAAGCGGAAGAACTCGGACTTGATACGGTGTCCACCTTCCGTAACGAATTGAATGGTTATCGCGAACAACTGGCTAAACCCTATTTCACCGATGAGGCAACCCTCGAAAAGCTGGTAAAAGAGGCTTATGAACGCGGAAAATTTGACCTTCGCGCAAGCCATATATATTTCAAGGTGTCTCCCGATGCGCCTCCTGCCGATACCCTTGCGGCATTCAAAAAAGCGATGGAGGTCAGGGAAAAGATCATGAATGGTGCTTCTTTTGAAGCGATGGCCCTGGAATATTCCGAAGATCCTTCGGCCAAGGACCGTGAAGCTACATCCCAACATCCCTTTCTGAAAGGAAACAGGGGGGACCTGGGCTTCTTTTCCGTGTTCGATATGGTGTACCCTTTCGAAAACGGAGCGTGGAAAACCGAAATCGGAAAGGTCTCTGCACCCGTGCGCACCGATTACGGATATCACCTGATAAAGGTGTACGATCGCCGCCCGGCACTGGGGAAAGTCACAGTTGCCCATATCTTTACCGCCATCCCCAAAAATGCCACAAGGGCTGATTCGATGAGGCTGGAAATGAGAATTGACTCTGTTTATCAAAAACTTAAGGCCGGAGAAACATTTGAGGAACTGGTCAGGGAATATTCGGATGACAAAGGTTCGGCGGCCAAAGGCGGTGTATTGCCATCGTTTGGTGTCAACCGAATGGTGCCTGAGTTTGTGGAGGCCCTCTATTCCATTCCCGAGCTTGGTGGTTATTCAAAGCCAATCCTGACCAGTTACGGTTGGCATATCATCAAACTGATCGATAAAAAAGTCAATAAACCCCTGGAAGAGGAAAAAGCAGAGATCCGTCAGAAAATACTGAAGGACAGCCGCGGTGAACAATCCCGCCAGGTCGTGCTGGAACGGATCCGCAATGAATACGGGGTCACTACCCAGGAAAATGCATTGAAGGGTTTTTACGGATGGGTTACCGACAGTATATTTCATGCAAAATGGAAAATCCCGGCAGGCGAAAAACTCGATAAGCAACTTGTCAGGATTGGCAATGTCAATTACCTTCAGCAGGATTTTGCCGAATACCTGATCAGCACGCAAAGACGTCAGGAAAGCCAACCGGTGAAACAATATGTCGACAAAATGTTTGCCACTTTTGTGGACGATAATCTTCTGAAATGGGAAAATTCTCAACTGGAAACCAAATACCCTGAATTCAGGGCATTGATGACGGAATACCGCGACGGAATCCTCCTTTTCGATCTTACTGACCAGAAAGTCTGGAGTAAAGCGGTGAAAGACACAGTGGGGCTTACCGGATTCTATGAAAAGAATAAGGAGAATTATAAATGGGATACCCGGCTCGACGCCAGTATCTATAAGGTCAAGGACCCATCCAGGGTGGATGCCGTGCGGCGGTTTGTACAGTCAGGTATGTCGGATACCGATCTGCTGAAGGAGATCAACCAGGATACCCTGAAAATTCTGTCTGTTGAGAGTGGCAAATTCTCCCGAAAGGATAACAGTATTATTGATTCAATACCCTGGAACACCGGAATGACCGGGAATATCCTGATCGATGGCTTGACAGGTTTCGTCAATGTCCGCGCAGTACTTCAACCGATGGTCAAGGAACTGAACGAAGCGCGCGGCATGATTACCGCCGATTATCAGAATTATCTGGAAAAGGAGTGGGTGGAAACATTGCGGAAAAAATACCCGGTCGTTGTCAAGGAAGAAATTTTTCAGAAAATAAATTAACCTTTCTTGAAAAGTATATTGTTTCTTTGCCTGATCCTCATCACCACCGCCTGTAATACCTTGCTGAAAAACCGTGATGAACTGGCTGTAGCCCGGGTGCATAATGAATATCTTTATGAATCTGATCTGACAGGTCTGGTCCCGCCAGGAAGCAGCACTACCGACAGTCTCGCCATCGTTACCAACTTCATTGACAACTGGATCCGGCAACAACTGCTGATCAGACAGGCAACTGATAACCTGGATGACAAGCAGATGGATTTTTCTGAACAATTGAACAACTACCGGAATTCACTCATCATTTATACCTATGAAAATGCGCTGGTCAAGCAGAATCTTGATACGCTCGTCACAGAAGAAGAGATGCAGAATTACTATGACCAGAACCAGCAAAATTTTCTGCTGAAGGAAAACATTGTGCAGTTTCAGTACGTTAAACTACCGGTGAATACTTCCAATATATCCCAATTCAAAAAACTTCTCAATGCCGGTACGGAGGAGGCGCAGACCCGTCTTTCGGAATTGTGCGAAAAAGGAGCAGCCGACTATTTTCTGGATGACCGCAACTGGGTCATGTTCAGCGAACTGCTGCGGCAAATCCCGGTGAAGACCTATAATCAGGAAGACTTTCTGAAAAACAACCGCGAATTTGAGATCCGGGATTCCCTTTTCACATATCTTGTAAGGTTTCGTGATTTCAGGATCCGTGAATCGGTTTCACCTTATGCTTACGAAAAGAAGAGGATCAGGGAGATCATTCTGAATAAAAGGAAGATGGACTACCTGAATAAAATGCGTGAGGATATTTACTCTAAAGCGATGAAAGAAAATGATTTTGAGGTCTTTTAGTCTTTTAATGCTGATGGCACTCCCGGGGTTGCTGTCCGGGCAGGAGTCCTCTGATCCACCGGTGGAGGGGATCGTTGCAGTGGTCGGTGGTAACGTGATCCTGAAATCTGATATTGAAAGTCAGTATCTCCAGATCAGGACACAGGGAAATATTCAGGGTACCGCCACCTCGCTGAAGTGTCAGATCCTCGAGACCCTGCTTTTTCAGAAACTTTTGCTACACCAGTCGCAGGTAGACAGCCTCACGGTGACCGATGCGCAGGTGGAGAACGAGATGGACAGGCGAATGCGCTATTTCATCTCCCAGGCAGGTACACCAGAAAGACTGGAGCAACATTTCGGCAAGTCGCTGAATGAAATTAAAAATGAGTTGAAAGAGGTGATCAGGGAGTCGATGCTGGCTGATCAATCGCAACAGAAAATCACTTCAGGGGTTTCCATAACTCCTTCGGAAGTGAGGAGTTATTTTCGCCGTTTGCACAAGGACAGTATTCCGCTGATCAATGCAGAGTATGAAATCGGCATGATCGTAAAACGGCCTTCGGTGACGGAAGAGGAGAAACTGGCGACCCGTGAAAAACTGCGCGGGTTCAGG
Organism: uncultured Draconibacterium sp.; assembly: GCA_964387205.1. GTDB lineage: Bacteria > Bacteroidota > Bacteroidia > Bacteroidales > FEN-979 > CAIVAT01. The sequence goes on from CAYLVY010000042.1 coordinate 19,885, forward strand.
GAACGCATTCAGAAGGGAGACGATTTCGGCACTTTGGCGGTACTTTACTCAGAGGATCCCGGATCTGCCCGTCAGGGTGGCGAGCTGGGCATGTTCAGGAGGGGGGAGATGCGCCTGGAATTTGAAGCGGCTGCATTTAAGCTGAAGCCGGGGGAGATTTCGGATGTAGTGGAAACAGAGGATGGTTTTCATCTGATACAGATGATACAGCGACGGGGTGAGTATATCAATGTCCGTCATATTTTATTGCAGCCCAAAGTGGCACTGGCCGACCTTACTGCCGCCAAGAACTCCCTGGACAGCATTGCCGGACTGATCCGGTCGGGAAATACAACTTATGCCGAGGCCGTCCTGAAATATAGTGATGATCCCGGCAAAAACAGCGGCGGATGGTTGATCAATCCTGTTACCGGCAACAGCCGATTTGAATCCTCCCACCTCGATCCCAAGATCTTTTTTGTGGTCGATAAACTTAAGACAGGAGAGGTCTCCGCGCCGGTGCTTACCACCGAAAGGGGAAAGCAGGATTACCGGATGTATTATCTGAAATCGCGCACAGACCCCCACCGGGCTACACTGGACGAAGATTATGCCCGCATTCAGGAACTGGCGCTGGAAAAAAAGAAGTTAGAGACCGTCGATCGCTGGATCAATGAGCGGGTAACGAATACCTATATTTCAATAAATGAACCTTATCAGTCCTGCTCTTTCCAAAGGAAATGGATGAAAAATTAAATAACGGGATATGCAGTTTTCATCGGATGTTGAAGCCGTAGATGCCCTTGTGGGCAAATATAACCAGTTAAAAACCGAGATTGGCCGGGTTATTGTCGGACAGGACGACGTGATCCGTAACCTCCTGATCTCTATTTTCTGCAAAGGACATTGTTTGCTTGTCGGGGTTCCCGGATTGGCCAAGACATTGATGGTCAATACACTTTCTAAAGCCCTTGGCCTTACCTATAACCGGATACAATTCACACCGGATCTCATGCCTTCGGATATAGTGGGAACGGAGATACTGGATGAGAACCGCCATTTCAGGTTTATCAAAGGACCTGTTTTTGCCAACATTATCCTGGCGGATGAGATAAACCGCACCCCTCCCAAGACCCAATCCGCGCTGCTTGAAGCCATGCAGGAAAAAGCGGTGACCGTTGCCGGGAACAGTTACCGGCTTTCAGAACCATTCTTCGTTCTGGCAACCCAGAACCCGATAGAGCAGGAGGGTACCTATCCGTTACCAGAAGCCCAGCTCGACCGTTTTATGTTCAATGTCTGGCTTGATTATCCCTCTTTCGAAGAGGAGGTAAGCATTGTAAAGGCCACGACCACAGAGAAAACAGTGGAGCCTTCCATTGTCCTGGCCGCGGAGGAGATACTCTATTTCCAGAACCTGGTGAGGAAAATCCCGGTACCTGACAATGTGTACCATTTTGCGGTCAGGCTGGTCTCGCTGACCCGTCCCAAAACCGCCTCTGCCCATCCCTGGGCCAATGACTATCTGACCTGGGGAGCCGGGCCACGTGCCTCGCAATACCTGATCCTCGGGGCAAAGTGCCATGCCGCCCTGAACGGGAAATACTCTCCAGATATTGAAGACATCGCCGCAGTGGCTACATCGGTATTACGTCACAGGATTGTGCGCAACTATAAAGCGGAGGCCGAGGGGATCCGGGTTGAAAACATTATCAACCAGTTTATGCAGGGATTATAAGGAAACATTTTCGTGCCCGTGCGAGTCGCAAAGAAAGAAATTTAAAATTTTTTGATATGAAAAGGAAATTTACGCGAGTTCTGTTTTTTGGATTGATCATCAGCGCCACAGCATTGCTTTTTCTGCCTGCATGTCAGCAGGGAGGGGGCGCTGGAGCCCGTGACAAGCACGACACCCTGAAGGGCAAAATTACCTTATCGGGAGCGTTTGCATTGTATCCCCTTGCGATTAAATGGGCCGAAGAATTTCAAAAACTTCATCCCAGGGTGATCATTAATGTTTCCGCCGGCGGTGCCGGAAAGGGAATGACCGATGCATTATCCCATATGGTAGACCTGGGGATGTTCTCCAAAGCGGTGAGCCCGGAGCAGGCCAAGGGAGCCTGGTGGATCGCAGTGGCCAAGGACGCTGTATTACCCACGATCAACGCGGAAAATCCTGTGCTCTCCGACCTGAAAAAGAAGGGGCTGACACGCGAAAAACTTTACGACATCTTTATCACCGGAAAGATCAATACCTGGGGAGCGGCGGTTGGATCCTCTTCAAAGGCCGAACTGCAGGTTTTCAACCGTTCGGATGCATGCGGAGCGGCCGATATGTGGGCCCGCTATCTTTTCGATAAATCACAGGAAGACCTTCATGGCCTTGGGGTTAATGGCGATCCCGGCGTAGCCGATGCCGTAAAACGCAATCCCGAGGGGATTGGCTTTAATAATCTGGGATTTATTTATGAAATGCAGACCAGGACCATCTATCCCGGATTGGAGGTAATACCGTTGGATTTGAACGGGAATGGCCGTATTGACCCGGATGAAGATTTTTATGAATCGATGGATAGTGTGATGAATGCCATCAATGATGGCAGATATCCTTCCCCGCCTGCCCGGGATCTCTATTTTGTCTCCGGCGGAAAACCCACCTCACCCCTGGTTCAGGTATTCCTCCGTTGGGTGATGACCGAGGGGCAGCAGTTTGTCCGGGAAGCCGGTTATGTGGCGATCAAACCCGAACAGGTTCAGAAAGAACTGGACAAACTGAATTAAGATGTACCTTCTTAAAAGGAATCAAAGGCACAAGGTTAACATGACCTGGATGATCATCAGTTTGCTGCTGGTGGCCTTTCTTCCTTTTTTCCTTTTTCTGGGGCTTTATTTCAAGTCATTGTTGCTGCTCAATGAGCATTCGCTGATCGACCTCGTGTTCTCGAAAACATGGAAACCTTCGGCCGGTCAGTTTGGTTTTTACCCTTTCATCATCGGATCAATATGGGTAACCATGGTCGCCATGCTGATCACCGCGCCGGTTTGTCTTCTCACCGCCATATATGTGACCCAGTACACCCGCAAGTTTGTGCTTCGCATCATGCACCCGGCTATCGACATACTGGCAGGGATCCCTTCCGTGGTTTACGGCCTGTGGGGCATTCTGGTGATCGTTCCGTTCATTTCCAAGTACCTGGGGCCCTGGCTTGGGGTAAAGACGATGGGTTACAGTATCCTGGCGGCCAGTTTTGTTTTGTCGATCATGATCATTCCTTTTATTTTGAATATCCTGATAGAGATATTCAGGGCCATCCCGGTTCAGCTTAAGGAAGCCACACTTTCGCTGGGGGCAACGGAATGGCAAACCATCAAGCATGTGCTGATGCGCAAAGCCCTGCCGGGGATCATTGCAGCATTTGGGTTCGGCCTTGCCCGTGCTTTTGGTGAAACCATGGCCGTGCTGATGGTGGTGGGAAATGTCGTGAGGTTACCAAAGAACGTGTTTGACCCCGGTTATACCTTGCCGGCCCTGATCGCCAATAATTATGGAGAAATGCTCTCCATACCCCGGTACGATTCGGCCCTTATGTTCGCTGCTTTACTCCTGCTGGCTGTTTCACTGTTTTTTAATCTGGTGATGCATTTCTTTATCGTGAAATTTAATAAGTTTGGATAATTGAAACTATCGCAGAAAATAGAGGAAAAGTTTTTCAGGACATTGATGGTCGTATCGACGGTTTTTATTCTGGCCGTGCTGGCGATTATCATCTACAGTATCTTTGAAAAAGGCATCAGTTCCATGTCATGGGAAATGATCTCCCAGCGGCCCAAAGGAGGTTATTATTACGGAAAAGGGGGAGGGATTCTCAATGCGATCCTCGGCTCGCTGGTATTGGCATTCGGGAGTACGATGCTGGCTTTCATCATCGGATTGCCGGTGGCCCTCTTCATCAACGTTTTTTTGATACGGCATAAGAGATTGACCGCCGTAATCCGGTTTCTGCTCGACCTGGTCTGGGGGATTCCTTCTATCGTCTATGGCGCTTTCGGTTTTACCCTGATGATCCTGCTTGGGCTTCAGACCAGTTTATTAGCGGGTATCCTGACGGTAACCCTGTTCATTCTGCCGATCATGATCCGCTCGATGGATGAAATCCTGATGACGGTTCCGATCGGTCTGCAGGAAGCGTCTTATTCATTAGGATCCAATAGTTCCGAAACGGCGTTCAGGATCATGACCAGGCAAACGATTTCAGGGATCATCACTGCAGTATTGCTCTCTTTCGGCCGGGCTATCGGTGATGCTGCATCAGTTTTGTTTACAGCCGGTTATACCGATCATCTGCCCAACGGACTTCTCGAACCGGTGGCTACCCTGCCGTTGTCAATTTTCTTTCAGCTATCTTCCCCTGTTCCTGAAGTGCAGGACCGTGCCTATGCATCTGCATTGGTGCTGACCCTGATCATTTTGCTGGTCAGCCTGTTTTCCAGGGGACTGGGTAAGCGTTATCATAAAACCAAGATCAATTTCTAAGGAAGGGGAGGGATGGAAAACCGCGCTAAAATTGAAATCCGGGACCTGAACGTCTTTGCTGGCAAAAACCAGATCCTGAAAAATGTCTATACCGAAATCCCGAAGAACAAGATTACCGTGATACTTGGTCCGTCGGGATGCGGAAAGACCACTTTGCTGAAGTGCATGAACCGGCTTACCGATCTCTACCCGGAGTTAAAAGTATCGGGGCGCATAATGATTGAGGATCATAATATTCTGGAAGCCCGGGAAGATATTTACAAGTTGCGCCAGCGGATGGGGCTCCTCTCGCAGCGACCTTATCCGTTGCCGATGACGATCTATAATAATATAGCCTATGCGTTGAAACTGAGGGGAATCAAAGACAGGAAAGAGATCCACAAATTGGTGATCCGCTACCTCGAGCAAGCCAATCTTTGGGAGGAAATCCGCGACAGACTGCGTGAGCCAGCCGTCCGGCTCTCCATTGGCCAGCAACAGCGCCTTTGTCTTGCCCGCGGCCTGGCCGTCAACCCGGAGATCATCCTGGCCGATGAGCCGACCTCAGCCCTGGATCCGATCTCCAGCCAGTTCATCGAGGAGACCTTTATCAGGCTGAAGAGTGAATACACAATCGTGTTGGTTACCCATATCCTCAGGCAGGCCAAGCGAATCGCCGATCACGTCATCTTTATGTATCTGGGTGAAGTGATTGAACAGGGAAGTGTGGAGGAGGTTTTTGGTAACCCGAAGATGGAACGGACAAAACTTTACCTGGGTGGTACTTTCAACTAAGGGTCTCCTTGATGGTGGAACCACATTATTTCCTAATTTTGCAATCTGACACAGGCCGGGTACTAAAACAGGAACATGGAACTGACCTTTCTGCAGAAAATAGTGTTTCTTGCCCTTGATGACAAGGGGTGGTTTGGCGCTTCGGAACACAGGATCAAGTTTGGACTGGTGGGGGCCATACTTTTTGAGTTGTATAAACTCGACCGTATCATCCTTGTCAATGATGAAGTAGTGGTCACTCAGGCACAATCCACCAATAACGTGTTGCTCGACCGGGTATTGAATGTCATCAAAGCATCCCGGAAGCAACGATCCCTTAGGTCGTGGATCCAACGGATTGCCTATAAAAAACTAATGCTCCGGAAAACTTTGCTGAAGCAGTTGATAGGTATGAAAGTGATTGGTCGTGAGGAGTATAGTTTGCTGGTTGTTTTTTATCAGACCAAGTTTCCTCTGATCGACGGTCCATTGAAAAAGAGTATCCAGGATCAACTTTGCGAAGGGGTTATTGCCGGTAAACCGATGGATGACCATGACCTGATGCTGTTGGCGGTGATGGATAGTTGCAAGATGATCCGAAAAAATTTCGGTGGTTATCTTCAGTATATCAAATTAAGGGGAAAGATAAGTTCTGTCCTTCAGTTTCCCCATCCGGAGAATGAAAGCCAGCAGATGGTCAAATCCCTTCATCTCGCCATTTCGCGTGCCATCATTGCCTCCAATGTCTCGATTCACATATAGAACTTACCCTGCCAGGTGTCTCTTCTTTCCAGTTCGGCTTCAACCATCCGGGCGATGGCATCGTAACGTACCAGCCCCCAGGGGTTAGAGACCAGGAACCTGGGCGGGACTTCTCCTGCAAATCTTTCCACTACAACGGATGGGGTCAGTCGTTCCAGGAGAGCGGTCATGAAGCCGACGTATTCCTCCAGTGAAAACTGATGAAAGGAGGAAGGGTTCGATCTAAATTCGGTTTCGATCTGTGTGCCCCGGACGATCTGCAATTGGTGAAACTTCACTGTATCGAGCGGCAGCGCTGAGATTACCGGAGCCATCTCCATCATCATCTCCCTGGTTTCTCCCGGTAGCCCAAGGATGAAATGGGCGCCGCTCCGGATCCCGCGGGCGGCTGTTTTCTCTATCGCCAGCACTGCAGCTTCAAAATCGTGCCCCCGGTTGATGGACTTCAGGGTCTGATCATAGATCGATTCAATTCCAAATTCAATGATCAGGTATCGTGAGATGGATATTTCTTCAAGCAGATCAAGGATTTCATCGTCAATACAATCGGGCCGGGTACCGATTACAAGACCGGTGATGCCGGGAACGCTCAACGCTTCCGTGTACAATTTACGCAGGATTGCAACCGGTGCATAAGTATTGCTGAAAGCCTGGAAATAGGCCAGGTAGTTGATCGATCTGCGATACCGCCAGGCATGGAAACGCTTTCCCTCCTCCAACTGCATGGTGACCGGTTTTTGCGGTTGGCAGTAGGAGGGATGGAACGCATCATTGTCACAAAACGAACAACCTCCGGTGGCCACGGTCCCGTCCCGGTTTGGGCAGGTAAATCCTGCATCTACCGAGAGTTTCTGGACGCGGCCGCCGAAGGTTCGTTTGAAGTATTCGTTATAGGAGTTGTAGCGTTTTTTACCCGGATACGGATAACCTGACAATCTTCCTTTCAGTTTTAAATGTTAATGCACGAATTATTTGGCAATTCTTTCGAGCCATTTCAGCATGAAGAGCATGGTCATCATCGAGAGGAGACAGGCAACGACAAAAACAGACCAGGTCAGCCAGATCGGAACATTGTCGTACAGAATGGCGCCGATAAAGAGCAACTGGTTACCGATGGCGGTAGCCCCGAGCCATCCTCCCTGCATGATACCCTGGTACTGCGGAGGAGCCACTTTAGAGACGAACGATATCCCGAGAGGGCTGATGAAAAGTTCTGCAACCGTAAGGATGAAATAGGTTCCGATCAGCAGCATGGGGGTGACCCTTTGCGCATCGGAAAGCCCTCCCATAGCCGTCACTTCGTTTTTGGTCGGAAGACCCATGGATCCCCAGACCATCACGAAATAGGCCAGAGCAGCGATAAACATACCGATGGCGATCTTTTTCGGGGTGCTGGGTTCGATCCCTTTGGCGCTGAGCCATCCGAAAATCGCCATAATAATGGGTGTCAGCAGCACAATAAAGAGCGGATTGATCGACTGGAATATCTCTGCTCCCTGTATGACCACCACGCCAAGGTTGATCTTGATCCCGCTGAGGTCGGTGAAATCTTTTGCAAAGAATGTCAGGGTGAGGCCATTCTGGTGGAAGGAGAACCAGAAAAAGATCACGATTCCGAAAACGGCGAAGAGGGCATAGAGACGCTGACGGATCTCTTTGGCGTCCATGACAACCTGTCCGGCGGTGGCATTGGCTTTGGTAACTTTAGGTGCCGGATTCGGGAAGATCTTTTTGTTGATCATATAAATGGTCAGGGAGATCAGCATGGCTATGATCGAAATGGCGAATGCATAGTGGAAGCCAGTTGTAAAGACGTTGAGGTAACTGTTGACAAATGCAGTCATATCGGTTACAGGGACACCACCGCTAACCTGGGCTGCCAGGCTGGAGAGTTTTTCCTGTGCTTCAGGGGTAAGGGTGTTTTCGAGATAGGCATAGCACAGTTCCGGAAGGGATGAATTGTATTGAAAACCGTTCTTTTCAAGCCAGCCATTGCGCATTCCGACAGCGAAGATCGGTGCAAACAGGGCGCCCACATTGATAAACATATAGAAAAGCGAGAAACCGGAATCGCGCTTTTTGCCATAGGTCGGGTTGTCGTAC
>CAYLVY010000043.1:0-27541 GCA_964387205.1 uncultured Draconibacterium sp.
GGCTACTGTCTGCGCCGGAACGCTCGCCCTGATGGATGCCGGGGTTAAAATTGCCAAACCGGTCTCCGGTATTGCCATGGGACTGATCACCGACAACAAACGCTATATCGTGCTTTCTGATATCCTGGGCGACGAAGATCACCTTGGCGATATGGATTTCAAGGTTTGCGGAACACGCAATGGTATTACCGCCTGTCAGATGGATATCAAAGTGGACGGACTTTCCTATGAGATTCTCAAAGAGGCACTGGAACAGGCTAAAAGGGGCCGTCTCCACATTCTCGGTGAAATGGAGAAGACCATGAGTGAACCCAGGGCCGATTTTAAACCTTTTGTACCAAGGATTTTCCAGATGAAAGTGCCCAAGGAATTTATCGGCGCCATCATTGGCCCGGGCGGCAAGGTCATTCAGGAAATGCAGCGTGAAACCGGCACCACCATCGTTATTGAAGAGATCGGCGATTTCGGTGTCGTAGACATCGTGGCCGACAACCTTGAAGCCCGCGATAAGGTGATTGAAAAAATCCGCAGGATTGCCTCAGTGCCCGAAGTAGGTGAGATTTACAAAGGAAAAGTAAAAAATATTCAGACCTTTGGCGCTTTCGTGGAGATCCTGCCCAACCAGGACGGACTGCTTCACATCTCTGAAATTGACTGGAAACGCCTTGAAAAAGTAGAGGATGTGCTGAAAGTCGGAGATGAAGTAGAGGTGAAACTGATCGAAGTTGATCCCAAAACCAATAAACTGAAACTCTCCAGAAGAGTGTTGCTGGAGAAACCGGAAGGCTACCAGGAACGCAAGAGTGAACCCAGGAGTGACCACCATGATCGAAACCACGATCGAAACCACGATCGCGGCAGAGATTTCAGGGGGCCAAAAAAATAGTACCTTTGTAACCTTTAGGCCAACTTACCGTACAACATGTTCAGGGATCAAAAGTCATAAACATGAGGCAGTTAAAGATTACCAAACAGGTTACCAACCGAGAAACCGCATCACTCGACAAATATCTTCAGGAAATCGGAAAGGTGGAACTGATCACCGCCGATGAAGAGGTTGCGCTGGCTCAGCGCATCAAGCAGGGTGATATGGCCGCTCTTGAAAAACTGACCAAAGCAAACCTTCGGTTCGTCGTATCGGTTTCAAAACAGTATCAGAACCAAGGGCTTAGCCTTCCTGACCTCATCAACGAAGGAAACCTGGGCCTGATCAAAGCGGCCCAACGTTTTGACGAAACCCGCGGCTTTAAATTCATCTCTTATGCCGTGTGGTGGATCCGTCAGTCCATATTACAAGCCCTGGCAGAACAATCCCGGATCGTCCGGCTCCCCCTCAACAAAATCGGATCGATCAATAAAATCAATAAAGCATACGCGCAACTCGAACAACAATATGAGAGGGAGCCCAATGCCAGTGAAATAGCCAACCTTCTGGAAGTTTCCGAAAACGAGGTGAAAGAATCGCTCCGCAACTCAGGAAGGCATGTTTCGATGGATGCCCCGCTGGTTCAGGACGAAGACAATACCATGTACGATGTCCTTAAAAGCGAGGAAAACACCACTCCTGACAACGGCCTTCTTTATGAATCGCTGAAAAAGGAGATTGAAAGGGCAGTATCCACCCTCACCCAACGTGAAGCTGATGTTATCCGGCTCTATTTCGGATTGAACGGGAGCCACCCGATGACCCTGGAAGAGATCGGAGAAAAATTCGACCTTACCCGCGAACGCGTCAGACAGATCAAAGAAAAAGCCATTCGTCGACTCAAGCATACCTCCCGGAGCAAAATCCTGAAGACCTACCTGGGATAACTTTCCTGCATCAGGTTAGCGAAATGTAACTGACCATCATGGCAAAAATTGTAGCACCATCATTGCTTTCAGCCGATTTTCTCAGGCTGGGCGAGGTGATGGAAATGCTGAACCGCAGCGAAGCCTCCTGGATCCATCTCGATATCATGGATGGGCGGTTTGTTCCCAACATTTCCTTTGGTTTTCCTGTCATGGAAAAAATCCGTTCTGCCACTCCCAAGGTATTGGATGTCCATCTGATGATCGTGGAACCGGAAAAGTACCTCGAACGGTTTCGCCGGGCCGGGGCAGATTGTATCAGCGTTCATTATGAAGGGAATTACCACCTCCACCGCACCATAAATACCATCCGTGAACTGGGGTGCAAAGCCGGAATTGTCCTTAATCCGCAGACACCGGTGAACGTGCTCGAAGAACTCATCACATCGGTCGATTTCGTTCTCCTTATGTCAGTAAATCCGGGTTTTGGCGGTCAACGGTTCATTACCAGTACTTTTCGCAGGATCCGTTTGCTTCGTGAACTGATTTTACGAAACAACGCTCAGGTTCTGATCGAAGTTGACGGAGGGGTTGACCTTGATAATGCCGGCGACCTTTATGAAGCAGGTGCTGATATTCTTGTTGCCGGCAATACGGTCTTCAGCGCCAAAGATCCGGCAGCCGTCATTCGTTCATTAGCCGGACACCGGTAAGGGTAAGTTCATTTTCTCCACAGGGGTTTTTTACCTTTCTGACCTCCATTTTTTAGTATATTTACGCCAAATTTCCTTTCATGAGAATCGCCGGGGTCAGGGACTATATTATCCATTTATTTGACAACGGCATGGATCCGGCACTCTCCTACCACGATCTGGGACATACCCTGGATGTTTCGGAAGCAGCCAGGAGAATTGCCGCCCGCGAAGGGCTGGCATCAGAGGATGTGATCCTGCTGGAAACCGCCGCCCTTCTGCACGACACGGGAATGAGCGTCAGTTACGAAAAACACGAATCGGCATCGGTCCGGATCGCTTCAGAGATACTTCCCGGATTTGGGTATACAAAAGAAAATGTTGACACCATTTGTCGCCTTATCATGGTGACCCGGCTTCCACAGCAACCATCCGACCTTTCTGGGATGATCCTTTGTGATGCTGATCTCGATTATCTCGGAAGGGATGATTACCAGATTTTAGCATTTAAACTCCGTCAGGAATGGAAGAAAAAAAATATCCACCATACATCCCTTGCGGAATGGTTCAGGTTTCAGCTTCGATTCCTTGAAGGGCACCATTATTTTACCCACACCGCAAAACTGTGGCGCGATCCCGGAAAACTGAACAATATCCGGGAGATCAAAGAACTACTAAACTATTAAATCCATTGTAAAACAGCAATCTGATGACAACCGAAACCGTGGATACCAAACTCCGGAATATTTTGCTGATCCCGACCGATTTCTCGGAAGTGTGCAACCTGGCCGTGTCACATGGGGTGCGACTGGCAAAACACCTCGGATACCGGGTGTGCATTCTCCACATCATCAACAAAGAAACCCGTTCGCAACTGAAGCGACGGAATGTGGGCGATGAATATATCGATATCCGGCTGAAAGAGATCAAAAAGTATTATTCCCGGAAATACGACATCGACATCGAAACCCGCGCAGCAGAAGGCAGCATTTTCAGCACGATTGAAGAGATTGCCATCAGTATTAAAGCAAACCTGATGGTGCTGGGAACCCATGGAAAAAAAGGGTTGCAACATGTATTCGGGAGTTATGCCATGAAGGTCGCCGAGCAATCAACCATACCGGTGATCATTATCCAGAAAAGAGCCTTCAATGAAGGTTACCGGCGGATCGTATTTCCTGTTTCCAATGACATTGAGCCTCGTCCGGCTGTTCGCTGGGTTGCGCTGATGGCCAGGCTTTTCCGGGCGCATGTCCATATCTTCCAAAGCCCTGAAAATGACAAAGGACTTGATGCCCGGCTCCGGACCATTACCCGGGAAATCACCGGAGTGTTCGACTCCGAAAAAGTGGAATATTCCCTGATCTCAGCGGAAAAAACCAGGAATTTCGCCGACGAGGTCATTTCCTGCAGCGTCATGATGCATGCAGACCTGATCATGATCATGACCCGCCCCAATATCGATATTCCAGGCTTCAGTATGGCCTCCTGGGGCGAGAAGCTGATCTTCAACAATGCCCAGATACCGGTAATGTGCATCAATCCTTCGGATACCGTACACCATTACTATGAGTGGTCGATGCTGACATAGTATTCCCCAACCGAACCGCAACAAAGAACCATAATGTCTCTGATGATAAAAAAATTATGGGATGATCATCCCCTGACCATAGTGATGACCCTGGCTATCGTTTTTCGACTCCTCGCCGTTGTCTTTGCAAAAGGCTGGGGAATGCTCGACGACCACTTCATCGTAATCGAATCAGCCGGATCCTGGGTAACCGGCCATGATCCCAATGCCATTCTGCCAGGCAGCCCCGGAAACCATGGGCCGACCGGTCACAACTTTTTCTATCCGGGCTTTCACTATCTTTTATTCACATTGCTGAATGCCATTGGGTTGACCGACCCTCAGGGAAAAATGTTTGTCGTCAGGCTCCTTCATGCCATTCTTTCCCTGGCCACTGTTTATTACGGCTACCGGCTTACGGAGCACCTCCACAGCCGGAAAACCGCCCGCCTGGCCGGTTTGCTCCTCGCCATCCTCTATTTCATGCCATGGATGAGTGTAAGAAACCTGGTAGAGATGACCTGTATCCCGTTTGTCATGACCGCATACTACCTCCTCCTCCGAAAACCTGATCCCGAAAACACATGGAGGGAATACATCCTGGCAGGAATCCTCTTTGGACTGGCCTTTAACATTCGGCCCCAGACCGTCTTTTTCCCGCTTGGGATCGGGATCATCTATCTTTTCCGCCGTGACTGGAAAGCCCTGACAGCTCTTTCTGCCGGTGCCTTCGGCTGCGTCGTCATTATTCAGGGCGGGATTGATATGTTCCTCTGGGGTTACCCGTTCGCTGAACTGCTACAATACGCCAACGTGTGCTTTACCGAACGTAACGATTATATCTCCCTGCCCTGGTACAACTATTTCCTGACGATTTTCGCCCTCCTGATCCCCCCCGTAAGCCTCTTTCTTTTTTTCGGTTTTTTAAGGAAATGGAAAGATTATTTCCTGATTTTTTTGCCTGTTCTGCTCTATTTTACATTCCACTCGATATTCCCTAATAAACAGGAGCGTTTTATCCTTCCGATGATCCCCGTCTTCATCATTGCAGGCTCCATCGGTTGGACTGAATTCGTCCGTCATTCACGGTTCTGGCTCCGGCACCGTAAACTGCACACCGTATCCTGGAGTATTTTCTGGATCCTGAATACTATCGGTCTGATCATCCTGACTTTCAACTACTCAAAAAAAGCAAGGGTCGAAGCCATGACCTACCTTTCCCGATATGACAACATCAGGGCTATCGTGGTCATCGATGAGGAAAACAATCCGGAGGTGATGCCGAGGTTTTATCTCAACCAATGGGCGACCTCCTATAATGAATTCATTGGCGACCAAAGTCCGGATACGATACTGAAAAGGGCCATAACCCGGGGGGATAAAGGCCCACCGGCATTTATCCTTATTACCGGAGATAAGAATATTGCCCCGCTGGTTGAAAAAGCCCGGCAATATTACCCCCGGATCGTTTATGAAACCACCATTGAACCTGGATTTGTAGATAATCTGGTACATTGGCTGAACCCGATCAACAGAAACCGGCGGATCTTTATTTACAGGAACACCGACTTGTTTCCAACCAAACTCCAAACAGATGGCTGAAATCAAATACTGTATCGCGCGACCCTCCTTCCTGGGAAACGAAAAGAAATACCTCACCGATACCATTGAAAGCGGTTGGATCAGTTCCATAGGATCATATATCGAAAAATTTGAGAATCAGTTTGCCGCCATGCATGGCACCAAACATGCCATCGCAACACACAACGGCACTATCGCGCTCCATCTTGCCCTGGCTGCCTGCGGGATCACGGAAGGCGATGAGGTGATCGTACCCGACCTCACCTTTATCGCAACTGCCAACAGCGTCAGGTATTGCCATGCCAAACCTGTGCTGACCGATGTAAACCTCGACGACTGGAACCTTTCGCCGGCTTCTTTTGCACAAGGAATCACCAGTCACACCCGGGCAGTCATCCCCGTGCACCTTTATGGTAATCCGGTATTAATGGAAGAGATACTGGCCATCGCCAGGGAAAAGAGACTTTTGGTCATCGAAGACTGTGCCGAAGCACTTGGCGCACAGTATCAGAAGCGCCTCACCGGAACATTTTCCGATATTGCCTGTTTTTCCTTTTTCGGCAATAAGATCATTACCACCGGGGAGGGAGGAATGTGCCTCACCCAAAGTGATGAGCTCGCAGAGCGGATGAGAATTCTCCGTGACCACGGGATGAACCGTCAGAAAAAGTATTGGTATGACCATCCGGGATTCAACTACCGGATGACCAACATGCAGGCTGCCATTGGTCTGGCACAACTTGAACAACTGCCCCGGCTTATGGAACTTCGTGACGAAATCCATCATTGGTACCAGGAGCGGTTGAAAGGTGCTCCCGGGATTATTTTTCAGCAAACCCACGGACAAAGGCATGTCAACTGGATATTCACCATCCGGATCTCCAATGCTGATGAGACCCGAAGAGACCGCGTGATGGAACTGCTGCGGGAAGCCGGAGTGGATACCCGGCCCGTGTTCTACCCCATTCACCGGATGCCGTTTCTTCAGCAGGCCGGCCGCTCAGAAAGCACCTTCCCGAATTCTGAACAAATTTCCCGAGAAGGGATCAGCCTTCCGACTTACATCGGGCTCACCAGGGAAGACATAGGTTATATCTGTGATAATCTTCTGCGGAGTATTGAAAAAGCCGGAATATGAAAGCATCGGTGATCCTTCCAACCTATAATGAAAGTGAATCGATTATCCCCCTGATAACCGAGATCAGCAGGGTATTGACCAAAGAGAACATCGATTTTGAAATAGTGGTGGTTGATGATAACAGCCCTGATGGCACCTTCAGGATCGTCAGGGAGCACTTCGGGCCCGATCCCTCCGTGGTGGCACTCCTGCGTACCCGTGAACGCGGGCTGGCTTCTGCCATCCTTCACGGAATAAATAATGCCACCGGTGAGAAAATTGTGGTCATGGATACCGATTTCAATCATCCCCCCGGCCTGATCCCGCTGATGCTGAAGATCACCGACTATTTTGACATCGCCTCCGGCTCCCGTTATGTCATTGGCGGCGGAATGGAAACCAGCCGTCTTAGGTATCTCGGCAGCAAACTCTTTAATAAATTCATCCACTACACACTGGGTGTGAAGACCACCGACAACCTCAGCGGCTATTTCGCCTTCAACAAATCCATCCTGGACGGAATTGATCCGGGCACCATCTTTTACGGTTACGGAGATTACTTCATACGATTTCTTTATACCATGCAGAAAAACAACCGGTTTATCCTTGAATTGCCGGTTGTTTATAAAGATCGTCTTGGAGGTTTGTCGAAAACAAACCTGAAAAACGAACTGATCCGATATACCCGCAGTGTGCTGAACATTAAATTCGGAATCGGGAGGAAAATCCATGGATGCTGAGAGTGCCAGGGCCACCATCATCAGGCTGACCGATGAGATCCGGAAGCATAATTATCAATATTATGTCCTCTCCCGCCCGCTCATCAGCGATTATGAATTCGACCGGCTTTTGGAACAGCTCACCGGACTGGAGAAACGCTTTCCCGAATTCGCTTATCCCGATTCACCTGTCAGGCAGGTGGGCGGTGAGATCACCAAAGAATTTCAGCAGGTTGATCATCGCTATCCCATGTTATCGCTAAGCAATACCTATTCGGAAGAGGAGGTGCGCGATTGGGAAGCCCGGCTCCACAAATTGCTGGGCGAAGAGACCGATTATGTATGCGAACTCAAATTCGACGGTGTGGCGATCGGGCTTTTATACCGCCAAGGCATACTGTCACAGGCAGTGACACGTGGCGATGGTATCCGGGGCGATGATGTAACGGCTAACGTGAAGACCATCCGCAGCATTCCTCTTCGTTTGCATGGGAATGAATTTCCGGAAAATCTGGAGGTCAGGGGAGAGGTCATCATGCCGCGCGCCAGTTTTGAACTGTTAAACCGGCAACGGGAAGAGATGGATGAAGAACCTTTTGCCAATCCCCGCAATTCAGCGTCAGGAAGTCTGAAATTGCAGGACTCATCCGAAGTTGCCCGTCGCAGGCTTGATGGATATTTCTATTACCTGCCCGGGGAATTACCTGGTGTTTCAACCCATTACGAAGGTCTTCAGGCTGCCCGCCGTTGGGGGTTCAAGGTGTCGGATTATACGGTCCGGTGTCACAGGATCGAAGAAATATTTGACTTTATCCACAGTATGGATAAAGCGCGGGATGAACTTCCGTTTGATATCGACGGCGTGGTGATCAAAGTAAACCAACTCCGCCAACAGGCATTGCTGGGATATACCGCCAAATCACCCCGGTGGGCCATTGCCTTTAAATTCAGGGCTGAACAGGCGCTGACAACTTTACTTTCCATTGATTTTCAGGTTGGCAGAACCGGAGCTGTCACTCCGGTAGCCAACCTCTCCCCTGTCCAACTCGCCGGAACCACCGTGAAGCGGGCATCGCTTCATAATGCCGACGTAATCGCAGCCCTGGATGTCCGTTGCGGCGATACCGTTAAAGTTGAAAAAGGCGGTGAGATCATCCCGAAAATAGTGGGGGTTGATTTGGACAAGCGCCCCTCCGGTACAGGTCCCTTCCGGTTTGCCACCCATTGTCCCGAATGCGGAACGCCACTCCTTCGCCGTGAAGGAGAAGCGGCATGGTACTGCCCCAACGAAGCAGGCTGTCCACCCCAAATCAAAGCTAAACTTGAACATTTCATCTCCCGCAAAGCGATGAACATAGAGAGCCTTGGCGAGGGAAAAATCGGCTTGTTGTTTGACAAGTCATTAGTACATAACTATGCCGATCTTTTTGACCTGTCTTACGATCAGCTGTTGGGTCTGGAGAAAACCTATCCGGCTGGGGAAGATAAAAAAGAGAAACGGATCTCCTTTCAGGAAAAAACCGTTCAGAATATCCTGAAAGCGCTGGATTCGGCCCGAAACGTCCCTTTCAGCCGTGTTCTTTTCGCTCTCGGTATCCGTTACGTAGGCGAAACCGTTGCCAAAAAACTGGCCCGTGCCTTTGGTTCTTTCGACCGTCTAGCCGATGCCAACGAAACAGACCTCATGGAGGTTGAAGAGATCGGTATAAAGATTGCGCAAAGTATCCGTCAATGGGTCTCTGATCCATCCAACATGGTGTTGGTAAACCGCTTAAAAACAGCAGGATTACAGTTTTCAAGTGACCTGCAGCAACCGGTGGCCCAAAGCACTTCACTTTCAGGAAAGACATTGGTAGTTAGCGGAGTATTTGAAAACATGTCACGGGATGAAGTAAAGCAACTTATCGAGACTCATGGCGGTAAAGTTAGCGGATCGGTTTCGGCTAAGACCTCCTACCTTGTTGCCGGGGAAAATACCGGTCCTGAAAAAAGAAAAAGATCGGAACAACTCAATGTCCCGATCATTTCACTGGATGATCTGCTGGCGCTGGTGCGCTGAAGCGCCTGTCAGTCGGCCCGCCGGATAGAACCGGCTCCGCTTACCTGCTGGTCAATATCGGAAGGGCTGCCTTTATATTTAATACTTCCGGCCCCTGATATGTCGGCACGAATCTTTTTTGTGGCATGTACCTGGGCATTCCCGGCACCACTGATCTCAATCACACAGGTTTCGGCAATCAGGTCATAGGCGAAAATATCGGTCGCTCCCGAGAGGTCCATCTCTATAGTGCCGGCCGTTCCGGAGAACCGGAGTTTACTGGCCCCGCTGCAATCAAGTCTGAGGCGGTTTATTTCAAGGTCGAGTTTTGAATCCGAAGCACCGGAAGCATCGATGGATAGATTCGACAGTTTCAGTTTTCCGTCACTGTGGAGGTCCACCGCCCCACTGGCATCTATTGCCTTCAGATCGCGGAAAGTGACATAAACCCTCAGGACTTCAGGATTTCGGATCGGCCGGCGGGTATCGATCTTCAGGGTCGATCCCGTTACCTCGGTCCTGATGTGTGGCAACAGGTTTGCGTCGGCTTCCACAACCACCTCCTCCGTGTCACCCTGCCGCAGCACAATATCAAAGGCACCCGAAATATCTAAGGCATCGAAGGGTGACACCTTCCGGGTCTCTTTTAACACATTACCATCACCGCGCACACCGCCCGGCATTGCATTGCAGCCCGAAAGCAGGCCTGAAAATCCGGTAAATACCATTACCAGTAAGATCATTCTGAATTGTTTCATGGTTTTCATTGGTATAAAGTTTATAATAGATAATTGATGCTGTCAGGGACTTTCCTGTCACTGCGATAAATTCTGTTAGCTTATTTCAGGCGGACATTCCCGTACGCACTGTTTACCGTCACCCTCGACGAGGCTGATTGATCCGCACTGCGCACATATCCTTTGTAATGCCTGGTCGTATGGGTGATCGACCGGTAGGTCATTTTCGACTCTTTTTCAGGAAAATCAAGTTCGCAATAACTCATTTCTGCATCAAGCGAATACCGGGCATTATCATCAAGGTTCACCGTGACATTCCCATACCGATTGCGGATATTGACCATGGTAAACCCCGGCGGGATCTCATCTATATCGCAATTCCCGTATTGAATATCGAGGTTAAGGCTCTGATCGATCCGGCCTACCTGAATATCGGTAAATTTTGACTTGCTTTCCACCGAGGAGGATTTGTCGATATCCAGTTTACCCCCTTCCTGCACCATATTCAGGGCAATGATCTTGTCGGCATCAAGGTTGGAAAACTTGGAATTCATCCGCAGGCTGCCGGCATAATCGAGCGACATCTCAGAATACCGGAGTGTCAGGACAGCACCGGTTATCCAATTGATTCTGGCTTTTCCAAAACTGATCTCCAGCAGGTTATCGGAATTGTCCAGTTTTCGGGCCTCCATATTGCCGTAACTCAGGTCGATTTTAGTTTTACCCTTGATTTCATTGATAAAAATGTCACCGAACTTATTGGAAAGATCCAGACGGTTTGAAACCGGCATATGGACAAGGTAATCCACAGAAAACTTTCCCTTCCCGGAGAATTTCCCTTCCTCGATCAGGGTATTGGCGGTCACTTGTCCGGCTGTACCGTTGATGTCAATGCTGATCCTTTCAAAACGCCTGGCAGCGCTTTCCTGGCCTGAAGCTGAAACGGTTATGGTCACTTCCAGGGCTATCTCATTTTTTTCCCAGTTGTTGATATGTACCTTGCCGAACTTATTACGAATGGCAAGCGACGCATCCGGATTTACCTGAAAATCCCTCTTTATGACCTTCGTGTACTCGTCAGCCGCTGATGCTCCTTTGATCGCGAGTAACAGCATGGCGGCAAGGGCAATCATCACAATTTTCACGATAGTTTTCATGGCTTTATATAATTAAGGTTGAATTCCGGAGGAAATTTTTCTGATCACCGCATCCAGTACCGACTGTTTCATTTGCTGGTTCCGGATGATGGCCGCTTCGATCTGCTCATTCCCCGGGCATGAAGCCAGTTGCACTTTAAGATCGCGGATGGAGTGGTCCAGGTCGTTAAGCTGCCGACGGGCTTCTTCGCTCAAAGATTTGTAATCTGCGTTGTGAGAGATGATGGAATGTAACTCCTCCATCCTCACGCCGGTCTGATGATCATAATAAGCCAGGGCATCCTGCAGTTCGGCCGAAAGGTTGCCCTGAACCGTAATGGAGCCAATCTTCGAGCGAAGGCTGTGGGTGGTCAGGTCAAATCCGATCAGACCAACGGTGACAAGGAGCACCACTGCTGCAGCGATGCGCATTATATAGAATTTCCGCGTGATCCGGACCTCCTTCGCAGGTTCCTGCTCCAACCTGGTCATGAACCGGTCGAAGTGCCCCTCCGACGGCTCCCGGAGATCAAACTCTCCGCGATTTTCGTTGATAAATTTTTCCAGTCCTGACATATCAATTGATGCTGAATGCTTTGACAATGTTTTTTTCCTTCAGAATAGCCAGCAATTTCTGCCTTGCACGAGAGTAACGGGTCCGGGATAACTGATTGCTGATATTCAGCATCCGGCTCACTTCTTCATGGTCATACCCTTCAAGTAACACCAGTGAAAGGATAACCCGGAAATCCTCAGGCAATAGCCCAATCGCTTTGCGAACCTCTTCTACCTGAAAATGAATATCTTCCTCGGTTACAGCAGCTACCTCCTCCGGCAAATCCCCTTTAAGTTCATCAATAGGCAACATCTCCCGCTTCTTTCTTATCTGATCTAAAGACCGATTCACAACTATCCTTTTAAGCCAGGATCCGAAACTTCCGTCGCCCGAATAAGATCCGATGCGGCGAAAGGCATCCAGAAAAGCTTCCTGCATGACATCTTCAGCCTCCGCGGTATCATTGACTATTCTTAAACTCGTATTGTACATGGCTTTGTAATAGTTGCGATATAAGTCAAACTGCGCCTTCCGGTCGCCGGATTTACAGGCATCGATCAGGTCCTGATGGATATTGATGTATTTACCTTCCAACTTTCCTGTTTTTTCCAATGGACTGACCCTTTTTCGAAATGTTACAACCATCCGGATTTTTTTTTGGAAAAGTTTACCTTTGCAACCGTTGAAAAAGATACAGATTCCTCCCTATTTCTGGGCGTTGGGCGCCATGCTCTTCTGGGGCCTCTCCTTTATCTGGAGTTCGATCCTGCTAAGGTATTACGAACCGGTAACCATCATTTTCATCCGGTTGATCCTGTCATCGCTGATGCTGTTCAGCTTCATCCTGGTATCCGGCGTTCAGCAAAAGATCCGTCGCCGCGATCTCAAATATATCCTCCTCGGAAGCCTCTTCAACCCGTTTCTCTATTTTTTCTGTGAAAATTACGGATTAAAGTATTCGACCCCCACCATTGCCGCGGTGATCATTGCCACCATCCCGGTCTTCTCCCCGTTGGTAGCTTGGTTGACTTACCGGGAAAGGTTGACGATACTAAATTTCCTGGGCATCTTCATCTCCTTTGGCGGTATTCTGCTGATGCTGATGAACAGTGAGTCGGAACTGGCCGTCGATCCGGCCGGGGTGTTATTTCTCTTTGGCGCTGTATTCGCCGCTCTCCTATACTCCGTTAACCTGAGAAAACTGACTGCCCGTTACAGTTCGGTCAACCTCGTCGCCTATCAGAATTTCATAGGTATTTTTTTGTTCCTGCCGCTGTTTCTTTTGCTGGATGCCGAAAAGGCGATAGAGGTTCCGCTTAACCTAACCATTATCACCTCGTTTCTGTTGCTGGCCCTATTCGCCTCATCCGTCGCGTTCGTCTTCTTCGCCCAATCTGTGAAAGTACTAGGTATCAGTAAATCCAATATCTTCTCCAATCTCATTCCCGTTTTTACGGCAATTTTCTCCTACTTATTAATGCAGGAAGCATTTACATTGCGCAAACTGATGGGCATGACCATCGTCATTGCCGGTGTTTTCCTTTCTGAAATCACGAAAAAAAAATCCGGTTAAGGCGGGAATTCTGTAATTTTGTTTGTTAATTAATGAACACTCATGAAATTCTATCCTGAAGTACTGAAGATTAAGGACCAGCGGATGAAACCTTTCATCGACGCAGGAGAGATATGGGATATCATCCTGAATACCGTTGCCACCAAAGAGAGGGTCAGAGAGGTGATCGCCAGATCGCTCGATAAAAGCCGGCTGACCCTGGAGGAGACCGCGGTGCTGATCAATGCAGCCGATCCGGAACTGATCGAAGAGATCAAACAGGGGGCCCGCATATTGAAAGAAAAAGTATATGGCCAGCGTATTGTTTTGTTCGCTCCCCTCTATATAGGAAACCTTTGTACCAATAATTGCGCCTACTGTGGTTTTAAAGCCTCCAATACCGCGGTCAAAAGGGTGACACTGGACCATAATGATCTTGTTGCACAGGTAAAAGCGTTGGAAGATGTCGGTCAGAAGCGACTGATCCTGGTTTATGGTGAACATCCGAAATACGATGCCCACTTCATCGCGGACACTGTCCGGACAGTCTATTCCGTTAAAAGCGGCCCTGGCGAGATCCGCAGGGTCAACATCAATGCCGCTCCGCTTGACATTGACGGGTTCCGGATTGTTAATGATGCGAAAATCGGCACCTACCAAATATTCCAGGAGACCTATCACGAAGAAACGTACCGGAAAGTACACCTCGGAGGAATGAAAAGAAATTTCGAATGGCGCCTGACCGCACTCGACCGTGCCCAGGAAGCAGGGATTGACGACGTAGGGATCGGCGCACTCTTTGGCCTGTACGACTGGCGTTTCGAGGTCCTTGGACTTGTCAGGCACACCAACCATTTTGAGGCCGTTTACAACGTGGGGCCCCACACCATCTCATTCCCCAGAATCCAGTATGCCTCTCAACTGAATATTGACAAATCGCATCTCGTCAGCGATAAGGATTTCACCAGGCTGGTCGCGATCCTGCGTCTCGCTGTCCCATATACCGGTTTGATCCTGACGGCTCGTGAACCGGCCGCCATTCGCGATGAGATCATGCAGTTCGGTGTTTCTCAGATCGACGGTGGCACCAATATCGAAATGGGGGGCTATACCAAAAAGAAAGAGACGGAAAATCAGGATATAGACCTGGAGCAATTCCAGATCAACGACAACCGTTCACTCAACGAGATCATGGACGAACTGATCGATCACGGTTATATCCCCTCTTTCTGTACGGCGTGTTACCGGCTGGGCAGGACCGGTGAGCACTTTATGGAGTTTTCTGTTCCCGGATTTATCAAACGGTTCTGTCAGCCCAATGCCATGATGACAATGGTCGAATACCTGGAGGATTATGCCCCTCCCGCCACCAGAGAAAAAGGCTATGCCTTAATAGATACAAAACTGGCTGAAATAGAGGATGTTGCATTCCGGGAAAAACTGATCGGCAAAATCGCAGAGCTGAAAGCCGGAAAAAGAGACCTCTATTTCTAATTTTTAATCCCAATAATCATGAAAGAAATCAGGATCATCGGCCTGCTGATCACCGACAGGATCAAAGAAGCCGGAGTAACCCAGCAAACATTGACCAGATACGCCCATGTGATAAAATCCCGGCTGGGATTCCATGAGGTAACCACCGACGTCTGCAGCCGCGTAGGGGTAATCATCCTTCAACTGGCCGGACCGGTTGATGTGTGCGACGAATTCGAAAAAGAACTTGGCCTGATCCGTGGACTGGAGATTCAAAGAATGGTGTTTAACCTGTAAACATTCATATTCCCTTCAACTATACCGTAATTTATGCACAAAGAGACCTGGATTCTTGGCATCCTGATCACCGACAGGGTGCAGAAAGTGATGGATGTTCAGTCGATCCTCACCAAATACGGATGCAATATAAAGACACGCCTCGGGCTTCATGAAGTGGTCAGGGATTATTGCAGCCGGCAAGGGCTTATCCTCCTTGAACTGACAGGCAATACCGAAGATTTCTACAAACTGGAAAATGAATTACTGGCCATTCCGGGGCTGGATGTCCGGAAAATGGTCTTTAATTAGTAACACTGCTATACCAGGGTTATCCTGGTACCGCCGTTATCAATTCCAAGCATCGTGGTTTTGGTGATGATGGTATCTTTTCCGGAGTGTTCCACGAAATGAATGGCTGCCCTTACCTTGGGGCCCATGCTTCCATCCGGAAACTGTCCTTCTGCTAGGTATCTTTTAGCTTCGGCAATGGTCATACGATCGAGCGACTTCTCCTGAGGGGTGTTATAATTGATGCAAACCTTTGGAACATCGGTCAGGATAAAGAATTTGTCGGCGTTGATCTGCGAAGCCAGCAATGCTGAGGCGAGGTCTTTGTCGATCACTGCATCAATCCCTTGCAGCTTGCCGGGTTCAACGTAAAATACCGGGATTCCGCCACCACCAACGGCAATGGCTATCTGGCCGGTACGGGCGATTGATTCGATCGTTTTCTTATTCAGAATGACCAGTGGGGTGGGCGATGCCACTACCTTACGCCATCCCCTGCCGCGGGGGTCTTCTTTAAAGACCGCTCCGGTCTCCGCGATAATTTTATCGGCTTCCTCCTTTGAATAATAAGGGCCTACCGGTTTGGTCGGGTTCTGAAAAGCCGGATCATCCTTATTCACCAAAACCTGCGTAATGATAGTGATGATGTCACGCTCCATATCATATTTATGCAGGACATTCTTGAGCTGTTGCTCGATAATGTAGCCGATAAACCCCTGCGAATAGGCAACGCAGATATCCAGTGGCATTTCCGGGAGCCCGAATTGCCTGAAACCCGCTGAATTGGCCAGCATGATGTTACCCACCTGCGGCCCGTTACCGTGGGTGATCACAACGTTGTAGTCCCTCTTCATCAACTTGATTAAACTTTCGGCTGTGGAATATGCATTTTCCTCCTGTTCATCAATCGTACCTTTCTGGTCGCCCCTGAGAAGGGCATTGCCTCCGAGGGCAACAACTGCTAACTTTTTCATATCTATCTGCTTAATTAGGTTGCAAAAATAGACAATTTTTCAAATCTTTTATACCTTCGCAGCCATATGAAAAACCAGCAAAAAGCATACATTTACGCTTTGTTGGCCATCGGGTGCTGGTCTACCATCGGCTCTGCATTTAAAATTACACTCCGGTATACCGATCCGGCCGGTATGCTGCTGACAGGTTCCCTGGTGGCAGCCCTGTTCCTGTTGGGTGTACTGGTGGTGCAGCGAAAAACTGCTTCACTGACCCGAATTACCTGGCGTTCACTGGCCCATTCCGCTTTCGCCGGGCTTCTCAATCCCTTCCTTTACTACATCATATTGCTCAAAGCCTATGATATCCTGCCTGCCCAGATGGCCGGAACCCTCAACTATATCTGGCCGCTGGCACTCGTATTGCTTTCGGTACCACTGCTGAAGCAACGCATATCCATCTGGAGCATCCTCGCCATTATCATCAGTTTTTCAGGAATCATCCTAATCTCGACACAACCGGATAGCCCCGGACTTACGCCCGGTAATCCACTGACTGCCGGCGAAAAATTTCTTGGCATCGCACTAGCCGTTGGCAGCGCACTTTTCTGGGCCCTTTACTGGATCCTGAATATCAGGGACAACCGGGATCCTGCCGGCAAATTATTTCTGAATTTTTCGTTCGGATTTATTTACACATTGGTTTATATCTTGATTACCGGCACAGGCAGTTTTGAAAGGCTGGAAGGTATTCTGGGCGGTATCTATATCGGTTTGTTTGAGATGGGAATTACCTTCGTCCTATGGATGAAGGCGCTGAAGTTCTCCTCCACCACCGCTAAGGTATCGAACCTCATTTACCTTTCTCCGTTCATTTCCTTAATATTTATTCACTTCCTGGTTGGTGAACAGATCACGATCCAGACAACCGGAGGTCTGGCGTTGATTGTCGGAGGCATTATCTTTCAGCAATATCTGAAAAAATAAAGAGGCTGGTTGTACCATAACCCAAAGCCTCGGAATGAAAAATTTCAACTTTTTCTTGGAAAACAGTTGAAAGTGCATGATATTTGTACATAACTTAACCAACCCGGCATCATGCCGCATTAAACAAAACCTTAAATCCATAAACCTATGAAAGTAAACATCTTCAAATTTTTTGCATGGCTGATTATTCTGGCCCTGCCGTTGAGCATCCTCCCGGGATGCAAATCCTCCAAAAAGGCTGCCACCAAGATCCCTGATGAACAAGAGGTAGTTCGCTATTGTTATGGGCCAGAATACCAATCGACCAAGGATCATTTCCGGGCCAGCGCCACAGGCGAGAGCATGGATCAGATGATGTCGGAGAAAAAGGCGTTGACCGAAGCACGTGCCAAAATGGCGGCCCAGATCGAAACACTGATCAAAACCGTTACGGATAACTACGGAAAATCAGCCGAAATGAATAAAAAGGAAGATTTGATGAAACGTTACGAAACGCTGACAAGAGAGGTGGTAAATCAAAAGATCTCGGGCACTGTTGAAATTTGCAATAAGCAAACGAAAACCAAAGATGGGAATTATAAGACTTATCTGACCCTTGAACTGGCCGGAAACGAAGTATTGGGCGCACTGAACAACAGACTTTCCAATGATGAAATGCTGAGGATTGACTATAACTACGAAAAGTTCAAGAAGACCTTTGAAGAAGAGATGAATAAAATGGATGGCAGATAAACAGAATGAGATCCACCACCCGGTTTACGAGATATCCTGATACGGAAAACAGGTCAGTTAACAGTCTGTTCAGGCTGACTGCGATCCGTATCAGGATGTTACCCCTCTTTCTTTTGCTAATGCCGGGAATACTCCCTGCCCAAAATACCAATACCGGCGGAACATCTCCATCGTCATCCTCCATGCAGAAAATATTTGACGAGGAGATGGAAAAATACATACCAACAGCCCGTAACGGAAATCCAATGAAACCTTTGCGGTCGATCCTCCCGGAAAACTGGAACTCCTTTCCGGTCAGAACGGAAGACACCATTTATATGATAGGTATATCGGACCCCGGCATACCGCCTGAAGTTGCCCATGGACAAGCCATGCTTCGTGCCACAGGACTGGCAGCCCTGACCATGGGTTGCCGGGGTGAACATTTCTCAGACTATTTCCTCAAATCATCTGCGGCACATACCGATTCAAAGTTTGAAGAAATATACCAAATCACCGCATCGACAGCCATCCACCCATCCTCCGTGGTCGTTCATCGCTCTTCCCTGCTGAAATCGGGAGAACAAATGGTAATTGCAGCCATTCCGCTACATTACATGGATTCGGGGCGGGATCCGACCCTCACCCATGGTTACCTCTACCAGTATGATGCTGTTTTCGGCGGGGCGATGCAGATCATCCGCCGGGTTAGCTATACCACCTCCTGCGAATCACCATCACATCCCTCCATCAGCCCCGATTCTGTTTCCTTTTACCTTGTCAATAAAAGATTCACCGGAATCCGTAACCTGCAGCAGAAAATCTCGCCGGAAACAACTTTCGACTATTATTATCTCTGTCCCGGCCCGGAACAACCAGATTCCACATCCGGATACACCGGTTCTACCTGCCGCAGCGGGCTTTGGATAGCCCTGCTCGATCAGATATGGGAACAACTGAGTTTCTATCTGAAAAACCATTCGGCACAAACCCGCAAGGTCCAGGATTCCAGCCCTGACCAATCCAACGAACTGAACCGTGAAACAAACGGTCTCAATCTTCAGTTCATTATTGAACAAATTCGTCTGTCCGAAAATAAATTAATGGTAAAGACCAATATTACCCATGAAAATTAAACCGATCATTCCTATTCTGGTCATGCTGTTGTCCTTCCACTTTCTGCAAGGCCAGACCTATGAAGAGTACCTGCGGCAGCAACAGGCGGAATTCGATCAGTTCCGGAAAGAGCAACAGAAGAACCTGGATGCCCTCCGGAAAGATTACACCGATTTTGTTAAAAAACGGGATAAGGAATTTTCGACCTATCTGAGACAGGAATGGGAAAAATTCAAGGTATTTACCGGAGAGAAACTCCCGGAAAAACCGAAGCCCAAAGTTATTCCGCCTTACAAACCCGCCCCGGCCGGCCAGGTAAACCGTATCCCGGCCCTGCCACCCCGTACCGAAACCCCAGCTGTACCGCTCCGCCTGGCCCGTATCCCCATGATCCAAAAACCGGAAAGCCCTGCCGAATACCGCGAAAATATTTCTTTTGACTTTTGTGGCGAAAAGGTGGATGTAGAAATGGAACCGGCATTCAGGACCATCGCGGTAAAACGGGAAGGGAAGGAAGGAATTGCAGGTTACTGGGATGAAGCCTCCGGTAAGAGCTACAATTACCTTATCGGGCAACTTGCCACCCTCCGGCAGCAGTTCAATGTCAATGATTACGGATATTATATGCTGGTTGCCAACCTTGCCGATGCCATTTACATACTACCCGGACAGGAACAACAAAAGCTTCTTTTTTCATGGTTTCTGATGGTCAGGTCGGGCTATGATGTCAGAATAGCTTACAATAATAAAGAAATGGCCCTGTTGCTCCCCTCCTTCCATACCCTTTACGGCAAACCATACCTGACCATCGGCAATATAAAATTCTACCTCATGACCCCATTCACCGGCCAGGAGATCATGACCTATGAAAAAACCTATGACGCGGCCAACCTGCCGCTCGACTTCAGTGTGCAGCGAGCTATGAACTTCACCTCCAAACCGGTCAGTAAAAAAGTAAGCATGGAATCCGGAGGCAAAACATACAGTTTTGATATCCGGTATGACCCCGGAACCATTGCTTTTTACCGCCACTACCCACAGGTGGACCCGGAGGTCTATTTCGACGCTGCGGTGTCACTCGTCACGAAAGAATCGATCAGGGAAGCGTTTACCCCCGTGCTTCAACAGATGAAACAGGATGAAGCTGTCAACCTGCTGCTTGCCTTTGTCCAGCACGGCTTTAATTACAAAACGGATCCGGAACAGTTTGGATACGAGAAGTTCTTCTTTGCAGACGAGTTGTTTTATTATCCTGCAGCCGACTGTGAAGACCGGTCGGTTCTCTTCTCTTACCTTGTCAGGAACCTGCTTTCGCTTAAAATGGTCGGCCTCGAATCGCGGGACCATATGTTTACAGCCGTCCGTTTTACCACTGACGCCTTCGGTGATTATCTCACCTATAAAGGTGAAATGTATATTGTGGCCGACCCCACCTATATCAATGCCCCTTTTGGCCGAACGATGACCACGGTCAACCTGGTGGATGCACGTATAATACCTCTTCAAAATCCAGAAGAAGAGGCTCTTACGATAAATGCTGCCACGGAACTGGCCGCGAAAGCGGGCATCCGGAAAGCTGGTTCCACCCCCAATGTGGTGATCGATCCCTCCGGAAATTTCTTTGTTACGGGCTATTTTGCCGGAACCCTTGATCTTGGCGCTTTCCATGGGAAAACATATGTGGATGGTCAGGCATACATCGTTGCCCGCCTCGATAAAGAGGGCAAATTGCTTTGGGCCGATCATATCCCATGCACCGATAATGCCACCGGCCTGGCCATTAACCAGGATAATCAGGGAAATCTTTTCGTGGCAGGTTCCTTTACCGGGAAAATGCTTGAATTCAATACCGGCACCAACAGCGATGTTTTTCTTGCACGCTATACCGCAACGGGAGACCGTTTATGGATCCTGAAAGGAGGGCTTGATACCCTGCCACCCAATTCGGGTTTAATATATTCCCTCGAATTTGGTAAAAACGGTAGAAAAGAGAACGTGAGGGTTGTGGAATATTCACCTACCTATGATAATTTTGGATTGTTTGATAACGAAAATTCGATCGTATATAACGGCTACTTCCCGAATACCCTCGTTCCCGCCACGGCCACATTAGCCCTGCACTCCTCTGCAGAACTCAATTATGCCGATCTTCTGAAAAAAGAATACGACCGGTTTGTCTCCCGGGAAACCGATAAAGCCGTCGCCGGCCTTTTCGCCATTTCCAATATCATCGGAAATACCGGTATGGTCATTGCCGGCAAAGATGTGCAACAAGCCTTCGATAAGTACAATCCGACCTTCCGGTCCAAATGCCCCAACATATACGGCCTGATTGGCAAGGTCAGTTTCATGAAAAACTCCAACAACATCATCACCATCACCACTGAAAACGGAAAAGATGTAGTTTTTGACAAACTGAAACTGACCAATAATTCGCGGTTGAGGGTATCAATTCTTCCCGACGGAAATGCCAGGGTAGATGCCATATCCGGAATAAAAGTCGGGAAAATGGTGATCTGGTATCAACTCAATTTTGTGAAGGTCTTCGGAAAAACAGGAGATCTACTTTTCGATTATGACAAAGATCATTCACAGGCAAAAATGAATATAAAAAAGGATATACTGAACTGATTTTCATGCAAAAAGAGATCTTTCATCGTCCTTGGTCTCCCCGGCTCAGAAGAATTTTCATCACATTAGCCATGGGTTGGTTAATGGTCATTGCCGTACCCGAAGCCAATGCGCAGGAAATGACGGTCCGGGATTACAGTTACCGGCTGATTACAACGGACCTGTCGCCCCGGCAAGCCATTCAGCGTGCCACCCGTGAAGCCCTCGTTGCCTGCGTCCAGGAAAATCTTGGGACCCGCGTGATGAACCTCACAGTTTTGGAAAAGCAGGAAAAGGACCGAAACTACCAGGAGAAGTTCAACGAATATTCTCAACAGGTTAGTTACGGATTTATTCGCAACTACCGGATAAAAGATACAATTTCACAGTTTGAACCCTCCACCCTCACCCTCGAGACCAGGATAACCATGGATATAACCCTCTATAATCCTGAAAGCGATAATGACCTGGGACTGATGGTCACCACCGGAAGACCCAGTTTCGGTAATGGTGAACCCGCCACCATCCGGTATTCCCTGAAGAAAAATGCTTATATATACATTTTTGACCTAAACTACCGGAACGAATATTGCCTGATCCACGAATCACCCGAAGCTGTGCAGGAAAATATCCCTTTGGTTTTTCCGGAACCCGGAATGGTTTTTGAGCTGGAAATGGTCAAAGAAGATGATAACGACTTTGAATTTGGCAGTTTCCTCATGGTTGCATCACTTAAGCCCGTCAATTTCGGCGTGAAAGCTGCCACAAAAAACAATTGGAAGTTCCAATGCCTGGATTTTAATACCTTTTTCGGCATCATCTCCGGCATAAAAAAAGACCACAGCATCAGTTATCTACCCTATTGCATTGAAAACAAATCTAATGATCAATAACATGAAAACCACCGTAATTGTTTCGATATTGCTTCTGATCCCTTTCTTCTCTTTTTCGCAGTATGAGAAGATGATGGAAACCATGGAAGATGAAATGGAGATGTTTGAGAACGGCAAACTGGTGCTTCGTCTGCTCAATGCCGAGAACGGAAATCCTGTCGATTCGGCAACCCTGGTCATTGAAGGTTCGGGCACCTATACCTCCGACGGACGTGGCAGGGTTTTGATCGATCCGATGGAAGATGGCAATTACAACCTTTCATTTGAACGGCGCGGCTATATCTCCGCGAATTATACGCTTGAAGTGGTTGCCGGTACCGTATTCAGCAACCGTTTTGCGGTATCTCCGGCACTGGAGTTCGGTTACCTGCGGGTTGTGGTGGAATGGGGCAGAAGCCCGGCTGATCTGGATGCCCACCTGGTTAAAGAGGGAGACTATCATATCTCCTATCAGAAGATGCACCAGGCAACGGACGGCTCTGCCCGGCTCGACCGCGACGACCGCAAGGGGTTCGGCCCTGAAACCATCACCGTTAGAAAAATTGACGATGCTGCCACCTACACCTATTTCATTAAAAATTATTCTGATGCCGGTGCCCATAAATCAAAGGCACTCTCCAAATCAAAATGCTCCGTCAGGATCTACGGCGAAAACAAGCTTCTGAAAGTCTATAATATTCAACCCGATCAACCCGGAACTACCTGGATGGTTTTCACGATTGTCAACGGAAAAATAACCGACCGAAATGAAGTTGGCAACTGGTATTAATGATTGATTAACTGAATACCAATATGTTAAGCATAAAACAAATTTTCCGGATCTTTGTGACTTCAGGCCTTGTTCTCACCATATGGCCGATTGCATTCCCCGGTCACCTCTTTGGCCAGAAACCCGTCGTGGATAACGTAACCTTCAACCTGAAGGAAGACCATATTGAAATCGACTATGACCTGATAGGAAAGAAAGGCAAAAATTATAAAGTAACCGTGGAATTAAAAAGGGAGCTGTACCCGGGATTCAGTGTCAAACCTAAGTCGGTTAAAGGTGATGTCGGTAAAGGAGTTCTGCCGGGTGAAAGAAGAAGGATCATCTGGGACTTCGGAAAAGAGTTCCGGCCGGAAATGGATGCGGAGGATTATTATTTTATTGTCAGCGCCAAAAAACCATCCATGGCCTGGCTCTACGTCCTGGGCGGAGCGGTTGTTGCCGGTGGCGGAACCGCGGCTGTTCTTATGCTGACCAATAAAAAGGAAGAGGTAACCCCCAGGGCATTCCCGGTCCCGGCCAGACCTTAAATATATCACCATGAAACGAACTGTCATCATCCTGCTTTCAGTGCTCCTCGTGATCAATCTATATGCACAACAAAACACCGGGAGGAGTAAATCCGGTTCCCTTTTAACTCCAAAAAAAGAACAACCACCGCAAACCTCTCCATCGGAAGAACAGGTAAAAAAGGTGCAGCCATCGGCGACCCAAACGCCTGAAACGGTTAAAATCACTACTTCAGAAAGTGGAGGAATGGAGTACCAGACACCTTTCCTGGTGGCCAATGTAACCTTCAGCGATCCCAGCAATAACAACTACCTGGATGCAGGTGAAGAATGGCTATTCCATGTTAAACTTACCAATGTGGGCAAAATGGCCGCAGAACGCTGTGAAGTACAATTCATCCAGGAGACATTCAATCCAGGGGTGGTAATCCCGCCAATCCCGAAAATATCCCGGATCGAACCGGCCAGTACCCATGAATTTGATGTAAAAGTAAAAGCCACCCAGGATGTAAAAAGCGGAAAGACACCGCTGAAAATTGCAGTACTCGAATACAGGGGCTTTGATCTCGAACCTGAAATAAGGCTGACCATCCCTACCAGGGAATTTCAACCTCCGCTCATCGAGTTTGTAGATTATGTAATCCAGGATCAAAACCGAAACAGCAAAATTGAAAAGAGGGAAATTGTAGATATCATTTTCCGGATACAGAACAGGGGCGAATCTACCGCCTTTGGCTGTAAAGCTGAAGTAAGCCTGGGAGTCAATGTTTTACCTATTGATGTCCCGGCCGAATACAACCTGGGAGATATTAAACCAGGTGAGTATAAGGACATAACTGCTTCGGTGGTTACCAATGCCCGGACGACAGAGGTCACGATGACTTTGATACTGAAAGAAAGTACAGGGAAATATGGGACACAGAAATTCTACACCATGCCTTTTGATGTGGTTCAGAAAAAACCCGAAGAACTGGCTATCATCTCAAAAGAGTCAGTTCCGGTGAATATCCCGGTTGCCGCTTCCCTCAAACTCGATATAGCAGAAAATATTCCGACCGCAACACGTCCCAACCCACACGGTATCGCCATCATCATTGGCAATCAGGATTATGACATGGCACCCGACGTTGATTTTGCCATCAACGATGCCAGAATCGTAAAAAACTATGTTACCCGGGCACTGGGCTACAAGGACGAAAACACCATTCTGAAAGAAAATGCCCGACAATCGGATCTATTCACCCTTTTTGGCAACGAAGCCAATTTCAAGGGGCAGCTCTATAATTTTGCCGTCAAAGGACAAAGCGAAATTTTCATCTACTACTCAGGGCACGGAGCGCCTGACCCCAACACCAACCAGGGGTATCTCGTGCCGGTCGATTGTGACCCCAACAGTGTGGCGCTCAATGGATATCCGCTTCAATTGCTGATGTCAAACCTGCAAAAACTAATCGACGACAAACAGATTGCCCAGGTTACGCTGGTGCTCGAAGCCTGTTTTTCGGGCGGCAGTGAAAAAGGAGCATTGCTGAAAAATGTCAGTCCGGTGTCTATCCGGCTTAAAGATCAGGATGTCACCTCTGAAAAAATGACCGTTTTCACCAGTAGTACCGGCGATCAGCTCAGTAACTGGTATCCCGATATGCGGCAAAGCCTTTACACCTATTTCTTCCTCAAAGGCCTTAAAGGAGAAGCCGATATTGACCGCAATAAAGTGATCACCGCCAATGAGTTGCACCAATATGTGGCCGATGAGGTCAATGGTGTCCCCTATTGGGCAAAAAGGTTGCATAACGGAAGAAATCAGACACCGACCATGAAGGGACGTGCGGACATTGATATCTTTAAATAAATGACCCCAGCCATCTATGAAAGTCTTCTACCTGTTTCTCCTGATCGCTTCGCTGTTCGTAGTTTCGACGGAACAGGCCACAGCGCAGCATGAATTGTTCAATAACGGAGGGTTTGTCACGCATCCCGGAGCCGGGCCCGGTGGTTCCGACGTCAGCCTCCTTGTCACTCCGCTGGTGAACTACGGGTTTGGCAATCAGTCTTCCATGAACAGGATCGCTTCGGAAGATTTCACTGTCAGTGGACAGGGTTGGATCATAGATTCTGTTGTATTTTTTCAATACCAGACAGGTTCATCTCAAACCAGCAGTTTCACAGCCACTTACCTGCAAATATCAAACTCATCCGAGGTGTTGTGGGGAGATCTTACGACCAACCGGCTAAGCCGCTCAGCCTGGACCCGATGTTACCGTAACGATGACTACCTGAACACAGATCGGCCCATTATGCGGAATACCTGCACCACCCCCTCCCTTAGCCTGCCTGCCGGAAGTTATTATATAGATTGGCAGGCGAGTGGAAGCCTCACCTCAGGCCCCTGGTGCGTTCCGGTTACGGTTAATGGTCAGCCAACCACCGGCGACGCTATGGTTTACAGCGATGGAGAATGGAATTACATATTCGGGGATACCCTCAACATGTACAAACAAGGACTTCCATTTATCATCTATGGCCGACCATCCGGATCGCCGGGTAATATCACCATCAATGAAAGTTATTCATTCTCTGACCCGTATAACCTTTCCAGTTATCGTATTATTGGTTTCCCCGGAGTGACCAATTTTCCGGTCAGCAGCATCATGACAGGTACACCGGGTACCAACTGGACCGCATTCAGGGATAACGGCCAGGCAAGCAATTATATGATCGCATACGATGGCACGGCCGATTTCACCTTCAAACCAGGCAATGCTTTCTGGATAACCAGTGAACATACCATAAACGTTAATAAAACAGTCAGTGCCGTCACCGTCAGCACTTCGAAAACTTACCCCGTTGCTTTGAATCCCGGCGGATGGACGCTAATTTCGAATCCTTTTGATTCGGATGTGGATTGGGACGACATCAGATCTGTCAATGGACTGGCCGGCAACCAAGTAATCTGGGAATGGGAAGGTTACTGGGAAAACTCTGACAAACTGAAACCCGGCCGGGGATATTACTATCAGGCTTCCACAGGCAAGTCGAAACTAGATATTCCTGATCCCGATACAAAATCAGCCATGGTGACATCCAAATCCATCCATGAGGATACTGATGTAATTTTCAGTTTGAAAGAAGGAACCCAACCGAGAGGGTCAGTGAGGATTGGATTCGATGAATATGCTGACGAGGGGTGGGATTCCAGCGACATTCCCATGCCGACAGGGCAATTTGAAACCTGTGGCATGCGATTTCTGATCCCTGACGGGATATCGCAAACCCGTGAAGGGTGGCTCGATTCCCGACATTCAGTCGGCCATGGCCAAACTTACCGGTTATTGGTTAAAAACCTGACAGGAAATCCCCTGACCCTGGATGCTGCCCTCCAGGGAATGCCTTCCGAAACAGACATCTGGATGCTCGATCCCGGTAGCCTTCTTCACATTGACCTGAAACAAAACCCGCAATGTGTG
>CAYLVY010000044.1:0-8767 GCA_964387205.1 uncultured Draconibacterium sp.
GTTGAAATTGTATTGTCCCACCGATTCGTAGTAGGCTGAGGCCCTGGTATGGAGAAAGGAGTTGGTGGATTCTCTCGAGATAATATTGATGACACCTGCCAGGGCATTGCTGCCATAAATTACCGACATGGGGCCTTCGATCACTTCAATGTGTCCGGTGTTGTGAAGATTGATCTGTGTCAGATCGAGATTACCGTTCATGCGACCGATCATGGGCACACCATCCTGAAGGAATTTCACGTTTTCGCCCGAGAGTCCCTGAATTTTGAGGGTAGTACCAAATACGGCATCCTGGCCAACCCGCATTGAAGGCTGGTCTTTCAGCAAATCCGCCATATTGGTGGCTGCTTTCTGCTCAATTTGACGGGCACTGATCACCCCTACACGATAGATGGATTTATCGGCGCGTTCAGGGCTGTATTGCGCGGTGACCACCACTTCTTCCATTTGAAGAATGGCAGGTTGCAGTTCAATGGTCAGCAGTTTCCCGGGATCAATGGTATCTGAATAGGTTTTATAACCCACGTAACTGATCACCAATACCGATCTTTCCTTCCAATCCAGTTCAGCCAGGCCTTCGGCGGAGGTGAGGAGATAACGTGCAGCGCCTGTTTTTGTCCCCTCAAGGCATACATGGCAGAATCCGATCGGTTCACGGGTTTTCTGATCGATAACTTTGATAAAAGTCTTCTGGCCGTAGGAAACTGTTACGGCCAGAAGACAAAGTGATCCGGTAATCAGGCTGAGGAGGCCTTTAAACATATCTACCTGTTGATGAATAATTTAGCAACCGATGATGATGCTGCGGTCACCACGGTTACCAAATAGGTCCCGGTTTGCACGCCGGTCACATCCAGGGTATAGATATCAGGGTTCATCCCCTTCCCTTCCGGACGATCTGCACGGAGTTGTCTGCCTGACAGATCTGTAAGGGTAATAGAAAGTATTGGCAATGAAATATGTTGAAGATCGATGTGAATATAATTAACGGCTGGATTAGGATACACATGCAGGCTCGCAAGAACTTCTGCTGTATGGGTCATTCCCGCTGCGGCTGCTTTTTCTGAGGTAAACCGTGTTATACCCGACATGGTTCCGGTAAATCCTGTGAACAGAAGCCTGTAAATATCTTCGCTTTTTCGTTTTACAAAATAAACGGAAGAGTCCACAATCCGGTATGAAAACGAATTCATGTCAAAACTTTTCCAATCCCATCCAATGGATGAACGGGTGGAATCCCATATACCGGCGCCAAAATCGTTGTAACCGGGTGCGACCGGATGAAATTTCTTGGAGCTGACGGTATCGTTATTCAGCACACCCACCACAATATAAGGGGTTCCATTTGGCTGTTCCGACATATATTTTGTGAAAAGGATATCCCAGGATGCCTTATCCGGTTGAAAACTAACCCCCTGATCCGTTAGCAGAGAGTAGCCGTAAAAATCGGAGGAAACAAAAGGATTGAGGTCCAGGTCTGCTTCCTTATAGTTGGTATTGTCCAGGTTTGCATATCTGAAGCGATAGATATTCGCGGCCGATTTTTTGCTGACCATCCACAACTTTTTATAGCGGTATCCTGATCCTTCCGGAAGTTTAATGATATACAATGAATCACCGGTAAGGTTATGGGTAGCGAGGTTATAAACACCCCAACCATAGTCAAAACCGCTTGTCGCATTTCTTCCGAAAGCGCCGTTTTCCCAGTTATAAGGGTCGTTGTACATCGGTGTCCATGATGAAAGGCCGGTAGTATCCATGGTTGCCCAGCCGGATGTATCTGATTTGGGATAGGTGTAAAGCACTACACCGTTGCCATCGTTGATCAGGATGGAGGAGGTTATTTTTTTTGTCCTGAAAGCAATATCCCAGCCGGCGCGGGGAGAAACTTTTACAATACCCTGGGAAAAACTGTAATAGACTTCGTCGGTGTAACCTGGGCCCATAACGACCGAGTCGGCTCCGGCGCGGGAGGATATGGTTAAAAGCAGGTAAACAATCAGGGTTACGGGAGTAACCATAAAGGTGGTGCAGACTTTGTTCATAATCAGAAGTTTTAATGTAATGTACCTGAATGCAATAAGATAAATTCACTCCTTTTCAGGAGTAAAAAATGTGGCATTTAATGATCATTCAGGATTGCGGCGGTGCGCGGAGTGCCGGGAAGGGGCATAAAATGGAGGATACGGCAGGGTGGCCCGTATCCGGGTTCAGCAGAAACCCTGTTAAATGGAATAATTGGTATCCTGCGTTATTGCCGGACGGCAATAAATAAAAGCCTGGAGTAAACCCGGAGATATTATCTGAAGAACTCCCTATCTCAATGGATTTCACCGCACTTTCATTGTCGCGTTTATATCCGATCATCTCCTGAAGCAAAGGTTTGCCCCAAATTTTGTATTGGTGGAAATTGACCAGTGAACCAACCGACAACACCGCTGCAGCCAATCCAATCATGAAAGTGGCACAAAAAATCAGCGATTTACGTCGAAATCTCATTATTGATAAAATTTTAACAAGACAAAATTACGGAAAAAGAGAAACAGCGGGATAATTTGATTAAAAAATCCCGGTTCTTTTTTCAACATTTTTTCAACAGGGGATCTGAGAGACCTGCAGGTCAACCCAGATACGACTTGAGTAATTTGCTTCGTGAGGAGTGTTTCAGCCTTCTGAGCGCCTTTTCCTTGATCTGTCTGACTCGTTCCCTTGTCAGGTCGAACTTGGATCCGATTTCATCGAGTGTATAACTGTGCGGCACACCGATCCCGAAGAACATGTTGATGATTTCCCTTTCCTTGTCTGCAAGGGTAGAAAGTGATCGCTGGATCTCTTTAGCCAGGGATTCCCGGATCAGGTTTTCATCGGTCCCTGGGGTATCTTCGTTGACGAAGACATCCACCAGTTTGGTCTCCTCGTCCTGATCGATAGGAGCATCCATGGAGAGGATCCTGGACGACATTCTCAGGGTTTCCGCTACTTTGTGTTCCGGCAATTCCAGTTCGGCGGCCAGTTCGTCGATTGAGGGAGCTCTTTCAAACTGTTGTTCCAGTTTAATGGTTGCTTTCGACATTTTGCTCATGGACCCCACCTGGTTGAGTGGTAGTCTCACGATTCTGGACTGCTCAGCAAGGGCCTGGAGGATGGATTGGCGGATCCACCACACGGCATAGGAAATAAACTTAAATCCCCTTGTTTCATCGAAGCGGCGGGCGGCTTTAATAAGTCCGACATTCCCTTCATTGATCAGGTCAGGCAGGCTGAGCCCCTGATTTTGATACTGTTTGGCAACGGAGACCACAAATCTCAGGTTTGCCTTGCACAGTTTTTCCAGGGCATTCTGATCGCCCATCTTTATACGCTGGGCCAGTTGCACCTCTTCATCCGCCGTCACCATCCCCTCCTTGCCGATATCGCTGAGGTACCGGTCAAGGGAGGCGGTGTCGCGGTTGGTGATTGATTTGGATATTTTTAATTGTCTCATAATCCGATTCCATAGTAAGCCCTCAGACCGTTGGGATATACTCCTTCGAGGAGCACACCACCTCTCTGGTCGGAGAGCGATTGTCTTAAATCCTGAATTGTTTGTACAGGCTTCCTGTCGACGGCAAGTAGGATAAACCCTTGCCTTATCCCGGAATTCTTCAGTTTTCCTGATCCGAGTGAGGCGATTTTGAAGCCATAGTCAATATTGAATTTTGCCTTTTCGGCATCGGAGAGAGGCTCAAAAGTAGCCCCGTGCAATACGACTCTGGAACTGTTTTCTGCGATTGTTTTGGATTCTTCACTCTGTAATGTCAGAGCGAGTTCGATTTCCTTCCCTTCCCGGTTGACCAGCACGGATGTTCTGTCACCTGGATTTTTCTGGCCAATCACTTCCATCAGTTCCGCTTTGCCATTAACATAAATATTGTCGATCCTGATGATCACGTCACCAGTCTGGACCCCGGCCTTGTCAGCCGCTCCGCTTTGAATGACATCATCCACATAAATTCCCCGAAGGTCGGAGAAACCCTTTTCTTTTGCAAACTGGTCATCGATTTCCCTGAAATAGATACCAAGATATGCCCGTTGAATTTTTCCAAATTTGAGAAAATCGTTGACTACTTTCCGGGCAATATTGACCGGGATCGCAAAACTGTAGCCGGTATAATATCCCGTTCCCGAGGCAATGGCGGCATTGATCCCGATCAGTTCTCCCCGGGTGTTTACCAGTGCACCTCCGCTGTTTCCGGAATTCACGGCTGCATCGGTCTGTATGAAAGACTCAATGGCGCCTTTTGATCCCAGAATATTTATATTTCGCGCTTTTGCACTGACGATTCCCGCGGTAACAGTCGAGGTCAGGTTGAACGGGTTGCCGACAGCCAGAACCCATTCCCCTATCTTCACATCATCAGAATTACCATAAGAAAGAAATGGCAACCCTGATTCGTTGATCTTAATCAGGGCAAGGTCGGTACTTGGATCGGTTCCCACTATTTCCGCTTTGTATTCACGTTTATCGTTCAGGGTAACTGAAACATTGACCGCTTCCTGCACCACATGGTTATTGGTGATGATATATCCGTCGCCGGAGATGATAACCCCGGAGCCCATTGCTGTATAAGGAGTGGTGTATTCTCTGGGCTGCGGACGGCCTCCGAAGTTGAAAAATTCGAAGAAATCATCATATACCAGGCTTTTCTTCTGAAACTCAGATTTTATATGTACCACGGCATGCACTGATAGTGATGCAGCCTGCTCAAAATCGGGCAGGTTGAAAGAGGCAGAAGGGTTATAACTTACCGGTACGACAGGTATTCCCTGCGGACGGTTGTGGGAAATCACATTCTTATTTTCAAAAGCTTTATTAAGCCCTAGTGCGATTACGCCACCGGCCAGTGCGATCAAAAACAATCCTGCTATTCGTTTCATGTTCGTTAGTTTGGTTGATAGTTAAACATCCTGTCTGATCATTGCATGTAAAAACGAAGTTGCGGTATCCTTATTTCCGGCCATCTTGTTAAAAACTGTTAACCACCTGTTAAAAAAAAGTTAAATCCGGTATTTTCAATATGACCTTTAACCATCAAACCTGATTAAGAGACAAAGAAATTACCAGGATGGTTGCATTCAGGTTACGTACAATTTTCAACATATTGATATTGTTGATTTTATTGCCGCAACAAAATTTACATTACGTATTCGGTCAAAGAACTTATTGTGCATTAAATTATAACGAAAATCGTGCCACAGAAGAAAGTGTACGGAACAATAGTCAAGTTGTCAGCATCGTTTTCTGGAATGTTGAAAACCTCTATGATCCATTTGATGACAGCCTGACCAACGATGAGGAGTTTACCGCCGGCGGAGCCAGACACTGGAACTGGAAAAAATTCCGGAAAAAAATAGAACACCTGTCCAAAACGCTGGGCATTGCTGCCGGCTGGGCTCTTCCTGACCTGATCGGATTATGCGAGGTGGAGAACCGGATGGTACTGTGTCAACTGGTTCGGCATGCCATCCTGATGAAGGGGCAATACCAGATCATCCATCATGAGTCGCCGGATCGCCGGGGCGTAGATGTGGCGTTACTTTACCGGTCCGACTGTTTCTCAGTGTTATCTGAAAAAGCGGTATCGGTGCGGTTCCCGTTTGATACCG
This sequence comes from uncultured Draconibacterium sp., assembly GCA_964387205.1. Taxonomy (GTDB): domain Bacteria; phylum Bacteroidota; class Bacteroidia; order Bacteroidales; family FEN-979; genus CAIVAT01. The sequence goes on from CAYLVY010000044.1 coordinate 5,647, forward strand.
CCGTCAGGACCAGGGATATTCTGATGGTCAAAGGATTGGTTCATGGCAGGGATACACTCCATCTTTTCATCAACCACTGGCCTTCCCGGCGCGGAGGCCAGCAAGGTTCTGCGCCACGAAGAAACTACACGGGAGAACTGCTGCGTCGATCGGTAGATTCGCTTTTCCTTCTGGATTCCACTGCCAATATCGTGATCATGGGTGATTTGAATGATGAGCCCGAAGATCTGAGCATTTCCCTGCACCTTGGAGCGAAAAACGCTGCATCCCACATCCGATCTGGGGCCTTGTACAATCTGATGGGGATCCGGAATCAGTTCCGGCGGGAAGGGACTTTGAAGTTCCGGGATCAATGGAGCACCTTCGATCAGTTTATCGTATCAGGGGCCATGTTGTCTGGAAGATCAGGGCTCAGAACCAACGCTGATCACGCCTCTGTGGTCAGGGCAGCATTTCTGATGGAGGAAGACCAGCAATATTTTGGGTTAAAACTGAAACGAACTTATTCAGGTCCAAAATACCTCGGAGGCTTTTCGGATCACCTTCCCATTCTGTTGAAAATAAATATGAAAGAAGCAAAGGATCGGTTCTAATCCCAGACTCCTGCAACCGGGGCCCCGCAATGTTTGCATTTTCCATTATGCATATTATTGACGCGAATGACAAAGCCTTTCCGTTCCAGAACTATTTTCCGGCAGGATGCACAATAGGTACTCTCTGCCTGATGACCCGGAACATTGCCAATATAAACATACCTGATCCCCGATTTAAGTGCAATTTCCCTGGCCTTTTCCAGAACCGACTGAGGGGTTGCAGGTAAACTGGTCAGTTTATATAAAGGATGAAACCTGCTGAAATGAAGCGGAGTGTCCTGAAATCCATTGGCAGTTAGCCATAATGTCATCTCCCGGATCCTGTTCAGGTCGTCTGTCCAGCCGGGTACCACAAGGTTGGTGATCTCTAACCATACGCCGCTGTTTTTTAATATTTTAAGAGTATTGAGAATAGGTTGCAGACTGCCACCATTCAATTTGGCATAAGTCTCATCATCGAACGCTTTCAGGTTGATATTGGCAGCATCGAGATACCGGACAAGATCCTTCAATGGTTGTTCGTTAATGAAACCATTGGAAATGAACAGGTTTTTAACCCCTTTTCCGCGGGCAATCCTGGCGGTATCGTACATATATTCGTAGAAAGCAATGGGCTCGGAGTAGGTATAAGCGATAGACCTGCATCCGTTTTGCAATGCCTCTTCGACCACCTGGTCAGGGAATAGTTCCACATTTCGGGTTTCTCTCGGACTGACCTGTGAGATTTCCCAGTTCTGACAATTGAGACAGGCGAAATTGCACCCGGCAGTGGCTATGGAAAAACTACGTGAGGAAGGCAGATAGTGGTATAACGGCTTTTTTTCAATGGGATCGACATTGACAGAGCAAGGGTTGCCGTATGCGATGGTGTACAATTTATCATTTTTCACCTGATGTGTACGGCAGATGCTCTCAAGCCCTTCCCTGAGAATGCAGTTATTGGGGCAAATCTGGCATTTGATCCCTTTGGGAGTTGCCACTGCATAGGGTGATTCTTTGCTGAAGCGGCCAAGCGGTCCCGCGGCAGGCGATTTCGAATTTTCCATAGGATGAATGTTCAATGATAACAGCTCCCGGGACGGAAGGGCCAGCAACCCTAAACCAGCCGCGGCCTGTCCGAGAAACTTCCTGCGTGATGAATGATTTCTTCTGCGGTGCATATCTGATAACCCCTCTCCTGAAAACAAAATTACGAAGAAATCCTCAGCCGGGCGATAAAAGCAGTCAATACATTCATAACCAACAATATCCAGGCCGACGACATCATTCCGAATAACGGAACCATGATAAATGTAGCAAACAGCAAGCCCAAAGCACCACCGAACATGTCGGCGGAATAGAGTTTTGCACTGCTGACCAAAGGATTCTGTTCCGACAACGCAGCAGCTGCGCGATAGGACATACCGGCCACCAAAGAAATACCCGTAGCAAACAGAATGATTACAGCAATGGCGAAAAGCGGGGTTGACGGGTTTTCCTTCATCGTCAGGGGAGCTGAAACGAGTAAAACCGGGAGGGTTCCGGTTATCAACTGAAGCAAAATAAAATGGTTTCTTTTCTGCCTGAGGATACGTATAGACAATAGCGATCCTGCTGCCATTCCGGCCATCATCAGTGTTACCACCATACCGATCAGCAGAAATACATATCCGGTGTGAATCTGAAGCATGTAAAGTATGATCATTTCCATTGCAGCCAGCGTATATCCGCCGGAAAAGAGGCCTGCATTCACAGGATTGAGCGAAAGCATTAATAAAAGCGTGATCACGACCATGGGAATCAGCAAGAATAATGGGTTAAGATGATAATAGGCGAGCCAGTGCTGCAACTGATACCATACTGCTTCCGGCTTATAATCGGTATTGATATTAGTTTCAGGGTGTTGATTGATCAGTTCCTGCATTTTTTGACGTTGGTGATCCATTCCCATGATATCGAGATAGTATTCGTTGACATACATATTTTCAATCCCTTTCTGACGGATCAGGGCTGGTATATCGATGGACAGGGTTGAATCGGAAGCCAGAAAGAAAAGCCTGTTCCCGGGGATGATCAGTCGTTGGCCAAATTGTCCGGCTACCGTGTTGTCGAAAATCCGGAGCAGGTGAAGGCTTTTCTCCCCCAGATAATCACCCGAACGCGGAAAGGTCCACAAAACTACTGCTCCAGGGTTCAGTGATAGTTTGAGTTTTCGGATGAATTCAACGGTATAATATCGGTTTAATCTCAGGTTATCCGGAGGAGGAATATTCACGAGTACAACATCATACGGGTTGGATCCGGGGTCTGGAAAATTGCGGGCATCTCCCTGATGCACATGCACTGCGGGATGGTAAAGTTGCCGGGTATAATGGCGTGCGATATGGATGAGGGACGGGTTAAGTTCCAGGTAGTCAATCCGTTTTGGCTGATATTTGAGCACCTGGGAAATCAGACCGGCGAAACCACCGGAAATGACAAGGACATTTCCCGGGGATGGGTGCTGGGCCATGGCGTAGTGCACTTGTTCCTCGTTGGCTATTTCATTT
>CAYLVY010000044.1:8777-27075 GCA_964387205.1 uncultured Draconibacterium sp.
ATAACAGCCCATTCTCATAGTAGTTCAGTTGGTCCCCGGCACGGGTAATCACGATCCTGCCATAAGGTGTTTCATGACGGGCGATCACCTCCTGTTCCATGAAAGGCCTGTCATACCATTGCTCTCCGATATGTGTAAGGCCGCCGAGCGATACACAGACCAGAAGTACTGCCATGATGGTTCGCCATTTTCCCTTGTCCTGACTGAGGAGCCGGTAAACCATCCAAATACAGAGGCAGACGACAGACAATCCGAAGACACCCTGAAGGTTGTCGGCATGCCAAATTAGCAGGAGATTAATGATCAGGCCGGCAGCGGCACTTCCGACGGCTTCAATGCCATATGGTTGTGATACCGGGACATTCTCTGAGGCGGCGGACAACACAATAAAGGTAAATCCTGAGAGGAGGCAAAAAGGTACCTGAACAGCAGCGATGATAAGGATCATATGCACCAGCCCGGGGTGGGTTCCCGGTGGTATTAATAACATTGTCAATATATTGGCTGAAACAAGCATGGGAACAGGCAGCAATCCGGTAAAAAAAATCAGCATTACATTCCATTTTTTTCGGAGGAAAAGTGACCCACGATACCTTGCTGCCCATGCACCTGTCCCTGTGATGAGTATCCATGCGGTTAAAGCAATGCCCAAGGCAGGTTCGCTACCCTGAAAGAGAACTAAAAATTCCCGCAGCAGAAAAATCTGGAAGCCTATGGACAGAAACCCCAGGGCAAAGAGGGGCATATGCTTTAAAATTTTCCCCGACATTTTGTATCTTTACAATTCTGTTTGGTAAAGTTACAAAACATGAACCGATGTATACTATTTCTCTTCGCCATGATATATTTCATGCATAATGACCATGCCGGTTGTGCCCAGGAGGCGCCCGGGCCGGGTGATCGCAAAGCGGCAGTAGCAGGAAGGTTTTATCCGGGAACCGGGACAGAGCTCCGGAGTACACTTCAATCCCTGTTTGCAAAGGCAAAACCCAGGGCCCATGATAATGTCAGGGCACTGATAGCCCCTCATGCCGGCTATGTTTTTTCAGGCGAGGTGGCAGCCAGCGGATACAACCAGGTTGATCCGGGGAAAACGTACGACAATGTTTTCCTGATCGCCAGCAGCCATCAGCACCATTTCGACGGAGCTTCTGTTTACACCGAGGGGGATTACATTACACCCCTGGGCAGGGTGAAAGTGAATAAGACCATTGCCGGACAATTGATCCGGGACAGCCGTTTCTTCAGCTATCATCCTCAGGCCGACAGAACAGAACACAGCACGGAAGTGCATGTTCCTTTCCTGCAATACCATCTGAAACCAGGCTTCATGCTGATCCCGATCGTAGTGGGAACACAGTCGGAACAAACCTGCCGGCAAATTGCACGGGCCCTGAAACCATACTTTACAGAGAAAAACCTGTTCGTGATTTCCACCGATTTTTCACACTATCCCTCCTATACGGATGCCGTGGAAGCGGATCAACTAACCTGTGAAGCCATTGTGGCCGGATCACCGGAAGATCTGACCCGTTTTCTGGAAAACTATAAGAAAAAGGAGATTCCCAATCTGTCCACCAACCTCTGCAGTTGGACATCGGTACTGACCCTGCTGGAAATAGTCCGGGAAACGGAAGGTTTGAGCATCAGTCCGGTTCAGTACAAAAACTCAGGTGATTCTCCATACGGGGATAAAGCGGGTGTGGTTGGGTACTGGTCACTGGTAGTCAGCGGACAATCGACGCCATTCAGTTTTACGACGGAGGAACAAAAAAAACTTCTTTCCCTCGCCAGGAAAACGCTGGAGCAATACCTCGGAGGCAAGGGATTCCCCGAAGTCAATAAACAGGATTACAGCGGAAAACTCGCGATGCATGCGGGTGCTTTTGTCTCACTCAAAAAACGCGGGGAATTGAGGGGTTGCATCGGCAGTTTCCATGGCGACATTCCCCTTTATGAGGTTGTGGGTAAAATGGCGGTCGCTTCTGCTACCCAGGATTCCCGGTTCTCACCGGTCACCCTGAAAGAACTCTCTACCCTGGAGATAGAGATATCCGTTCTGTCCCCGATGAAAAAAATCCAATCGACCAATGAGATCATACCGGGGAAGCATGGTATTTACATTAAGAAAGGATATGCATCAGGGACTTTTCTGCCACAGGTAGCCACCGAAACCGGATGGAATACCACAGAATTTCTGGGACATTGTTCCCGCGACAAGGCGGGCATAGGGTGGGACGGATGGAAAGATGCCGAGATTTATACTTACGAAGCTGCCGTATTCGGCGAAAAGGAATTTAACGGCCGCAAATAGACAGATAGGGACAATACCTGCAATTCCGCAGGTCGGTTGTCTGAACAAACGGCTTGTCCACATCATTGATTTCGTCAACCAGTCGCTGGAGAACTGGCAGAAATCCATCGACCCAGCCTGCAGGCAAAATAGTGGGATTTTTTCCACCGGAGGAGAGTGGTATCTCGACAGTCATCAGACCTTTTGAAATATTTCTTAAAGGGATTATTCCTGCCGCTAAACTACTGATTTCAGGATATTTGCAAGCGAGCAGGTAACTATAGGTCAGAAGTTGAAATGCGATATCCACTTTGGGGTCGTTCAGGCATTGTTCCCACTCCCCTATTTTAAGATTTCCCGTGTCAACGGCTCCGGTTTTAAAATCGATAATATTCCAGCCACCGTTCTGCGATTCAACCCGGTCGATGATCCCTTTTAAGCGAAGGTTTACCTGCTCATTACCGAGATAAACATTCAGGAAAGTTTCAACCGGTTCCTCCAGAAAGAGAACGGCACGTGAGGAACCTTTCGCTCCTGCTGTCTCACAGAGCTGTTTATCATACCTGATCATTGAATTGACAAGCCATTTGGCAACATTGGCAAGGAGGAGGTTGCGGCCGGTCATGGCTCCTATCCCCTTTATTTTGCTCTCAAAGGCAGAAAGGACAGTTTTTTCCACCAGCAATGACAAGTGGTTAAGGTTATCAGGCGTTAGGATTTTTCCCTTTAGTGGCCTGTACAAAGTTTCGAGGGTTGAATGGACCGTCTGACCCAGAATGGCAGGATCGATGGTATCGGTCATTTCATCGGGTTCCCGGATTCGTGCAATTTCTGAATACCAGAACTTCAGCGGGCATGACCTGTAAATATTGAGTGCTGAAGGAGCGTAACCCTTATGCGCTTTTTCTTTTAAAAGTTTAAGAACAGCCTGATCCTTCTCCACTTTGATTGCGGGAGGCAAACCGGTTTCGGGGATGGGTACCGCCACTACCTCTTCGTGGATCCTGATGCGGGGATTCGCTAGTGGCAACTCCCGGGATATCTGCCGAAGGTAGCGGCTTTGTTCACCGCCACCCAGCATATCGGTTTTCGTGCTGTATAGCAACCACACCCTGGAAGCTTTCTGCAGAAGCCTGTAAAAATGGTACGCCTGGACAGCATCTTTCTGATGGGTCACAGGCAAGCCAAATGCGTGTCGGATATCGTGCGGAATGAACGAAGATTGACGGGATGTTCCGGGAAGCAGATCGTCGTTACAGGAAAGCAGGATAAGATTATTGAAATCCAGTGTTCTCGTTTCCAGCATGCCCATGATCTGAAGTCCTTTCAGGGGTTCACCTGAGAAAGGAAGGGTGCGTTGACTGACCATCTGAGAGAACAGATCTTTGAGGAGCAGGATCGGAATATCCAGACCGGAATGGGCCAGACAAGCTTCCAGTTGCCGGAACAGATCGAGGAAAGCATTGACATATTCCAGTTCAAACGAATAGGCATTCTTTTTTTCCTGCATCAGACTGACAGCAGCAGGAAAGAGTTCCGAAATCTGTTTCAGTTTAGCCAATGCAGTGTGATGATCGCTCCATTGTTCGAACAATGGTTTCAGAAAAATCAGAGGTTGCCCGAACAGACCTGCCTGTTCTCCCATAATGTCATCGATACCAAGGCAGGCCATCGGGCCATAGCGGACCGCCTTGAGCGTATCCTCCAGCGGCTCTGTATCCCCTTTCAGAAATCCTTCTGCCAGCAAGCGGGTATAGGGATTTGTCAGCAATTTCAACACTGCGGAATAATGGAACAAGGGATTCCGGTTTGCCTGGGCCCTGGTGGCTCTTCCGGCTCCCGTATGCATGGCGAAAAGATCTTCGAAAAATCCATACAGCGGGTTTTGCCGAAGGGGTAAACCGGCGGTGACATTGATATCGGTGATCTCTTCCGGAATTGCGCTGAGAACCGGGATCAGCAGGGATGGGTCCATCAGCACAACGGCCGTTGTTTCGCCAACCGGCTTTTCTAAAGCCAACCGGCGGAGGATCTGTCCACAATAACGAGCCTGCAACTGAGGGTCGGGCAGGGCTACAATCGTGATATCTTTTTCGGATGCGAGGAGATCATCCTGCAGCCACCGGATCTCGTTAACCGGCCACCGGTCGAAGGATTCCCGTAAAAAGATCCCTGCTTCCTGCAACGGATTCTTAACATAATACCGGTCTGCATCCCATAATAGCGAGGCTTTTCCAACCCGGCGGAGATGGTTCATCACCTTCTCCTCGGCACGTGTAAGGGCATTAAACCCTGCAAATATGACATGCTGCCATACCAATTTGGCCTCAATCGATTCAATATGATCGGCGACATAACGAAAGATCATTCCGCCGGAGGCGATATTGGCTTTAAAAAGTCCGGAGGACCATTCCTGGTGGCAGGGTCCCAGACTTTGAAAAAAGCGAAGGTACCCTGTCTGAAATGGAGTGAGAGGACGACCGTCCACATTCCAGACGCTCAATGCTTTGGCTTCTGACAGCGAACGAAAAACAGAGGATGGATCGGCCAGGTTCTGGTCGATATCGTTGAAATCCTGCAGCAATTGCGGCGCCCAGCGGACAAATTCAGACGGATCTTTACTGTTGGTTTCGCCGGGATCAGCAAAGACCTTAAAGAGTTCAAAGAGCAAGGTCATATCGTCAACTAGTTGCATTCCGGAGAGGGTGACAAAGAAGTCTTCTACGGAAAGCAAAGCGGGTGACCATGATATCTGAGGTTTTCGGACTTCCGCCAGATAGCGGCGGAGGAACAACCCTGCCCTGCGGTTTGGCAGCACCACGCACACTGTCTCAGGCCGGTCAGGGAAAGTTCGGACCAGATAACGGGCTACCTGTTGCAAAAAAGGTTCCATGGCAGATACAACTACAGGCAAAAGTAAATAAACTGTGAAATTTTTCGGATTTTTTCCGTACTTCGCAATTCAAACGCATCAACTATGCAAGCGGTATCCAGTCCATTTACTTTGAAAAAACATCGGGTCAGAAACCGAGTGGTGTTTCCTCCTGTCGTATGTTTTGGTTATGCACCCGGTGATGGATTTGCCGGTGACCGGAATGTGGAACATTATGCGGAGATTGCCCGGGGAGGATCAGGAATTGTCATCACTGAAGCAACTGCAGTCATGAAAGACGGCAGGCTCTCTTCCGGTCAGCTTGGTGTCTGGTCGGATGATCATATTCCCGGCCTCTCCAGGATTGCAGGCGCAGTAAAACAGAAAGGTGCCCTTTCATTACTTCAGATCCATCATGCAGGCCTGGTAACACGTTCCGATGTTCATCCTGTCGCCAAAGGCCCATCGGCAAATGCCGAAGATCCCCGTACCGCAGCGATGACCATCAAGGAGGTGGAGGAAACCGCCGATGCGTTCATCTGTGGTGCTTCCCGGGCGAAGAAAGCCGGTTTTCACGGAGTGGAACTCCACGGGGCACATGGCTATCTTCTGAATCAGTTTGCCTCTTCGGCTTTCAATCGAAGGAGCGATGAATACGGCGGCTCACAGGAAAACAACCTGCGTCTCGCACATGGTATTATCAGCGCGATCAGAGAGCAATGCGGACCAGATTTCATCATCGGGTACCGGCTTGGTGCCAATGCACCAACATTGGACGATGGTATCCAGATCGCCAGATACCTGGAGGAGGCCGGGATCGACCTGCTGCATGTTTCCCATGGCGGCATGTTACAAAACCTTCCGCGTCCGCCTAAAGGATTTGATTTTAACTGGATTGTGTATGGCGGAACCGTCATCAAACCATTGGTCCATATTCCGGTCATTATCGTCAATGAAGTCAAAACCCTGGAGCGGGCCGACTGGCTGATTTCAAATGGTTTGGCAGATTTTGCCGCAATCGGACGGCCCACACTTGCCGATCCTTCCTTTGTTATAAAAACGCTGGAGGGCGGCAGGATTGAGAAATGCCTGAACTGTAAACCCAGATGTCGATGGTATGAGTCATCCACTTTGTGTCCCGCTCGAAAAGCCGCTGCCGGCATCCAGCCATAATCCCTCTTTTTCGGGATACCCGAAAATCTCACCTCTTTTCGCAAGTCGAAGGTAAAGGGAGACCAGTGAGAAACTGCCCTCTTCGGTGATCTGGGGAAAAATCCGGCTGTTCAGGCACTGGATTCCACTGAACGCATAGGGCTGTAATGGGATGCCGTTGTCCGTCACCAGCAGCTGTTCTCCTGTTTTTCGGTTTTCCCAGCCGGAGAGTTTCATTTCGTTGTCAAACAACAAATACCTCCCCGAATGACGCCGGCGAACTGCCAGGGTGGCCAGGTGGTTGCCTTCCTGATGGTGGCGGATTATGGCATTCAGGTCCAGACCGGAAATAATATCCACATTCCTTACCACAAAATCTCCGGTATTCCTGAAAAACCATGCTGCTTTCTTTACACCTCCTCCGGTTTCGAGAAGGAAATCGTGTTCATCAGATATCGTGACCTGGCAATCCCTGAATTCGTCCTGATTCAGAAAGGCCCTTATCTGGTCAGCAAAATGATGGACATTTATGATGATCTCCCTGATCCCTGCCGAACGCAGGTGTTGTATGGCATGCCAGATCAACGGCCGGCCTTCATAAGGATAAAGCGCTTTCGGATGGTACAGGGTATAGGGTTTTAGCCGTGTTCCCAGGCCGGCTGCCAATATCATACCTTTCATAAGGATTCCTGTTCGGTGTGTCGAACTACAACTTTTATCCGGTTATCTTCAAGCAATTTACGATACAGCCGGTCGGCAAAATAGACCGAACGGTGCCTGCCTCCGGTACACCCAAAGGAGACCAGCAAATGTTGAAAACCCCGTTGCAGATAGTTTTCTATACTCTGATATACCAACAGCGCTGCCTGGTTGAAAAATGCATCAACCTCTGGAAACGACTCAAGATAACCTGACACCTCCGGATCGAGTCCCGTTTTTTCTTTGTAAAGGTCCAGCCGGCCAGGATTGGGCAGTGCCCGGCAATCGAAGACATAGCCACCGCCATTTCCGGAACAGTCTTCAGGAATAGATCTGCGGTATGAAAAACTATTGATCCTGACCAACAACCCTTGTCTCTTCTCCCCATCCTTGCCTTCCGGAACGGAATCAGAGCCTGAAAGAGAAACTAGCCGATGAAAAACACCGCCTCTTTCATCTGTCATTCTATCAATGATATCCAGAAGTAGCGGAAAAGGAAGACGATGTTTATGCTTAACGGCAATCTGGCGAATGTTACGCAACGCGAAGGGAATACTGCGGAGAAAATGCGCTTTGCGTTCAAAGTAGCCACGGAAGCCATAGGCCCCCATCGCCTGCAGTATCCTGACCAGCACAAAAGCCGGATAATAACGAAGAAACGACCCTGTGTCCGCTCCATATCCGGTAGATATGAGTTCCAGGTAATGCGTGAGTAATTCTTCACGAAATTCCTCCGGAAGATCAGCTTTGGCATCGTATAACAAAGAAGCCACATCGTATGGAAGCGCACCCCTGCGTCCCCCCTGATAATCGATGAAAAAAAGATCCTTATCCTTCACCATGATGTTCCGGGATTGAAAATCACGGTAAAGAAAGTATCCTGATTCCGCCTCTCCCAGGTGGTCGGCCAAACGATTGAAATCATCTTCCAGAAACTGTTCATTGTATGAAATTCCGGTGAGCTTCAGGAAATAATATTTGAAGTAATGCAGGTCCCACATGACCGACTGCCGGTCGAAATGCTGCCGCGGATAACAGGCGGAATAATCAAGGTCTTTGCCGGCAACCATTTGAAAACTGGCTAGCCAGGATAATGACTTCCGATACAGTTCCCCCACTTCCGGAGAGGGATTCCCGTTGCCGCCTGAAGACAATCCATGGAGCCTGTACAGGGTCATATCACCAAGGTCCTGCACAAGGTACATCCGCTCATCCGGCGACACAGAAAAGAGTTCAGGCACCGGGAGATGGCATTTGAGGAAGTGTCGGGTAAATGTATAAAAGGCGCGGTTTTCAGTGATATCTTCATTGAAAGCACCCATCAATGGGCCAAATGAACCCAGCATACGGAAGTAAGACCGCCCTGAGCCTGAACCCGGCTGGGGTTGCACCGAAACCGGCCAGCCTCCGGTATATTCCTTAAACAATCTGGATAATTCTTCTGTAATCATTTGAATTTATTTGAATTGACCAGTACCACCTCTACTTTTGGATGAGTATAAGCCAAAAGGCTCCTGACATCATCGTAGCCCATATCGTTTAATAAACCGGCATAACCTTCGATCTGGACAACATGTTCCGGCATCCGTTCCCCGGTTTTATAATCGATGACTGTCACAGAATTTTGCCGGATTACCACCCTGTCGGGTCGGTAAAAACTCCCTTTAGTGGTCAGGATCTCCGGCTCATTTCTTATGTCGGCACCTGCCTCAAAACAACCTTTCAGGAGAGGATGGCCGATGATGCCCCGGATCAGAGACTCCAATCCACTAGTTTCTTCAATGGAAATCAGGCCGGTTTTAACCGATCGGCTAATGGCTTCCGGCACATCTTTTTCGGTGTTGACCCAGGCCATGACCGCATGGAAAACATCTCCGTATGCGGCCTTTTTTCCCTGGTGGTAACCATCGGTCGCAAAGCGGCTGCGGATCCTGATACGGTTTGTCCATTCATGCAAATGAAACTCATCGATCAGGGTCGCCGGGTGTTCGGGGTGACTGGTTTTCTGTTTTGGAACAAATTCAGAACCAAAATGATACGTTGACTGATCTTCCCGAAATACCCCTTTTTCGGATAAATAAAAGTGGAATAATTTGGGCAGAGAGTCAAGGGTTTCCGATTTTGCAGGCGGCGGAACCGTCAGAACATACAATCTATCCTCAGGACGGGTCATAGCGACATATAACAGATTCAGCATGTCCAGCATCGATTTTTCCTGTTCTTCATGATAAATACCTTCAAGGGCGGTATTTTCCATCGCCTTTCCGGTTTTAACGATCACAGTCCGGAGACCTGGTACCACATCAGGTTCTAATTCAGCCCAAAGCCAGGGATGTGCATTGCTGCGTTTTTCATCTGCATAAGGATAGATCACAACCGGAAATTGTAAGCCCTTGGCTTTGTGAATAGTCATAACTCTGACTGCATCTAACTCTTCAGGTACCGAAATTGAAAAGTCAAATTGGTTTTCATCCCAGTATTCTAAAAAATCGACCGGATTATGTGAGGATAGGCCGGAAAATTTCGAAACCACGTCCAGGAATGACAGGACGAAGGCGTCCGGTTTGTGATTCAAACCAAGCTGACGGATCAGCGTTTCACAAAGATTATATACCGGCAGTAGTGCCAGATCATTGGCTTGAATGATCGCTCCGGCTTTAGCGGGGTCAATCCCAAGGAGTGTGCAATAATGCCGTATCTCCTCTTCCACGATATCGTTCTGCATCCTGAAAAGGTGGGCAAGGATGGCCATAACCAACCTGACAGCTTTGGAGTTGCGGATGAGCAGCGACTCTGCCGATACAATATTGATCCCTTTACCCAGAAGGAAAGCAGCAATGCGCGCTGCTTTCAGATTGGAGCGTGTCAGAATGGCCATATCCCGCCATTCATAACCGTCCGCCACACATTCAGACAATATCCGAAAAATTCTCTCCGTCATCGGGTCGGCATCAGCCTGAACGGATTGATCCGTACCGATAATCTCGATCCTTACCATTCCTCCGGTATTGGCAGGATTGGATTGTTGACCAAGATCGTGATAAACGGCATGAAGAGATTCTGTCAGTAAAGATTCTGAAAGAAAACCAAAAAAATCATTGTTGAAGTTCACTATTTCGGTACGGGACCTGAAGTTTGCATTGAGAGATTCCGCCTGATAGTGAGCAGTAAGAACCTGTTCCCGATATTTCAGCAGTTGGTTTTGGTCACTGCCACTGATTCGCGGTAGCAGGATAAACTGGTCGATATCTCCGCCCCTCCAGCGGTAAATAGCCTGTTTACCATCGCCTACCACCATGTTGAAGTGACCGGATGCAAGGCTGTTTTCGAAAAGAGGAACAACATTCATCCATTGTAACACGGAGGTATCCTGAAACTCATCGATGAGCAGATGGTGATACTGCTCCCCCATTCTTTCGTAGATAAACGGGACGGGCTCATTCATTACCACGGAAGCAATGCGGGAATTGAATTCCGAGATATGCACCACATTGTGTTGCTCCTTAAATTGCCGGAGGGTTTGTCCGATCTCATTCAGTACTGCGAGAGGATAAATGGTCCCGGACATCAGTTTCCGGAGCCTGTAAATCGCCCCGCCGGTATTCCACAGTTCCATTATATTTTCAAAATGCCGCGTCAATGCTCCGCTGATTTCCTTAATGTTCCTTATTTCCCCCGGTGAAGCTTTCGCTGATGTCCATTTATCTTCTGAAACGGTTTTCCTGACATATGAGTTAGGCTCAATCCTCATACGCTTGCGCGCCAGATCACTGAAATATCTCGCTATGCCTGAATCTCCGTAATAAAATGCAGCAGTGCTGATCCCTCTTTCCGAGATCAGCATGACGGCCGCTTTCGCCTCTGACACAACCTGAAGTTCAAATTCATTGATATTCCTTCTCAATTCATCAGCGATGACCTGAAATCGTGCGATCGAGATGTTCCGAAGCCCTTCGATATTTTCTACGCCCAGCTCATTGATAAGATTGCGGGCAAATTTTGCAAAAACACCTTCAATATCCCAACCCTGCTCCTCTTCCAACCGTGTTTCAAGAAAACCGACCAGCAGACGGGTCAGTTCCTGGTCTTCCCCGGCACGCTGAAGTACCAGTTCCACTGCTGCCGAAATCAGGAGATCACTGTCTGTTTCCACATCGAAGCGCACCGGCAGACGAAAATCGTGGGCAAAGGTACGGATCACCCGATGGGAAAAACTATCGATAGTACCTATGGCAAAATCGGAATAACGATGGAGTATCAACCCCAGCGCGGTATTGGAACGGTGAACAATCTCCTTTTCTGTTAAACCCGTCTCTTCCACCAGCCGTTCAAGGAGTATCCGGTCCGATTTGGCTGCAACGGAGCTCTCCCATAATGAAAAGGCTGTCAGTGCCCGAATCACCCTCTCCTTCATTTCGTTAGCAGCCTTGTTTGTAAATGTAATTGCCAGAATATGACGAAATTGCTGCGGATCCTTCAACAATAACTTCAGGTATTCCTTCACGAGGGTGAAGGTTTTGCCGGAGCCGGCGGAAGATCGGTACACAACAAAGGGCATCGTTGGAATATTCTTGTCGGTTAATCAGGTAAAACCAAAAGCCTGGTTGTCGCCCGGAATGATCGGTTGGACAGGATAACCAGGTACAAACCCGCGCTCCAGCCATCGACATTCAGTTCCAGCCTTGACTTACCCTGAGGAATGGTTCTGCTCTCCACCAACCGGCCGTCGACAGATATGATCACTATCCGGTCGAAAGGTGAATCCGCAGGAAATGTGAAAGATACTGATTCCTTTGCCGGATTAGGGGAAATGACAATCCCTGCCGATTCCGCCCGGGGAATTCCCGGGGCAATCTGGCGTGGAATATCACGGTAAACAGCGGTTGCGATCGCTCCTTCCCGTGTTACTGTCAGAACCGGGATACCTTCCTCCTTTGCAAGCCATTTATACTCAGTATAATTCCTGGTGATATTAAATCCATTGGAGATCGAATCCAGGTAAATGCTATCCTCTTCCGTTACCTCAGACTTCAGGCGGATGGTTTGGAAGGTCCCGAAAGGTGTGATGAGTGTTCCCCATCCATCTGCAATGGTGGTTCGCTCCCTTTCCACCGACAGATAAGCCAGGTCGGGAACAGGCAATTCAAATGCGGAGCGGGAATTCCAGGAATTACCCGGCTGAAGCGGAAATTTATAAAGGTCATCGGGTACGTCAAACCGGGCCGGAACAGGAAAACCCTGGATTGAAACGGCCATTCCCAGATCCTGGTAGGCGCCTGTCGATTTGCGGAAAAAAGTGTATCCGTCGGAAACCGGGAACCCTGAAACGGTTGGGATGTTCAATGGTGCCGCCATGTTTGCTCCACCCAGGATCACGAAAAAGAACTGATATGCGGTTGGAGTGGCCGTAGCGGAAATAAACGATTCAACCCTCTGCCCTTCAGGTTGCAGGGATGAAAAATCCCAAACCTGATCATCCCCCCCGGTTTCAAATCCGGGAGGTATGGTGATCGATTGACTGACCCGCAGGGTATCTCCCGGAGAGGGCATATCAGTCTGATCAATGGTGATCTGGCCAAGGATTGGCAGCGATAGGGGAAAGATCAGCGTGAAACAGGCAAGGTATATCCGGATTATTTTTTTCATTCCTCGGTCTTTGAATTTGTATTACTCTTTTTTTCTCCCTATCCCCAGCAATTCAGGGAATGAGAAAAAGTCACGCTGGTATTTGATCCCTACGCCCTGCGTGTAAGGTGCGTTGTTGTTGAGTATAGTCAGCGTATTGGTCCGGTTGAAAGCCCTGACTCTCCACCGACGGTTCCGGGTCAGGATATATTCAACATTCAGGTCTCCCACAACCGTGCTTGTCTGGCGGGTATTGGCCGACTGGGCATTCATTCCGAATGTACCGTCGATCAGCAGCCGGTCATCAAAAAGTTGGGTTGAGATACCTACATCGAATTCCTGAGTAGTGGATGCGGTTCCGGGTTTATAATTCATGTTCACGCTGACATTGGAAGCAACCTGGGAGATCATACTGCTTAACTGATTAGTGACCAATGAGAAGGCGGTCCCGCTCATATCCACCGCCGAAGTCCCCCCCACCACGGGCTTGAATTGATTGAGTACCAATAGGTAGAATGATTGTTCGGTCATGACCGCTGCATTATTGGTATCGATCACCGAGTAGACCTGGTTCTTCAGCGATTCTTCCACATTGGGCATGTGCAGGGAGAAAGAGATGTTCGGGTTCATCATTTTACCACTCAGCCTGATAATACACTCGACCGGAATCCGTGTACTTTCCAGGGAAGTTTCAGTGGTCAATCCTTTCAATGGAGCCTTGGTTTTATAGACCGCGCTGATGGATATATTGGCATCGGTTGGGTCGCCTGACCAGCTGATGGAGCTTCCTTCAAGGAGCGACATGGGTAATCTGAGATAATTTTTCAACTGGAAAAGAAAAAATCCTTTGGTCAGTTTGTAGGTACCGGCAAGTGTAAAAGGGGTGGATGGGGTCATCGTCATCAACAGGTTTCCGGTCCCGGAAGCTTTGAGATTTCCGAGCTGCTCGGGGAAAAAGACCTCTACTTCAGCATCATCATTGATCCTCAGTGCCAGGTTCAGTGACAAACCTGTATTGGCAGTTCCACGCGGAGTCTGATCAGGCAGGTTCTGAATGGAGTCTTGTTCCGGATCCACAAAAATAATGTAGTCGGCACGTCCTACCGATCTGGTCAGGTCGATCGGAATGGTAATATGGGTTTTGCCTCCGTTGGTAGCTTTGACTTCAATGCTGAGGTTTTCGACCGGGCCTGAAACCTTGACCGTTCCGGAGGCCCTGGCTTTTCCGTAAAACATGCTGCCCCTGGAATAGCCATTGTTATAAGCTGAAAAATCTTCCATTTCCACATTCAGATCAAGTGCAAGGTTACTGAACGATTGATGTGTGATCCTTCCATTGACCAGGGATTTATGTCCGAGAGAGTCGTAAAGGGTAACATTTCTGAGGGTAAACGCATTGGTATCAATGGTGATCACATCAGCAAAGGAATAGGGGACATTGAGAAAATTCAGTTTGAACTCTGTGCGCATGAATTCCAGCCGGCCGGTAAGCAGTGGTTTGGCCGGATTGCCCCTGATCCTGACTTCACCGGAGGCTAATCCTGCCAATCCCGCCATAAAATCGGCAATAAACGGATTGAACATTTTCAGGTTGAGGTTTTTAAGCTTAAGATCGAGATTGAGTACCGGTGAGGTTTCCTTTAATGAAACAAAACCAGCGAGGGATAATGGAATATTGGTGCCAATATTGCCGGTGTAGAGGATGTCGGCGTTGATATTTACCCGCGACTCGGGAGCATCATAGGCAACATATAATGCGGCATCACCCAGAAGCTCCCTGTTGAACGTCAGTTTGTTCACTTTCAGATCAGCCAATGCGATCAGGTCATTGAACGGATTCACCAACTGAACTTTTCCCTGGAGGATACCGTCCAGGTCAACAGCAGTTTGACCCAGTATCTTATCAACTTTTGAAATATCTACTTTGTTAAACCGCAGGGTAAGGGTATCCGTGTCCCGGTCGGAGACTGTTCCCTGCACACTCAGATATTGTTCTCCGGTTCTGAAGACCAGGTTATCAGCCGTTATTCGGGAGGAATCGATGATGATCCTGTTTTGAGGTGAGATATTCCAGTACTGCCGGTCGAGATATACTTCAAAGTCGGTGAATTTCATTTCGATTAAAGGATCATGGACAAATGAGATTAACCCGCCAATTAAACTGGAGTCCGGGCCGGTGGTCCATCTAAGGTTATAGATGATGCTGTCGTGCCTGATATCCGAAATAAGCAGGAGCGAATCAAGCTTCATAATAACAGAATCCTCTTCCTTTTTCTTTTCGGGATAAATGGATTGTGCCCCTGTCAGTATCTCAAGGTTTTCGCGGCTGGTTTCAGCATGAAGGTACCAGTTATTGAGCTCAAAACCTGACAGGTTCACTTTTTCAGCATTGCCCTGGACAATAAGGGATCCGTTTTGGTCGTCAAAAGATCCGAAGATCACTGCACCCGGTGAGATTTTTATAAAAGGCAGAAAAACCCTGGTAACCTCTTCCGAGTCCTTGATCCGGATATTGTACTGAAGTTCCTGGTTGGAGGTGTTTGCGCTTACCTCCACCGGTGAATTCAGGTTAAATGAATCTATATAACCATTGATGAATGTTATCAAAGAAGGAATCAGCGATGAAAAGTTAAATGTGCCTGTAAAATCAGCATCTGCAAAATCACTGGTAAGGTGGTAACTTTTTGCCCTGTTTGCATCTTGTCTCGTCTGTAGCGCTAGGTTGTCGAGTGTGATCGATTTCGAACCTTCATAATAGGTAGTGTTTTTAAGACTGACTGAACCATCCAGGTTGTCGGGATTTGTCCCGCGCATCTTTACAATCAGGCTGGTACTCAAAATATTGGCAGAATCTCTTTCCAGCAGGTGGAGGTTAAACAATTGGGCATGCCCGATATCCGCCCGGAAATCAACATCGGGAATGGAATCCCGCATGTCGATATCACCAATGAAACGAAAGTCAAGGTTAGGGTCATTGACATCCAGGTTTCCTTTGAACTCTTTGTCGGCCAGTTTGCCGGATACATTGATATTTCTGTAATTATAGCGGTTAAAACCCAGGGAATCGATCTGCAGGTCAAGGCTCAGATCGGCGTCATCTGCACTCAATCCCTTACCATTGATCTCAGCCCTGAAACATGTATTGCCCAGTAAAGATTCGTTCCCGCTGATCTTCCCTAACTTTAACGCTTTAGCGCTTAGGTTCCCTTTGTAATGAAGCAAAGGATCGCCGGGCCGCCGGAAAAGCGCCAGATCTGTAGCCACATTGCCGAGTGCGGTCTTCAGGTTGGCGTTTGCCACAAAATCATTGAAGAACCCGGTGAATTTCCCTTTCAGTGATACTACTCCCGCATCCTCCACCAACCCGGGCATATCAGGAATTTCAGCATCACCCGGCAGCACAATTGCCTCAATGTCGCCGGCATTTGTAACCAACTGTTTGATGTTCAAGTCTATAAAAGTCTCGCTGATATCAGGCAATCCCATCATGTTGATATCGCCTTTGAAACTGGTTTGCGATCCAAAGCGAAACCAGAGGTCTCTGGCTTTGAAATTACTGATGGTACCCCGGATGTTGCCTTTCAGATGAAATTTATTGTCCATCGGGTGAAGATCCGGCGCAAAGAAGCCAATATCCTGCATATCAAGAAAACTGGAATCGATTCTTGCCTTGATGGTGACGGCATTGAGGAAATCGTTGTAGGCATTCCAATCTTCATAAAGAAAATCAAGATCCATGGAGAGGTCGGAATGATCGGTTTTCAGGTGCAATTTTTTTGCTTTGATAAACCTGGATCCCACCTGAAAAGAACCACTGAGGCCCTGAAGGTTTATTCCACAACTTTCTCTGGCGGAAAGATGACGAATTACGGCATGGATACTGAATTCATCAAAGGAAATATTGTTCAGCTCCAATTGTATCTGCCTGATATCAAGATGACTGTAATCCATTCCTTCCGGTTCTGCGGGAGTATTAAGATCCTGCATCCGGAAATGAACATTGTCGAGGATCAACGCTGTCAGGGTTATGGCGGGAGGTTTGGAAGGGGTGGTATCGGCAGGGGTGGTATCGGCTGAAGCAAAGTGGTCCAGTATAAACTGAAGGTTAATGGCAGAATCGCCTTTATGGGTCAATAACTGGAATAGCCCATCGCGGATCAGCACGTTCCGGATATTTATTTTTTTCGTTTTGAAACTGTACATTCCCGGCTTAACGCCGAGTTCCGATGCCCTGAAAAGCGTGTCGCGCCGATAATCGAGCACAGATATGCCTTCGATCAGGACACCATGGTGGAGAGAAAGGTCGAATCCTTTGATCCTGATTTCCGTATTCAGGGTTTTCGAAAAATAATCGGCAGCCACTCTGACCAACAGGGTTTGCACGGTGGTACTTCTGAAAACAAGATACAGGGTGATCAGCAGTGCCATCACCACGGTTACCAAATAAATTAATATTTTTGCACTTGTTTTGATCGATCCGGAATTTTATGCATGAACCTTATATACTGGCCATTGAATCATCCTGTGATGATACCTCGGCGGCTGTCCTTCACCGGGATGTGGTATTGTCGAATGTAACCGCCTGTCAGGAGGTTCACCGCAATTTTGGTGGTGTGGTTCCTGAGCTTGCTTCGAGGGCCCATCAGCAAAACATCATACCGGTCATTGATACCGCTGTTAAAAAAGCAAATATAGATAAAAAAGTACTTTCCGCAGTGGCGGTGACAAGGGGGCCGGGACTTTTAGGTTCTTTGCTGGTAGGGATCTCATTTGCCAAATCCCTTTCGCTTGGCCTGGGGATTCCGCTTATTGAAACCGATCATATGCAGGCGCATATTCTTTGCCATTTCATTCGCAACCATAGCAGGGATAACCCCATACCTGAATTTCCCTTCCTTTGCCTGACTGTTTCCGGCGGTCATACCCAACTGGTGCTGCTGCGTGATCATTTTGATATGGAGGTGATCGGCGAAACGATTGACGATGCAGCGGGTGAAGCTTTCGACAAGGCCGCCAAAATCCTGGGGCTACCCTATCCTGGTGGACCGATGATCGATAAGCTGGCGGCTGAGGGCGACCCAAACCGGTTTAAGTTTCCGAAACCACAAATCCCGGGCCTGAATTTCAGTTTCAGCGGACTGAAAACTTCTTTTCTCTATTTTCTGAGGGATGCGCTCAGGGTCAATCCTGACTTTATCGATGCCAATCTCACGGATTTATGTGCATCGATCCAGGCGACCATCATTGATATCCTTATGGAAAAGGTCATCATGGCCACCGAAGAGCTGAAAAAGCGGTACCCTGAAATCCGCACGTTGCATGTGGCCATAGCCGGGGGTGTATCCGCCAATTCCGGATTGCGTGCGGCCATTTTAAAGGCACGGGAACGTCATGGCTGGAATATTTACATCCCGCCCCTGTCTTACTCTACCGACAATGCTGCCATGATCGGCATTACCGGTTATTACAAATATATCCGAGGGATTTTTTCCGGTCAGGAGATTACCCCTTATGCCAGGGGGATGTCATCGGGTACCTAAGACCTCAAACCGATCCTCATATGCCGGGACCAAGGCATCCCGTTTCCGGTTGTAATGGTAATAATCAAGCGGTTCATAACCATCGGGAAGGTGATGTCCGATGTACTGGTTCATAAA
>CAYLVY010000045.1:0-6412 GCA_964387205.1 uncultured Draconibacterium sp.
GGAATAGTGAGCGTGCATTGCCGAAACCGATAGAAGGAACGGCTGACCATACAATGGTGCCACAGGACGATCTGTACAAACCTGTATTGGTGGCGAGAAAGAGGTAGCCGGCATCCAGCACAAGACTGTTGCAATATAGGAACGGTACCTGAGGAGGTTCCGGGAGTCCGGTGTGTTGCCTTGACCAGGTGTAACCATGGTCAAGCGACCAGTAGAAAGATCCGTTTGCAAGAGCATAATACAAGGAGTCTGTAAGAATCAACTTACTTGGATTCGGCATACCGGTTAATGGCTGCTTAATAAAGGTAGTTCCCTGGTCTGCGGAAATAAAGCTCCCTCTGGGGGTTACGACCCAAACTTCGTTGTTATGTGCAGTTACGGCCGACACGGTTGCCAGGTTTAATCCCTGGTAAAAAGGGAGCCAGGTATAAGGAGTGACGCATTTATATGGACCAGCCTCTGTTGCGAGGTATATCAAGTTGTCATCAACACAGAAACCATTTGTTACGGTGCTTTCAAGGCCCGTTGTTTCCTGGATCCATTGGTTTGTTATAGGATCAAGCCGGTACGGCCCTTGAGTCTGCGTTGTTGCGAACAACACTCCATTAATTACTTTTATTCTCATGAGCCAAATGGAATCCTCGATAAAAGTCCATGGCCCCTGTAAAGAATTCATCCTGTATATGCCGGTTGTGGCCGAAAGCCATAAAGTTGAACCCAGGCTGCCTATTGTAAGAATATCACAGGAACCGGAAGGAAGTCCGGACAACGTGATACTGTCCCATGTGATCCCTTTGTTGCTGGACCGGAAAAGGTGGTGATCAGGGTAGTTCTGGTAACAGAACAGGAGGCCGCTATCACCGGACGTGACCGTGGGAGATCCAAGTGGGGGCAGGTTATTTGTAACAGGATATATTGTGTTACCAGCATCGTCAGTGCGGTACACCTCACCATTGAAAAATTGGGATATAAAAAACAGGGAAGAGTCAATAACACACAATGAGGTTATTGCCCCGGAATTCCATAAAGAAGTCATTTCCTGCCAGGTAACTCCGTGATCGATTGAACGGTAACAATTGTAAAAACCCCAAGTAAAAAGGGCATTCTGGCACTTAACAATAGAATGACCGCCAACCGGGGCGATTTGAGCCCATGTTCCCCCGTCCAGATCCTTTGAATATATACCATTGCCATTTGCACAAATGAAGAGTGTCGTATCCAAAACGACAAGGTCGCTTACATTGGCCCCATCAAGTCCCTGGCTCGGAATCCATTGGGCATTCATCTGAAAGTAAAAAAAAATCATTATTATTCCAAGAAGCCAATTTCTTCGTTTGCTTTTCATGGAGAATGATTTAAAGATGAATTTTCAGGTTGAGACAAACACCAGATAGCATTGATTTGTAACTTAAATGCAAATTAAAAGTAGCCTTAAACTGTAAAGTTAAATCATAATACTATATCCGATACTGAAAACCTTGAAATATAATTTGTAAAGAAATTACAATCACGTTACATTTGCGTATAAATTAACGTGGGAGCAAAGGATTCCGGTTTTCGTATTTACAATTTGGAAGTTAGCCGTTAACCCCTTTCCACTTCAAGTGTAAAGTCTGCGACTTTGAATGCATAATTTGGGTTGAATTAGTAGCGTTACTGTGGCATTTTAGAAACTCTGAACTCATGGACTGGGAAAGGAGTTGTTCCGGCGAAAATTCAATACACTTTTGCGACAAAAACTGCGACAAAACCGCCCGAAAAGCACAAAAATCGGGGTCTTTTTAAGAGTTAAGTAATTGATTATCAGCATGGTGTTTTTGTCTATAAATTCTCGTCCCCGCTACCGGCTTGATGTGAAATGTAAAAGGCGAGGTGTGACTGACATTACAGGTTACATTTCGCATTTTGCATTTAAGACCTCGCACATAAATTTTTCACTAGGATATTCATAGATTTTAATGGATCCGGCACTCGTCCGTCACCAATTCCGTGAGGATAGGATGAATACAGGCGGGCCGGGTTGGTCAGAGAGGAATCATTACTACTTCCTGAAGCCCCCCACCCGGGCTGAATCGGTACATTTTTTTTTTCCAAAAAGGAAATAAAGAAATTTTACATTAAATTTGTAATGATCTTTAAAGATATTACCATGAGAGTTTTTTTATTAAACTGTTTGATTTTCGGGATTGTCTTTCAATTATTTGCGCAGGTTGGCATTAATAACGACCAAAGCGCCCCTCACCCATCTGCCATGCTGGATGTTAAGTCATCGACCCTCGGCGTGCTTTTACCAAGGGTTGCCCTGACGGGACTCAACGATCCTTCCCCGGTCATGAACCCGGCTGTCGGATTATTGGTCTACAATACAACTTTGGCCGGAACACCCCCTTACCAGGTTTCGGAAGGGTACTATTTCTGGAGCGGCACTTTCTGGGTGCCGGTTTCCGCCTTGCGTGGACAGAATCAAGGAGATATGCAATACTGGAATGGTGTTCAGTGGGTCAATATCCCGGTAGGATTACCCGGTCAGTTTCTCCAGTTGTCGCAGGAACTGATCCCTTCCTGGAGTGGTCCCTCCTTTCCTTTGGTTGTTACCAATCCCATAACATCGGTCAGCCAAAGCAGCGCGGTTTCCGGAGGCCAGATCTCATCCGACGGTGGTTCAGCGGTGACATCGAGAGGGGTATGCTGGAATACCGCGGGGGACCCTACGATACTCGACCAAAAAACAACCAATGGAAGCGGTACGGGAAACTTTGTATCCGACCTTTCAGGCCTGACACCGGGAATTACTTATTTTGTCAGGGCATATGCCACCAACCAGGCCGGTACAGGATATGGACAAACCGAATCATTTACCACCCTGAATGTCCCGTCTGTTCAAACAGATTCAGTGACCGCTATCATCCAGAATTCCGCTCTGGCGTGGGGTGTAGTTACCCAGGACGGTGGCGTTCAGGTCACCGCAAGGGGTTTTTGCTGGAGCACAAGCCCCGGCCCGACGACCGGCGACAGCAAGGTCGTTACCGGATCGGGAACAGGAGCTTTTAATGGCACCATCAGCAACTTAACTGTAAATACCACCTATTATCTGCGGGCCTTCGCCACCAATTCCATCGGAACAGCATACGGAGCCCAGCTCATATTCTCCACCCTGCCGCCGGTTGAATTGCCACAGGTTACTACCGACACCATAAACAATATCACCAACATGTCGGCTTCCGGCGGAGGCATAGTGATTTCCGACGGATATGCCCCGGTGACCGAAAGGGGTTTATGCTGGAGCCTGACCTCCGACCCGACCATATCCGGCCCCAGGAGCTCGAACGGGAACGGAACCGGGCCATTCACCGGTATGATGACCGGATTGATGGCCGATACTGTTTACTATGTGAGGGCATATGCCACCAACTCCCTCGGCACAGGATATGGCAACGAAGTGTCTTTCCGCACACTTCCCGATGCCCCTCCACCCTGCCCGGGCATTCCCACAATGTTATATGGCGGAAAAACCTATAATACCGTGCTGATAGGATCCCGGTGCTGGTTAAAAGAAAACCTCGACATTGGCACACGTATCAATGGTTCACTCTCCCAGACCGATAACAACATTGTGGAGAAATTCTGCTTACATGATCTTCCTGCCAACTGCGACGTCTACGGCGGATTATACCAATGGAATGAAGCTTGTCAATATATCGATCTATCAGGAGCCAAAGGTATCTGTCCGGATGGATGGCACATACCCTCTTTCTCCGAATTGAATTCCCTGATCAGCTACCTGGGCGGCACTTCCGCTGCCGGAGGTAAACTGAAGGAAGCGGGTATGGCCCACTGGAGTGCGCCCAATTCCGGCGCCAATAACCGCAGTGGTTTTACTGCTCTTCCGGGGGCCTTCCGGACCCTTTCCGGAACCTTTGAACCAGCGGGAACCACCGGCAGGTTCTGGAGTTCCTCACATGAAACATCCGGCTTCGCAGCCCTGGTACTGTACCATAACACATCAGACGGCGATGTTTTGCTCTATGCGGAAAATACTATCGGGTATTCGGTCCGCTGCATTAAAGACACCTGCAGCAGCTACGGCAGCACCGGCGTATCGATCAGTCCATCGGCGAATCCTGTTTGCGAAGGCAACAACGTCACCTTCACTGCAACCCCTGTAAATGGCGGCAGCGCTCCATTTTTCCAGTGGAAGGTCAACGGGCAGAAAGTGGGCTCCAACAACCACACCTTCAGTTATGTACCTGTACACAACGATCTGGTAACCTGCGTGATGTACTCCAGCGAGCCCTGTGCGGACAATCCGGCAACATCACAACCGGTAACCCTCACTGTAAACCAAAGATTACCTGTTGGTTGTACTGTTATTGCCAATGCGAACCCGGTGTGTGCCGGTACCCAGGTTTCCTTTACAGCCACAACGCTAAACGGGGGCACTTCTCCGACCTATCAATGGACCAGGAACAATATCAACATCCCGGGCGCTACCAATTCTGCCTATTCATATTCACCAGCCCATGGTGACGCAATCCGGTGCATTGTGGCATCCAGTCATAGCTGCGTTTCCGGGAATCCTGCTACCTCCTCGCCTGTTAATATGACCGTTAACCCGTTGAACCCGGTCAGTGTCTCCATCAATGCCTCCTCCGTAAATGTTTGCGCAGGAACCTCTGTGACCTTCACGGCAACCCCGGTCAACGGGGGCAGTGCTCCGCTCTATCAGTGGAAAAAAGGGGGAACAAACATCTCAGGCGCAACCAATTCAACCTACACCTACACACCTATAAATAACGACCAGATAAGTTGTGTCCTGACCTCTACCATCTCCTGTGCATCAGGGAATCCGGCCACTTCCAATACCATCACCATGACCGTTAATCCGTTACTACCGGTCAGTGTGGCCATTTCTGCTTCTGCCAATAATATCTGCGCGGGTACACAGGTCAGTTTTTCCGCCACGCCTTCTAACGGTGGCTCCAATCCAGCTTACCAATGGAAAAAAGGTGGGGTAAACATTACGGGCGCTACCAATGCGACGTACAGTTACACCCCTTCCAATAATGATGCAATTACCTGTGTCGTCACATCCAACGCAGCCTGCGTTTCAGGAAATCCTGCCACGTCGAACCAGATTACCATGATGGTAAACCCCCTGCTTCCGGTCAGTGTCACCATTGCTGCATCAGCTACAACTGTCTGCACCGGGACTAATGTAACTTTCACTGCAACGCCCTCCAATGGTGGCTCATCACCCGGTTATCAATGGAAAAAGGGAGGGACAAACATCAGCGGGGCAACCGCTAACACTTACAGCTACACCCCGGACAACGGAGATGCCATAACCTGTGTGCTGACTTCCAGTGCCTCCTGTACCTCCGGCAACCCGGCCACCTCCAATACAGTTACCATGGTGGTCAACCCTATTGTAACCGTGAGCGTTTCGATTTCGGCCTCGGCCAACAATATCTGTGCAGGGACCACTGTAACTTTCACGGCAACTCCGGTCAACGGGGGCACAGCGCCTGCCTATCAATGGAAGAAAAACAATATCGATATTCCCGGGGCTACCAATACCGCATACTCCTATGCCCCGGCCGACAACGACATTATTTCCTGCCGGATGATCTCCAATGCCCCCTGCGTGGCAGCACCCATCGTCTATTCCAACTCCGTAACAATGACCGTACTCACAGCACATCCGGTGAGCGTATCGGCAGGCGCTTCGGCCAACAACATCTGCGCGGGCACCCAGGTGACCTTCTTGGCTACCCCGACCAACGGGGGAACATCACCCGATTATCAATGGAAAAAGAATGGCACCAATATCAGCGGTGCAACCGGGAGCGCCTATACCTATGTTCCTGTCAATAACGACGTCATAACCTGTGTACTCACCTCCAACATCAGTTGTCCGACCGGTAATCCGGCCACTTCCAACGCCATCACCATGGTAGTTAACCCGGTTTTGCCTGTGGGCATCACCATTGCCGCATCCGAGAATCCTTCCTGCCAGGGGGCTTCTGTAACATATACGGCCACTCCGGTGAACGGAGGAACCAATCCGGCTTACCAATGGAAACTGAACAACAGCAATATTTCCGGGGCCACCAACTCCACCTACACATACGTACCCGGCAACAATAACAAGATCTCCTGTGTATTGACCTCCGGTCTTGCATGTACATCGGGTAATCCTGCCACCTCCAGCCAGATCACCCAGTCGGTTCAGAATACTACCCAGGTTAGTGTGACCATCGCCGCATCTGCCAATCCGGTGTGCTCCGGTACGCAGGTCACCTTTACCGCTACTCCGGTAAACGGAGGCACCTCACCGTTGTACCAATGGTTCATCAGTGATTCTCCGGTTCCGGGTGCCACCAATTCCACCTATGCTTTTACTCCCGTCAAC
>CAYLVY010000045.1:6422-12071 GCA_964387205.1 uncultured Draconibacterium sp.
TACCGTAAAATGCGAAATGAGTTCAAGTATCAGTTGTCCGACCCCTGATCCTGCAGTATCCAACGTCATTACCATGACCGTAAATCCTGCTTCTCCTGTTTCGGTGACTATTACGGCCTCGTCGTATGCGGCAGTGACAGGTTCGCAGGTGACCTATACCGCGCACGCAGTTAATGGTGGTTCCTCCCCGATGTTCAACTGGAAGAAGAACGGCACAACGGTTCAAAACTCAGGCTCGAATACTTACACCTATGTACCGTCCAACAACGATAACATTCATTGCATCATGACATCGAGCCTCACGGCTTGCGTGACCAACAATCCTGCCACATCGAATACCATCAATATGATTGTTTATACTTCCGGCACCCCCTGCTCAGGGGTCCCCACTGTTGTCCATGGCGGGATGACTTACAACACCGTACAGGTCGGTACCCAATGCTGGTTGAGGGAAAACCTCAATATCGGCACCCGGATTGATGCCTCCACCAGCCAGACCAACAATGGTGTGATTGAGAAATACTGTTACAACAACGATACTAACATGTGTCATATCTACGGCGGGCTTTACCAATGGGCGGAGATGGTTCAATATCTCAATGGAGCCTCCAATACAGCCCACTGGAATCCTGTTCCCACCGGTCCTGTTCAGGGGTTGTGCCCTCCCGGCTGGCATCATCCGACTAATTCAGAACTGACCACTTTTTACTCGACCTTGGGTGGTACAGGGGTTGCAGGCGGTAAGATGAAAGAGTTGGGCACAGTGCACTGGAATGCACCCAATACGGGAGCAGCCAACACATTCGGGCTCACCTTCCTGCCGAATGGGTATTATTATAACGGTTCCTTTAGCAACCTGGGCAGCTATTCAAATCAATATACTGTGTCAACAGCTACAGGAGCGACCGATGTTCACTGGTATGGTGCCGCGTATAATTCTTCGGGCAGGGTGGCCGGGCAGGCGTACAAAGTGACCGCCTATGCAGCCAGATGTCTGAAAGATTAGGTTTATAAGCTACCAGCGGATAAACGGAATAAACGGAGCGGTCTTATTTTTATAATCGCTCCAGTTGGGATGGTTTTCGAAATGTTTTTCAAGCATGGGAACGCCAGAAACATAGCGCAGCAGCAGTGTAATAACAAGCGGCCCTGTCAGGGTGATCCATCCATCGGGAAAGCTCAGGGCATAACACCCGATTCCCCACCACAGCAAAGCTTCTCCAAAATAGTTGGGATGGCGGCTTGCGGACCATAATCCGGTTGTCAGCAACTTACCTTTATTGGCCGGATCTTTCTTAAATTGCGACAACTGGTTGTCGGCAGCGGTTTCGATGAGAAAACCTGTCCCATACAGTATCAGGCCCAGAAAATCCCAGCCTCCGAGAGGTTTTCCGGTATTGAAACTGACAAACCAGACGGGCGAGGAGATGATGATCATGAAAACGCCCTGTAAAAGAAATATCTGTATATAACTACGCAGGTAAAAATATTTCCAGGCAGCCCGCCATGCTTTATAACGGAAGTCTTCACCCTTATCGCGGTTGCGTGAAATTATGTGGAGCGATAAACGGAAACCCCAGATCATGACCAGCATGGTGACGATGGCTTTACGCAGATCGATTTCTCCTGACTGAAGTAAAGCATAAAGGGCGATAACCACGAACCCTATACCCCAGAAACTGTCCACAATGGAATTATCTTTCCGGATAATGGCAAAGACAAAGACCATAGACATGATGAGCCAGGTGATGAGCGCGATATCGGGCAGATTCTGCAGGAGAATGTGCATAATCATTCCAGAATGAGGGAAATGCAGGCAACTCCGGGGCCAACATTGGCTACCAATCCGGGAGAGGCATGGTCCACGAAGAGAGGTTTTTTTCCTGTCATCAACTCCATTTGCCGGGCATACCAGTCAGCACCTTCCGGATTACCGGCATGGGTAATGGCATACTCCCATACCTTTTTACCGCGAATTATCCTGGAATATTGGCGGATCATCTTTTTCATGATGGCCTTTTCGCTGAAAGATTTGGCCCCCAGTGTCGCTTTGCCGTCCTGACCGACATCTATAATAGGCTTGAGGTCAAGCATCTTCGCGACAAAACTTTTAAACGGGCTGACCCTGCCACTGCGAATGATGTATCTCAATGTTTTCACGGAGACACTGGTGTAAGTCTTTGCTCTCCACTCCGGGATGAGGGCCATCACCTCTTCGTGAGTGGCGCCCGCTTCAATGGCACGGGCCGCACGCAGCACGATCAAGCCAAGTCCGCCGGTAAGTTTCGCAGAACTGATCACATCAAATCGTTTTCCTGTACTTTCGGCAGCTTCCCGGGCGGCTTTAAGGCTGCTGGAATAGGTTCCGCTCAGGTGTTCGCCGATATGGATACCGATTACCGAATCATAATGGGTAGCAAGATATTCATACTTATTCCGGAACTCTCTGGAAGAAGGCTGTGCCGTAGTAGGATTCCGGTCGAATTTTTCCTGCAGGGAATAAAACTGGGTGGGATGAATAGTCACGCGGTCCAGATAATATGTATCTCCAAAATGCACTGTAATAGGCTGAACATGAATCTGATAATGGTCAATGATCTCTTTGGGCAGGTCGCAGGTGGAGTCGGTAACCAGGGCAATATCGCTCTTTCTGTTTAGCTGGATTTCATTCTGCATGATCATATCATCCACTTTCTGGTAGGTGATATGCCCGAATTGCTGGAGTTGCGAAAACACCTCCGCGGGAAAGTCTGTATGAATATGGACACGGAGTTTTTGCGGAGAGCCCGCAACCACAAGGGAATCGCCGCAGTGTTGGATATAATTTCTGATCTTGTGTTTATCCAGGTCATTTCCGACAACCAGGCCTTCGGTACAAAAGCGGAAGGTGATGGTATCATGCGGAATTTCCGCCAGTTCAACCTTTTCTTCCACGATCTCTGTCTTATTTTTCAATACTTTCTCAGCGCCCATGATGAAAAAATCGCGGATACCTTCCAGAAAGTAAACAAATCCCTTTGCGCCGGCATCCACCACATTGGATTTTCTCAGTATCTCCATCTGCTTTGTAGTGGATAGCAAGGCTTCCACTGCCCGGTTGTATGCTTCCGCCAGAAGGTGGATGAAATCGTCAAAACGGTCCTTTAAAAGATATATGTATTCCGCCCATTCCTTAATAACAGTGAGGATCGTCCCTTCCAAAGGATTTGATATGGCATCATAGGCATAGGCCACCGCCCTTTTCATACTTTCGGCGAAATTATGGACATCAAGTGCTGCATTGGCCTTGATTTCGTTGCTGAAGCCATAAAGAAACTGGGCAAAAATTATCCCGGAGTTTCCTCTGGCGCCAACCAACGCGGCATCAGCGATGGCCGTCGCAGTTTGCTTCAGATTATCAGTGGGGATGATAGCATCCATGATCGCCCGCATCGTGGAGGCGAGATTGGTGCCTGTATCGGCATCGGCTACCGGAAAAACGTTAATTTTGTTGAGCAGTGCCTGATGTTCAAAAATGCGCTGAGCGCCTGCAAGAAAAGAGTAGTAAAGTTGTTTTCCGTCTAGCTCTTTTATCTTTTGCTGAACTGTCTCTGTCAAGGTGCGTTTTTTGAAATTTGGGGCAAATTTAATACATTTTCACGACATGGCTTGTTCGTTACCCATTTGTTGTTGAAGCTGTCTCGCCATAATTTTTCGTCTCTGTTCCTGAACTTCAAAATTAAAACAGATTTAATTTGAACCTTTGCGCATCAAATAAAAAGTGAATAGCCGCATAAATTCAATATTCCTTAACTTTGCAAAACAAATATCACACCTTTTAACCATCAATCAATCCCATATGAAAAAGTTTGCATTCTCCCTGATTTTCTTTGTGATTACCGGATTAGCCCTTCATGCCCAGGATGCTGCCCAAACAGCCGCCGGAAATCCGAATGCCCCCGAAATCCTTTTCGAAAAAACAGTACATGATTACGGTACCGTGGTTCAGGAAGGAGACGGCACCTGCGAATTTAAATTCACCAATGTGGGAAAAGAACCCCTGATCCTGTCGCGTCCGACCTCCTCGTGCGGTTGTACCGTTCCCTCATGGCCCCAGGAACCTATCCTTCCCGGGAAAAGTGATGTGATCAAGGTAACCTATAATACGAGAAGTATCGGGATCATCAATAAAACTGTAACCGTGAACTCCAATGCGAAAACCTCACGGGTCGTGCTGCAGATCAAAGGCCAGGTTGTGGCTAAACCCACCACCACCCTTCCTGAAAAACCCGCAGAACAAGGCGCTGCTCCTGTCAACAAATAATTGATTTACAAATAGATACTTCAAAGCCAGCCCAAAGCTGGCTTTGTTTCATTTAAACCAACCAACCATGCCAACCATTTCTGAACGGGGCCGAATCTGCCCGCCATCCCCCATCCGTAAACTTGTTCCTTATTCGGATGATGCCAAAAAAAGGGGAGTTAAAGTGTATCACCTGAACATCGGACAGCCTGACATCGAGACACCGGCCAATGTACTCGATAAAATCCGGAACATCGACCTGAAAGTGGTGGAATACAGCCATTCGGCAGGAATTCCCTCCTACCGGAAAAAACTTGCGGAATACTACGAAAGGGTAGGAATCAAGGTAACCCCGGAGGAGATGATCGTCACTACCGGCGGCTCAGAGGGGATATTGTTTGCCATGATGACTTGTCTGAACCCCGGGGATGAAGTGATCATCCCGGAACCCTTCTATGCCAATTACAACGGATTCGCCGTAGCTTCCGGCGTGGTGGTCAAACCCATCGCCTCTTACATCGAAAATGGCTTCGGGCTGCCTCCCATCGAATCTTTTGAAAAGGCCATCACCCCCAGAACCCGGGCCATTCTGATCTGCAATCCGAACAACCCCACCGGTTATCTCTATTCACTGCATGAACTGGAAGTATTGCGTGACATTGTTAAAAAACATGACCTTTTCCTTTTTGCCGATGAGGTTTACCGGGAGTTTTGCTATGACGGGAAACAGCATTATTCAGTGATGAACCTGGAAGGTATCGACCAGCATGTGGTATTGCTCGATTCCATCTCCAAAAGATACAGCGCCTGTGGCGTCAGGATCGGGGTCATGATCAGCAGGAACCGGGAAGTCATGGCCACTGCCATGAAATTTGCCCAGGCCAGGCTGAGCCCTCCGACCTTCGGACAAATTGCCGGGGAAGCAGCGGTAGATACTCCTCCCTCCTATCTGGAAGCTGTACTGAACGAATATGTTCAGCGCCGCAATATCGTTGTCGAAAGTATCAATAAAATGGAGGGGTGTTTCTGCCCGAATCCCGGCGGCGCTTTCTACGCGACCGCGAAACTTCCCATCGATGATTCGGATAAATTCTGCCAATGGCTGCTGGAACACTTTTCTTTTGAAGGCCAAACCGTGATGCTGGCGCCCGCTACAGGCTTCTACAGTACCCCCGGCCGTGGCAGGGATGAGGTCCGGATCAGTTATGTCCTGAAAACGGATGATCTGAAAAGCTCCATGCGCTGTCTTGAAGAGGCGCTGAAAGTCTATCCCGGACGAAAGAAAATCAGTTAATCGTATATCAGGTATTTATTTCTGATCTTCCCAAATTTCTCCAATCCGGGTTTCCATGAAGCCCGGATTTTCT
>CAYLVY010000045.1:12090-20170 GCA_964387205.1 uncultured Draconibacterium sp.
GGATCTGGCGTTGCAACCGGTCATTTCCGGCAAGCTGATTGAAATAATGGTTGAAGAATCCTCCGGGAGCATCTTTCAGCGCCTGATATGCCCTGATCAGCCATGAAAGATTGATCCTGCCGGCAGAATCTGGATGGTCGTGATAATAATGGCGCAGATCTTCCCCATGGCACACAAGCCCTTTCTGCGGCGGGTCTATGCTTGACCCTGTCATCGGAACAGGTGTAAAGGAAAACAGGCCATACCTTAAATGAGGGTGTCCGTAAACTTCAAATGGCATCAAGGTTCCTCTTCCAATACTCACTGTCGTCCCTTCGAAAAAACAAAGTGAAGGATAGAGCAATATAGCATTCAATCCGGGCAGGTTGGGAGATGGCCGGACCGGCGGCTCGTACAGATCGTTCCTTTGATATCCGGCGACCGGAACCACGGTAAGGTCACAGGGATGAACTCCGGTCAGCCAACCTTCACCGTTGACCATCCGGGCATATTCGCCGATGGTCATGCCATAGACTACCGGCACCGGATGAAGGCCAACAAAAGAGGTAAAACCTGGTTCCATCACCGGTCCATCCACGTAAAAAGCATTGGGATTGGGCCTGTCGAGCACGATCAACGTAATGGCATGATCCCTGCAGGCCTCCAGGACATAGGTGAGGGTGGAGATATAGGTGTAGAAACGGACCCCGACATCCTGAAGGTCGAACAGCATCACCTCCGTATCAAGCAGCTCCTCCGCCGTTGGTTTCAGATGTTTTCCATAGAGAGACACGATCGGGGTTCCGGTTGCTGAATCGAATGAATGGTTTACCTTTTCGCCTGCACCGGCATTGATCCGAAAACCATGTTCGGGAGAAAACACAGAAACGATCTGCATCCCATCCTCTTTCAGTTGATCGATCAAATGCTTTTTTCCGACGACCGATGCGGCATTCACTACCACGCTGATCTTTTTCCCTTGCAGCAGATGATAATACTTTTCCTTTTGTGCGGCACCCACCCTGATTCCGGCGGCCAGATCAAATGGCAGGGGGCAGAGCGCAAGAAGTAAAATAAGGCGGCAAAAGAGGTTCATAACGGCAATGCAAATTCATCTATTTTTGCAAAATAAAGATTTCTTTTCATTGAACACTGAATTTTTTCTGGCAAAAAGGCTGGCAGCCGGCAGCAGGGGCAAATTTTCCTTCACTTTCGTGGTCATTGCAATCACCTCCATCGCCCTTGGTGTGACCATCATGTTCGTGGCAGTAGCCATCCTTACAGCCTTTAAAAAAGAGATCAGTGAAAAGGTGATTGGATTTCACGGACATATTGTGGTATCCCGGTTTTCGGAGAGCAGGACAGCCGATCCGGAACCGGTGGATACCGGTGCCCCTTTCATCGCAGCATTCAAACGGCATCCTGATATCCGCCATGTGCAGGGTTTTGCAACAAAGATGGGCATCATCAAGACCCGGGAACATATCCAGGGAGTGATCCTGAAAGGTATCGGGGAGGATTACGACTGGTCGTTTTTCGAAGAAAGAATGAAAGAGGGCAAACCCTTTCATGTAAAGGACACTGTACGGAACGATTCGGTGATAATTTCCCGAAAACTATCGGAAATGCTGGGATTGAATCTTCATGATCCGGTCAGGCTTTACTTTCTCAGTGGCGATCGTGCCACCGGTAGAAAATTTATCATTTCGGGTATTTTTGATACGGGACTGGAGGAATTTGACAAACTCTATGTTTTTGGCGACCTTCATCATCTTCAACGTCTGAACAACTGGGAACCCGGTAAAGTAGAAGGCTTTGAAGTCTTTATCCGTGATTTCGCACAACTCGACCAGATGGGTGCAGAGGTTTACCGTTTGGCAGGATTCGAAATGGACGCTGCAACCGTTCGTATGAATTTCCAACAAATCTTTGACTGGCTCGATCTTCAGGATGTCAATGTGATGATCATTTTATTTCTGGTGATCCTGGTTTCGGCCACCACTATTGTCTCCACCCTGCTCATCCTGATTCTGGAACGGACATCCATGATCGGTATTTTGAAATCACTCGGCATGAACAATCAGGGTATCCGCAAAATATTTCTCTTCCATGGCATGTATATTACCGGATGGGGGCTGCTTTTTGGAAATGCTGCAGGATTTCTCCTGTGTTTTCTCCAGATGAAGTTCGGGTTGATCAAACTGTCGGAAGAATCCTACTACATGTCGGTAATCCCTGTCAACCTGGACGTGATGAACATCGTGCTGATCAATGCCGGTACGCTGCTGCTCTGCTATTTGATCTTTCTGATCCCGTCGGTGGTGATATCCCGGATATCGCCGCTGAAAGCGATCCGGATGACTTAAATATGGCTGAGTACCCTCGTGATCTCCTCCAGGCGGAACGGTTTGGTGATGTAACTGTTCATTCCGGCCTCGAAGCAACGTTCCTCGTCTTCCCTTGACCGGTTAGCCGTTATCGCGCAAATATGAGCAGGGACCCTTCCCGGGTGCCGGCCCTCGATCTCCCTTATCCGGCGAGTTGCTTCATATCCATCCATCACCGGCATCTGAATGTCCATCAGGACCAGATCATATTGGGTTTCTTTCGCCCGCTCCACTGCCTCCGCTCCATTTTCCGCCAGGTCGGCCGAATATCCTATCTTCTCGAGGATTACCAGGGCGACCTTCTGATTGATCAGGTTATCTTCGGTCAGCAGGATCCTAAGTGAGCGTTTTTGCGCGTCAGCAGGGGTAAAATCATCACTGTCACCTTCACCACGTTCCTCCCGCCGGGCCAGGGTCAGCGCCGATTTTAATCTTGATCTTAGCCTGCTTAACAGTAACGGTTGGGAAATAACTGTTTCCACACCAGCATTGTGAAGCTCTGTATTGGTGAATTCAAACCGCCGGTCGGCAGTCAGGATCAGTATCGACTTCTGCACGGCCTGATCATGACGCAGTGATGAGGCAAAAGCCAGCCCATCCACGCCATCCAACTGATGCTCGATAATGATGAAATTATAAGGTTTGTTGATCTCTGACTGGTGTCTGATCATCTTCAGGGCCTCCTCCGTGGTACCGGCACGGTCCAACTCGGCCTCCCAGCGGTCCAGATATGCAGCGAGCAGCGACCTCCTGAAATGATCACTGTCGACCAGCAATCCCCGCATTCCTTTCAGCATCAGTTTCATGGTATCGCTCATTTCAGTATCCTTGTACCGGTCAAAAAGGATCTCCACCGAAAAAGTGCTGCCCTTCCCGGGTTCACTTTCCACCAATATCCGGCCATTCATCCTGTCAATCAATCTTTTGGCAATGGCTAATCCTAATCCTCCGCCACCATACTTTTTGGATTGAGGGGTATCGAGCCGGGTAAAAGATCCAAACATGGTATTGATCCCCTCGGCGGATATTCCGATTCCGGTATCTGAAACCACAAACCGAACCCTGACAGTTTCCGGGTCCCATTCCAGAAAATGTACTTCGATGCCGATATGGCCGGTCTCCGTAAATTTAAGGGCATTATCGGTCAGAATTCTAAGGATCTGCCTTACCCGGACCGGATCGCCGATCACTTCCGACGGAATGTCAGGATCCTGAAACGAAAGCACCCTGATCTGCTTTTCCACCGCCCGGCCGAGACAGGATGTGGTAATCTCTTCCACCACCTGATGGATACTGAAGGGTTTCTCCTTCAATTCCACATTGCCGGATTCAATTTTGCTGAATTCAAGGATATCATTCAGTATCGACATGAGGTTCCCAGCAGAGCTGACAATGACATCGAGGTACTCTTCCTGCTCTGCAGTGAGCTTCGACTGTTTCAGTATTTCTGCCATTCCGATCACACCGGCCAGGGGGGTATAAATCTCATGCGACATGCTGGCCAGAAAATTGCTTTTGGCCCGGCTGTCGGTGACGGCTTTATCCCGTGCAATAACCAACAGGTTTTCGATGCTTTTTCTTTCATGGATATCGATGATCACGCCTGAAAGCCTGACCGGTTTGCCCAGGATATCGGTTTCCACGATCTTACCCCTGTCATAGAACCACCTCCATTCGCCGGTTTTGGTCTGAAGCCTGAATTCTGCCTCGTAACTTGGTGATTCCCCGTCCAGGTGTTTCTGGAGTCGCGACATGGTGGAATGATAATCATCGGCGTGGATCATGGAGGTAATACCATTATAGTTATCGGGTAATTCATCCGGGGCAAAACCCAGAAGTTTCGCACGATTTTCATTATAATGCACCTTTCCGGTGCGATAATCCCATTCCCACCATGCCAGGTCACCACCGTGAAGAGCCAGGTTGGTTTTTTCGTTCAACTGGGTCAGCCGGGTATACCACTGCTGCAATTCATCGTTGGCACGCCGGTAATTTCTCTCGAGATGGTCCCAATGCTCCATGGCCATCCGCATTTTTTTATTTTCTGCTTCCAGTTCCCTGATCCTGCTTTTATTCGGTCCGTCCTGCATAGTGATCATTTTTTCTGATTGATAATACCAGTCATCGTTAAAGTCCTGCAAAAACCAAATCCATCCCGCATTTCAAATTTTTAAGATAATCGAGGGCGCGTGGCACAAACCTGCCCGGGATTACTGAACCGTGCTGCGGAAGAATAGCTGTCGGGACAAAGGGTGCCAGATTTTTCAGAAATCCCCGGCACGCTAAGTTTCCGGCCATATAATCCACATGATAGAGGCTCATTTTCAGTTCATGTTTCTGGATATCCGTTACCACCAACCGCCAGTCCATATCAATGGCTCCCCAGATATCGCCGGAAAAAAGGAACCCTGTCGTTTCATCAATGGTGGTAAATGCACCGGGAAAGTGGAGAAAAGGAGATTCCACAAACTTCAGACCATTGCCCGACTGGAAAAGGTACTCTCCCCTTTCATTGATATTGAGCCAGGAATAATCCAGCCGGCCGTAGTGAGGCAATAGAATGTTGGTACGATACGAGGTGAGGATCAGTATCTGTGGACTGATATCAAGCCAGGGAACCACGGAAGCAGCCACATCCGGATCCTGATGGCAAAGGATCAGGGCTTTGACCGACTCTACCGGTATGACCTGTCTGATGCGGTCGAGAATAAAAGGGTGAGAGGTCATTCCACCCGGATCGACCACCACCGCCTCCTGGTTATCGACAATAAGGTAGGTATTGCAACGGAAAGCGGTATCCTCCGGTGTGCCAAGCCAGTACACGGCGTGTGCCCCCCCGGTAAACAGCGGTGTTGGCTTATCGTACCGGTCCATGAATGACCGCCCGACTTCTTCCAGATCAATTTCGTTTGTTACCATAGATGCCATTATTTATGAAGTCCGCACTCTTTATACTGAGGTAATTCCCACCACCATCTTCCTGCCCTGATATCCTCGCCGGGCTCTATGGCCCTGGTACAAGGCAGGCACCCGATACTTGGATAACCTTTATCATGCAGCGTATTGTATGGAATGTGGTTTTTTCTTATGTAGTCCCATACCATCTCTTCTGTCCATTCCAACAAGGGGTTGACCTTGATGAGTTCAAACCCCTCATCCCATCCTGCCAATTGCAGGTCGTTCCGTGTGACCGATTGGTCTCTACGCAATCCCGTTATCCATACTTTCATTCCACGAAGGGCTCTCCGTAGTGAAGCTGTTTTGCGGACCGAACAACACAGTCGCCTGTTTTCTATACTATTATAAAAAAGATTGATACCGCGCTCTCTGACCATGGTCTCTACTGCATGGTGGTCGGGAAAGAATACTTCAAGCTCCAACCTGTACTTCTCAACCGTTAATGCCTGAATATCATAAGTTTCCTGAAACAACCGTCCGGTGTCGAGGGTAAAAAACCTGACCTTGCACCCCAATTGGACCAGAATATGAGTAAGTACCTGATCTTCTGCACTAAAACTGGTAGAAAATGAAATCGTGCCCTGGTAATGGCTGCAGAACCAATTCAACACTTCCTGTGTATTGGCATGCTCCAAGGCTGCCGGTATTTCTTCTTTCAGCATTATGGTAGTAATTTAAATGCTCAAATTTCCGGGTGAAGTTACAAAAGTTCACTGTAAATACTCATGCAGGGAAAAATTATCCTGTAAATTTGACCCAAATATGATCGGATGAAAGTACATTTCATTGCTATTGGCGGCAGTGCCATGCATAATCTGGCCTTGGCGCTGCACCGGAAAGGGCTGGTCGTCAGCGGATCTGACGATGAGATTTTTGAGCCGGCGCGGGGAAGGCTGGCAACCGAAGGTTTATTGCCCGAAAAGGAGGGATGGTTCCCTGAGAAGATCCATTCAGGACTGGATGCCATCATCTTAGGCATGCATGCCAGGGCGGACAACCCGGAATTGCAAAGGGCCAAAGATCTGAAAATAAGAATTTTTTCCTATCCGGAATACCTCTACGAGGCTTCACGGGATAAAAAACGCATCGTGGTGGGAGGAAGTCACGGCAAAACAACGATCACCGCCATGATCCTTCATGTTCTCCGGGAGCAGAAGATACCATGCGATTACATGGTCGGAGCGCAACTGGAGGGGTTTGATGTCATGGTCAGGTTGACGGCGGAAGCGCCCTATATGGTCATTGAAGGTGACGAGTACCTTACTTCTCCGATCGACCGGCGGCCAAAATTCCATCTCTATCATCCCGATATTGCCCTCCTGAGCGGAATTGCCTGGGATCATGTCAATGTATTTCCGACATTTGAGGAGTATGTCCGGCAATTTCGCATTTTCATCGACCTGATCACCCCGGGAGGAGCCCTGATATATTGTCAGGATGATCCGGTTTTGGACGAAGTCTGCAGGAATTCCAGAAGTGATATAAGGATCATCCCCTATTCCCTCCCTGAGTTTTTCATCGAGAAAGGTATTACCATCCTGCCATTGGAAGGCGCTGATTATCCATTGCAGATCTTTGGCCGGCATAATCTTTTAAACCTCCATGGTGCTTCATTGGTTTGCAAAGAGTTAGGTGTGGATTCAGCAGTTGTTTTTCGGTCCCTTGGCTCCTTCTCCGGAGCCTCCAAAAGGCTGGAACTGGTAGCATCCGACGG
Source organism: uncultured Draconibacterium sp. (assembly GCA_964387205.1). Lineage (GTDB taxonomy): Bacteria > Bacteroidota > Bacteroidia > Bacteroidales > FEN-979 > CAIVAT01. Next base: position 19,129 of record CAYLVY010000045.1, read on the forward strand.
ACAATCCAGGGTGTACAAGGATTTTGCACATGCTCCTTCCAAAGTCCTGGCCACCGTCGAAGCAGTCAGGGAGCAGTTTCCACAGCAGCGGATTGTCGCTTGCCTGGAGTTACACACCTTTTCCAGCCTGAGTATGTCATTCCTTCCCCACTATGCCGGAACAATGGATAACGCTGATGCCGCATTGGTTTACTATAACCCTCATGCGCTTCAACTGAAACGACTGCCGGAATTGGAACCTGAACAGGTTGCAGAAGCATTTGCCAACAGGAAGCTGGAGGTTTTTAGCGATTCCGTGCTCCTCAGAGAGAGGCTTGAACGGGAAAAGAAAGCCGGAACCATCTTTTTAATGATGAGTTCCGGCAATTATGACGGGATGGACCTGCGTTTACTGATTTAACTGTTCATTGAAATCAGGAACTCTTCATTCGAGTTGGTCATTTTCATTTTATCGCGCAGAAATTCCATGGCTTCGAGCGGGTTCATATCGGCCAGATGGTTGCGCAGTATCCACACACGCTGAAGGATATCCTTATCGAGCAGAAGGTCTTCCCGGCGTGTGCTGGAACTTACAATATCGATAGCTGGATAGATACGTTTGTTGGACAGCTTCCTGTCGAGTTGCAGTTCCATGTTTCCGGTTCCCTTGAACTCCTCAAAGATCACTTCATCCATCTTGCTGCCGGTTTCAATCAGTGCGGTAGCGATGATGGTGAGGGAGCCTCCGTTTTCGATCTGGCGGGCGGCACCGAAAAATCTCTTGGGTTTTTGAAGGGCATTGGCTTCCACTCCTCCGGAAAGCACTTTACCGGAAGCCGGGGCTACCGTATTATATGCCCGGGCGAGGCGGGTAATGGAATCGAGAAGGATAACCACGTCGTGGCCGCACTCGACAAGCCTTTTGGCTTTTTCGAGTATAATATTCGAGATGCGTGTATGGCGCTCTGCCGGCTCATCAAAAGTAGAGGAGATCACTTCGGCTTTCACGCTGCGCTGCATATCGGTAACCTCTTCCGGGCGTTCGTCGATCAGCAGGATGATC
>CAYLVY010000045.1:20180-20523 GCA_964387205.1 uncultured Draconibacterium sp.
CGGGGTGGTTGGCGGCAATGGCATTGGCGATCTCTTTGAGCAGCACTGTTTTTCCGGTTTTCGGCTGAGCGACGATCAATCCGCGTTGTCCGAATCCGATGGGAGCAAACATATCGATGACACGGGTGGAGAGGCTTTCATTTTTATGGCCGGTAAGACGGAACTTTTTCATCGGGAAGAGAGGGGTGAGAAAGTCGAACGGGATCCTGTCGCGAACCTCATCAGGTGTACGGCCATTGATCAGATCAACCTTGATCAGCGGGAAATACTTCTCCCCTTCCTTGGGGGGACGGATTGTTCCGCGTACGGTATCCCCGGATTTCAGTCTGAACAATTTGCTCTG
>CAYLVY010000045.1:20533-25801 GCA_964387205.1 uncultured Draconibacterium sp.
TGATTGTGAAACATAAATGTCGTCGGGTGAATTCAGATAATTGTAATCCGAGGAGCGTAAAAATCCGTACCCATCGGTCATAATTTCCAATACCCCTTCACTTTGGATGAGTCCGTCGAATTCGAACGGAAATTCTTCGCGATGGCGTTCGGGGAACTTTTTCTGGAAGTCACCTCGTGGTTTACGTTCTTCCTGTACCTGAACCGGTACTCCCGGTACCGGAATCTCTTCCTGCACAGGGGCAGGGATAACCGTTTCCGCTGCATGCTCCGTAATCTGTTCGCTGATGGCGATGGGTTCTTCGATGGCGGTTTCGGTTATGATAGTCCTTTCTGCTATAATTTCTTCCGCTTCCGTCCTCTCCTCGGGAGCTTCCAAAAAATCGGGGATGACCATTTTCAATAAGGGTTCCGCCACCGGTCGCCCGGTTAAATTCCGGAATGGCTCCTGCTCCTTCCTGGGGCGGCGCCCACGTTTGGAACGGTTGTCACGACTGCTCTGGCCGGGTTTCTGTGATGGAACCGCGGCAGGATTAATTTCACGATTTTCACGTGTGGGTAAGGTTTTTGTTTCGTTGACCTGGGCGGCAGGCTCCTTGAAAACGGCTTTGGGTGCAGCAGGCGTTTCCTGTGCAGGGCGTTCCGGCCGGGCATTTTTTGGCCGACCCGGTTTTCCTTTCTGGCCCCGGTCGCTGAAGTTACGGCTCTTCTCCTGTTTCTCCTTATTCAGGATCTCCGGCGTGGGATTGAGCGCCTGATGGTCGAGGATCCGGTAAACCAGTTCCTGCTTGTCAAGTTTATCTATCTTATTGATATTAAATTCTTTTGCAATGTTTTTAAGCTCAGACAGCTCCTTGCTGTTGAGCGAAATGATGTCATACATGAGTAGTACGTTTTAACAATTCTATTTAAATAGTTTTGGAAATGGCCGATAGCAATAACCCGGAAAATTCGTTGAAATGGAAATCAGAAATGATGGTGGAACTGAAAACGGTGCAAAGTTACAAAAATTTGTTTCATCCGCAATTTTATTTCCTGCCGTGATTTTCTACCTGAAATTCTTACTAATTTCGCTGCAGAAAACACCGATTCCTATGATCCAGCGTATCCAGTCTCTCTATCTTGCCCTGGCGGCCATTGTATCCATATTGATCTTCTTTTTCCCACTGGCCTCATTTTACAATGAGATGGAAGGGAACTACAGGTTGTTTGTTTATACCGTTCAAAGTCTGGATCCCACACCCAAACTTCAATTCGGCAGTACGTTCACCCTCCCCCTGGTTTTCTTCACCGTGATATCCATCTTTTTCTCGGTCACCACCATATTTCTGTATAAAAACAGGCCCCAGCAATCCAGGCTGTGCTCCTTTAATATCCTTGCCAATGTGTTAATGGTCATGATCCTGTTCTTTTTTTATATCAGCAGGATCGAAAGCATGACCCATACTGAAGCGAGATATCATTGGAGCGGCATGGTCCTTCCGTTGATCACCCTGATATTGCTTATTCTGGCCAACCGGGCGGTCAGGAAAGATGAAGCCCTGGTTAAATCGGCTGACCGGCTTCGATGATCATGGATGACGCGGTGCATCATAGACCTCCAGGTCATGCATCCTGCTTCCGGATATTTTCAGTCGTACTGCTGTATAGGACTTATGCCACCCATACTTTCCGGCTGCGCCGGGATTGATGTGCAACAGGTTATACCGCGGGTCAGGCATAACCTTCAGGATATGGGAGTGCCCGCAGATAAAAAGCGCTGGTTTTTCACGGATAATGAGATCCCTCGCCCGGGCTTCATAACGCCCGGGATAGCCTCCGATATGGGTCAGTAAAACCCTTATCTCTCCGGCCATAAATATCTCCGTCTCCCTGAACCTGGCCCTAACCTCCTTTCCGTCGATATTACCCCAAACCGCCCTTAAAGGTTTGATTAGTTCCAGTTGAACGGCAATATCAGGCCCCAGGTCGCCGGCATGCCAGATCTCATCCACCGGTTCGAGAAAGTCGAGAATGCCGGGATGAATATAACCATGCGTATCAGAGAGGATTCCAATCGTGAGCATCGTTGATATCTGATAATCGGACAAAATTAGAAATTCAGCCCGTTTATCAACTACCTTTACGACCCTAATAACAGAAGTAACCCGTGAAAAATCCCTTGATGTGCCTGCTTATTTTTGTGCTGATGATCCATCCTGAATCCAAAGCACAGAAAATGACCGTTATGACCTATAACATCCGCTACGATAATCCGGCAGATGGCGCCGACAACTGGCAATACCGAAAATACCGGCTGTGCCGGCAGATCCGGGCGGCCGATCCCGTCGTTTTTGGCATCCAGGAAGGGCTGGATCATCAGGTTGCCTTTATCGACAGCCTTTTCCCTGACTATGGCCGCATAGGAGCAGGCAGGGAGGATGGCAAAAAAAAAGGGGAATATTGTGCCATATGGTATGATTTAAATCTTACCGATCTTCTCCTGCAGGGAACGTTCTGGTTGTCATCCTCTCCCCACCGGGTGTCTGTCGGATGGGATGCCGCACTACCCCGGATCTGCACCTATGGCAGATTCAGGGATAAATCCACCGGCGTATCCTTCCTGGTGTTCAATACCCATCTTGACCACATGGGAAAGGATGCCAGAAAACACAGCGCCTCCCTCATCCTGGAAAAGATTGACTCCATAAACGGGGAAGACTTACCGGTAATTCTGATGGGCGACATGAATGCCCCTCCGGAGAGCGAACCCGTTCAGGTGTTTTTGGGCAGGTTTGGGGGTGCCTCCGCGATGGAACTGGAGACCGGCACTTTCAACGGGTTTAACCCTTCACACGGGGAATCGATCAGGATCGACTACATCTTTGCCGGTGGCGGGCTTATCATGGGCAGCACCAACATCATCCGGGAACTGACCGATGGTCGTTTTCCCTCTGACCACTTTCCGGTAGTCGCGGATGTCACTTTCTATCCATGACCTTTTGCAGCTTGTTTTCCGGTGATTATAAAAGTACTGCGGAAGGAGTACTAAAAAATCTATTGGGTAAAAAAGAGTAAATGCCATACATTTGTGCCCTAAATCATTTTCCACCAACATGATCGGCATCCTTCTCCGGATTATCCGCAGAGCGAAACGGTCGGTATAACAATCTCATGAGCAAAGAACCCTATATATATGGCCTTCGGCCGGCCATGGAGGCGCTGACTGCCGGGAAGGCAGTGGAGAAGATCCTGCTTCAAAACGGACTGAAAGGGGAACTCTTCCGGGAGCTGTTCGGATTGATCCGTGAACTGGAGGTGCCCTTTCAGTTTGTACCCGCAGAGAAACTGAACAGGCTCAGCCGGCAGAACCATCAGGGCATTATCACTTACCTTTCGGAAATCACTTATCAGCGCATAGAAGACCTTGTACCGGCTGTTTATGAACAGGGGAGGCAACCACTTTTCCTGATCCTCGACCGTATTACCGACGTCCGGAACCTGGGCGCCATTGCCCGTACTGCAGAGTGTGCCGGAGCCGACGGGATCATCATTCCCTCAAGAGGATCGGCGTTGATCAATTCGGACGCCATCAAAACCTCGGCCGGGGCACTCTATAAAATCCCCGTGGTGCGTTCGGCCAATCTGAAGGAAACCATCCGGTTCCTCCATGATAGTGGCATCGCCCTTATTGCAGCCACTGAAAAGGAAGGAAAAATATACACGACGGCACTGTTCGACCAGCCGCTCGCTATCATCATGGGTTCAGAGGGTGAAGGAATATCAGAGGAATACCTGAAAATGACCGATCTCCGCGTCCGGATCCCGCTGATGGGAGAGATCGGATCACTCAACGTATCGGTGGCAACCGGTGTATTGCTCTTTGAAGTATTGCGGCAGAGAGGAATTCAACATTCATAAGCATGAAATATATATACAGGTACACACCGGCCATCATAGTTCTGTTGTACCTATTTTTTTTCATGGGACTGAAATCGCCCGACCGCCCCCGGGACCGGATCATCAACGGCGACGGCAAAGGATATTATGCCTATCTGCCAGCCATCTTTATCTACCACGATCTGCAATTCAGGTTCGTGGAGCAATATGAATATCAGTATTATCCGTCAGAAAAAAGTGTTTCTAAAGAATTCCGGCAGGATGCCGGCGACCGGGTGGTGAATAAATATTTTCCCGGGCTGGCCATTCTGTGGCTCCCATTTTTCTTTTTCGGACACCTGATGGCCTGGCTTGAACTCTTTCCCCGCGACGGCTATTCACTGCCCTACCAGTATGCCATCGCCCTCTCGGCATTCGTTTTTCTGTATCTGGGTGCCAGATGGCTGATGAAACTGCTCCGGGAATTCAATGCCGGTGAGAAGGAGGCTTCCCTTCTGACACTGCTGATTACACTCGGGACCAACCTGGTATTCTATACGGTGATAGAGCCGGGGATGACCCATGTTTACACTTTCGCCCTGGTTTCCGGTTTTTTACTCGCCGGTATCCGGGGGTTCCGGAGTGGTGAAAACAGATGGTTTCTCAGGGCGCTTATAGCTTTCATGCTCATCATCCTCATCAGGCCTTCCAACGGAATGCTGCTGCTGACCATCCCGTTTCTGGCCGGCAATGTCCCGACCATGAAAAATGCTGCAGCAGCGTTAATCCGGGATAAGAACACCCTGATCAGGGGACTCCTCATCATCATACTTTGTTTGGCAATTCCGGTCATTCTTTGGCTCCTGCAAGCCGGTAAACCATTGGTTTATACTTATGGTGAAGAGAAACTAAACCTCCTGCAGCCAAATATTTTAAAGATCCTCTTCTCCTATAACCGTGGCTGGTTAATCTTCACACCGGTTGCATTGGTAGCCATGGTTGGATTGGTGGGGCTTTTCCGACAGGACAGGTTCCGTTTCATGTGGCTGATATCATTTCTGGTACTCTTCATCTACCTCCTTTCATGCTGGTGGGAATGGCATTATGCATCCAGGTTCGGGCAAAGGGTTTTTATCGACATATATCCGGTAATTGCCCTGTTGTTGCTGTTTCTGTTCCGCATGGTACGAAGTACCATGGCCCGAACAGCGCTGTCGGCGTTTCTGGCACTGATGACCGCATTGAATCTGTTCCAGTTCTGGCAACAGACCAGGTGCATTTTTCCAGCTTATTCCCTGACCTCCGAAATTTATTGGGATGCATTTTTTACCACCTCCCAAAAGGCCAGGGTCTGGATACCGGACGAGAACATTTCCGCGGTCAGGACTTTCCGTCACGATCTCGAAAAGGA
>CAYLVY010000046.1:0-25615 GCA_964387205.1 uncultured Draconibacterium sp.
CCCCGCCAGGATTCGAACCTGGGACCCATTGATTAAGAGTCAATTGCTCTACCAGCTGAGCTACGGAGAGGGATATTTCAGGGGTGCAAAGATAAAACTTTTATGGGAAAAGGGTGTTCTCCGGGGCTAAATAATTGTGCGTAATTTTGACCGCTGGATAGTCAGATCTCATTCAAATTATGGAAAAGGAAGGGAAAGAGAGGAAGTCGGCACTTTATGTCATGGAAGGAGTAGATCAGCCTGAGCAGGTCAATGCCGAACTGGTCAGAAAGTTGAAGGCGAAACGGAGCAGGCCGATGCATTCCGACGAGTATGTGGAGGGGGTCATGGCCGGGAACCGTACCATCCTCAGCAAGGCGATCACGCTGGTGGAGAGTTCACTGGAACGCGATCAGGTGATGGCCCAGGAGATACTGAACCGGTGCCTGGAGAAGAGTAAACTGAATGGTTCCCTGCGCATCGGGATTACCGGGGTGCCGGGCGTAGGCAAGAGTACCTTTATCGAAGCCCTGGGCAAACATGTTACCAACCTTGGGCACCGGTTGGCGGTGCTGGCCATCGATCCGAGCAGCAGTCGCTCCCGTGGCAGTATCCTTGGGGATAAGACCCGGATGGAGGAGCTTGCCGTTGACCCCCATGCCTTTATCCGTCCATCCCCGTCGGCAGGTTCGTTGGGCGGGGTAGCCAGAAAAACCCGGGAAACCATCATCCTTTGCGAGGCTGCAGGATTTGACGTTATCTTCATCGAAACAGTAGGGGTGGGTCAATCAGAGACCGCTGTCCATTCTATGGTCGATTTTTTCCTGCTCCTGATGCTGGCGGGGGCGGGTGACGAACTGCAGGGGATCAAACGGGGGATCATCGAAATGGCCGATGCGATCTTTATCAATAAAGCAGATGGAGATAACCTGACCAGGTCGAAGGCCGCAAGGGTCGAATACGCCAATGCCCTGCATTTATTTCCGCCACAGGAGAGTGGCTGGACACCGGTTGCAGGGATATGTTCTGCCCACACGCGGATGGGTATAGATGCCATTTGGGCTACCATACTTCAATACCGTGATCAAACCGTGGCTTCCGGATATTTTGGCCGCCGGAGGCAAAAGCAGGACCGTCAAACCCTGCATGAGACGATCGAAGCGGAACTGCATCATCGTTTCTACGCCAATAAGGAAATTGATGCCGCTCTCAAAACCGCGGAGCGACAGGTATTGGCCGGGAAACTGAACCCTTACCAGGCAGCCATGAACCTCCTGGGCCGGTATTTTGGCAGTTTGTGATCAGTGCAGGTAAGGAGATATTTTCCAGTATAATTCGGTCGGATTGAAAGGTTTGATGATATAACCGCTCATTCCGTATTCATATATCTTTTCACGGTCTTCCAGGAAAGCGGAGGCGGTCAGCGCGATGATCGGTAGTTTCTGGAAATACTCTTCCGGCATCTCGCGGATGGTGCGGGTGGCATCATAACCGTTCATCTCCGGCATATGGAGGTCCATCAGTACCACATCGTAATGATTTGATCTGACCTTTTCCACTGCAATTTGTCCGTTATCGGCCAGGTCGGTAATGGCTTCCCATTTACAGAGAAACTTCATCACGATTTTCTGATTGATCAGGTTATCCTCCACCACCAGAACCCTGAGACCTTTCAGCGACCGGAAGGATTGCCCTGAAAGCATCTCGTCTTCAACTACTTTCTTTTCACTTTCCCTGAACTTCATGATAATTTCAAAGGAGCTGCCTTTTCCGGGTTCACTGGTCAACGAGATGGTTCCGCCCTGAAGCTCAATTAATTTTTGGGTAATGGCCAGCCCGAGGCCGGTCCCGCCATACTTTCGGGTGGTGGAGGAACTGGCCTGTGTGAAACTTTCAAAGATATATTGCTGCTTGTCGGACGGTATCCCGATCCCGGTGTCGCTCACTACGATCTTCATTTCGGTGATTCCGCGGAGGGCCCGGTTCAGGCTGATCCGGACAGAGACCTTGCCTTTGTCTGTAAATTTAAGGGCATTGCCGATCAGGTTGAAGAGAATTTGTGAGAACCTGACAGAGTCTCCTGCGATGACGGCCGGAACATTATCTTCGACTACCATTTCCAATTCAAGGCCTTTCCTGGAAGCTTCGTATTCAAAGCTTTGACGGACACCATTAATAAGTTTTCTCAGTTCGAAGTCAATGGTTTCGAATTCAAACTTACCCGAGTCGATCTTGGAATAGTCGAGTATGTCGTTGATCAGCCGGAGCAGGTTGTTGGCTGAAAACAGGAGTATATCGATGTTCTCCATCTGGTCGGGGCGGGGATTCTCTTCACGCAGTAGTCCGGCCGTGTTGATGATGGCATTCAGGGGGGTGCGGATCTCATGGCTCATGGTGGAGAGGAATTGCTGTTTGGCCCTGGCAGCATCAACGGCCATATCTTTGGCCTGAAGGAGTTGGGCCTCCATCTCTGTCCGGCGGTTGATCTCCGCTTCCAGCACTTTTCTCTGACGGTACAGGTTTATATAAACCGTTACCTTTCCCAGAAATATCTCTGCATCGAGGGGCTTGGTCAGAAAATCAACAGCCCCGGTCCTTATTCCCTGTATTCTGGAGATGTACGATGCTTCCATGGCGGTGATGTAAATGATGGGAAGCAGTTGATTGGCAGGGTCTTTCCTGATCTGTTCAACCGTTTCAAAACCATCCATTCCGGGCATCTGCACATCCATCAATACCAGTGCAAACTCCTCATTCCCGGCGCGCTCAATGGCATCCTTTCCGCTGAGTGACCTGATGATCTCTACGTCGATCTCCGACAGCATTTTTTCTACCATCAGGATGTTATCCAGGTTATCGTCCACCACCAGGATTTTGGGTTTTGAATCACTCATCTTGCGAAATTTTTTTAATCATTTATTTTTCAGGAGCTGGGTCCTGATCGAGGAAGCGATCATGCTGGAGGCGAGAATTCCGATAATGATAAACAGAGATGTGTTGGTGTCGATCTTGAAAAGGTCATGAATCAGCATTTTAACTCCTACAAAGGTAAGCAGGAATGCCAGTCCCAGTTTCAGATAGTAGAAGCGGTTCATGATGTCCATGATCAGGAAGAAAAGGGAGCGAAGGCCAAGGATGGCAAATATGTTGGAAAAGAAAACGATAAAGGGGTCCTGGGTCACAGAAAAAACGGCGGGGACAGAGTCGACCGCGAAGAGAACATCGGTAAATTCAATGATCATCAGGACGATGAAGAGGGTGGTGGCATGCAGTTTGCCATTGATCCGGACAAAAAACGTTTCGGCATGGTCGTCATGGCTCACCGGAAAGAGCCTTGAGATCAGTTTTACAACCGGGTGTTTCTCAGTATCTATCTGTTCCTGCACTTTATGGGCGAGGAATTCGTATCCCATCTTTACCCCGATGATCAGCAGCATACCGCCGAAGATATAAAGGAACCATGCGAATCGCTGAATAAAGGCACTGGCGGCGAAAACGAATATAATCCTCATGACAACGGCGCCGAGAATTCCCCAGAAAAGCACTCTCTTGAAATATTTCGGCTGGATGTTGAACGACATGAAAATCATAATGATCACAAAGACATTGTCGATCGAAAGTGAGTATTCGATGAGGTATCCGGTGATGTACTCTACGGATAGATTTTTATTGTATAACGCAATGGCATCATCAACGGAGAGGCCGGAAATGCTGATTGGATGTCTGAAAAGATCAATTCGTTGCTGAATTTCAGCTATTGTATCGATGCCGTGGATCCAATTACCATGATGACGTATCAGGAAATAAAACCCGACTGACAGGGAGACCCAAACAATGGTCCAGCCCAATGCTTCCCTGAATGTCAGGGCATGGTTTTTCTTCTGAAAGAAGCCCAGGTCGATGCCAAGCATCAGGGAGATAAAAAATAAAAAAGATACGAAAAATATTATTTCATTGAAGTTTGACATTCAGGGAGGGGATTTCGCAATGACTGCCAAAATTATAAAAAATTCTTACTTTTGCCATTGTTACTTTATTAACCAATAAGCCAAACTCATGAACGACCATGTCTCGCTGAACCCCAACCTGCTGGTTCACTATCTCGACAAGCCAACTCAGGATTTTACCAAAGCCGATCTGATCCGTTTTATTGAGGATCATGGGATCCGAATGTTGAACTTCCGTTACTCGGCAGCCGACAGCCGGCTGAAGACGCTCAATTTTATCATCCGTGACCGGCAGCATCTCGACAGCATTCTGGGTGCAGGGGAGCGGGTGGATGGTTCCAGCCTTTTCCCGAATTATGTGGAGGCAGGTTCCAGCGATCTTTATGTTATCCCGCGGTACAGAACCGCCTTTGTTAACCCATTTTCGGAAATCCCGGCCCTTGACATACTTTGTTCATTTTATGATAAGGACGGTCAGCCCTTTGCCAATTCACCGGAGTATATATTGCGGAAATCGCATGAGACTTTAAAGGCAAGGACCGGTTTGTCGTTTGAAGTGATGGGGGAGCTGGAGTATTATGTGATCTCGGCACAGGACAAACTTTATGAAGCAGTTGACCAAAGGGGTTATCATGAATCATCTCCTTTCTGCAAATGGGAGGGGTTGCGTGCAGAGGCGATGCTGGCGATTGCCAAATGCGGTGGTTTTATCAAATATGGCCACTCCGAGGTTGGCAATTTCACCGAAGCCGGACTGGCGTATGAGCAGAATGAGATCGAGTTCATGCCGGTAACGCTGGAGGATGCCGCCGATCAGGTATTGGTAGCCAAATGGATCCTGCGTTCGCTGGCTTATAAGCATGGGGTCACTATCACCTTTGCACCCAAGATCACAACGGGAAAAGCAGGCAGCGGAATGCATGTCCATACCAGGCTGATGAAGGATGGAAAGAGCGTAATGCTGGAGGATGGTATTCTTTCTTCCACGGCACGTCGGGCTATTTCCGGTTATCTCGACCTTGCCCAGTCGCTCACAGCCTTCGGGAATATGATCCCGACCAGTTATTTCAGGCTGGTACCCCATCAGGAAGCACCCACGAATATCTGTTGGGGTGACCGTAACCGGTCGGTGCTGGTGCGGGTTCCGCTGGGATGGGGTAACAAGCACGATATGATCGCGGATGCCAACCCGGCGGAAACCGATATACCAATAGGGTTTGGCAGCAGGCAGACAGTCGAATTCCGCTGTCCGGACGGATCAGCCGATATTTATCTGCTGTTTGCCGGGCTTACGGTAGCAGCCCGTCATGGCCTGGAGTTGGCCAATGGCCTGGAGATGGCCGCTGACACCTATGTTGATGTCAATATATTTGATGAACAGCATAAGTCGAGGGTCAGCAAGTTGAAGCAGTTACCGCTTTCCTGCTGGGATTCGGCGGAGGCTTTGGAGAAACACCGTCATATTTACGAAGAGCATGGTGTTTTCCCATCCCGGCTCATTGATGGACTGATCAAATACCTGAAAAAGTTTAACGATCAGAACCTCAGAAATTCGGTCAAAGATAACGAGAAGGAGATCATGAAGCTGGTGAATGCCTATCTTCACTGCGGTTGACAGAAACGGCCGGTTGCGGCTATGCCGTTGACACCGGTGAACCTGACGACGTAGGTTCCTTTGGGCAGGCCTGTCACATCCATCTTAACTGTTCCATTGACTGCTTCGCTCTGATTGAAGCGACTGAAAACCTCATTTCCATAAAAATCATAGAGGGAGAGTGTTCCTGAAGCATTGCGCTCAGAAGGCAGGGTGATGACCAGGGTGTTGGTGTTTTCAACCTGACGGATGTAAGTGGTTTGTGTCGAACCCGTATTGTCTCCGAATACAGTTCCCGGGGCCGGCGGGGCAAAGGTTACTTCGTTCCATTCCACATTGATGAGTTTCCTGGCAGTATTTCCTCTCCAGGTCAGTTGTGTGCCAGGATCATTGACAGTAACGGAGGTGATATCGGCATTTGCATCAATGGTGAAACTCATGGCATATTTCAGGAGGTTATCCGGAATATTGGTGCGATCAACCAAAATCCTGAGTTGATTGCCGAAGAGCGAGTGGCTGACGATGGAGGAGTCGCGAAGTTTCAGGTATTCAAATACTTCCACTCCGGAGGCTACCCATGCCCGGTCGGAGCCTGATTGGCCGTACAGTGCTTCGATCTGTTCCATGTAATAGCGGAAGGTGGAGAAGATCAGGCTGCCATTGTAACTGGTTGGGGAAACATGATGTGTGAAATCGTTATACCAGAGGTGGTTGCCGTTTGTGCTCTGGAGTGCACAGTTGTTGATCCCGTCCATGATATTGTCAGGGGTGTGGGTGCCATCTATTTTGTAATCACGGTAAATGGTAAACCTGTTGTAGTTAAGAAGGTTCTTAACATTCAGTCCAAAGGGGTTTCCCTGGGAAGTATTGCGGTTATAGGTGCATACGGTACCTTTTTCCCAGGCGAGTGGCCAGTAGTTGCTGCTTCCGACCCCTCCGGGTTCCACGAAGTGGTTCATCCGGATCCCGGTTCTGCTGAATACTGCTGAATCGTTGGCAGCGATCTGATAGTCGTAGTTGGTAGTAGCGGGATTGGTGGAGTGTGAATAGGAGTGGTTCACAACACCCCATCCGCCATCGATCATTTCATTCAACTGGGCCCAGGAGACGTAGCTGGGGGTGTTGACATGGATGTCGTTGAAGGCAGAGTTCACGGTATACCACATAAGGCTGCCGGCGAATGGAACGGCGTTACCGCAGCCATCGGTATAAAAAAGTCCGGGATAGGTTTCCTGAGTCTGGGGGTTGTATCCGCCGTTCATCAGTTTGAACGCGCAGGTGTAGGCGTCGATAAGACCATCGTCAAGTGAAAGGCTGTAAGCAAAATCTTTATCATACCGGAGTTTTGCTTTATTGAAGGTCACTGAATCGGGTGCCTGGTTGAAATTTACAGTGATGAGCAGGTGACCATCGGGAACCTGGGATATCATATTAACGGTTACAGTATCGGAAAATGCCATTCCTCCGCGGGTATCGGTCATTTTAATCCACAGTTTATGGACTCCCGGAGTTGGGTTTGAAAGGACCGGTTTCCAGGGTGCAGCGGTATCGGTGGCGACCAGGGTGCCGTTGTCGTAGAGCATAACAGAGGCAGCGTTCACGGCGAGAGCGTTGGGAGAAACGACAGAGGCGGTCATTTTGCCGCTGGCTCCTGTTCCGTCGTGGAGGTTGTCGGTCTTGCCATATCCAAACCAGTTGAAAGGAGTGGTTCCGCCGGTAAAACGGACGCTTTGGATTCCGATTCTGAAGTTCCCTGCTCCGGCGCTGTATGGGAATTCGAAATAGCTGAGGGCAGAGAAGTTGATGGTGGAGTCGAAATCGGAGAGGGGGATGCGGATCGTTTTCCATGCAGAGCCGATTCCACCGGCAGCCTGAGCGTAGGAGCCGAGGTTCAGTGTGCCGATGCCCTGCGGGCGGATACGGATCTTTGACCAATTGATTGTTCCGTCGATGTCTTTAATGACAATCTCCAGGGTGTCGTTTCCGTTGATGGTGACATTTTGGGTCGGTGTGGTGAAAGAGGTTGCGGAGTATCCCAATTTCATCTTATAGTAGCCAGATAGAGTATTGATTACCTCGAGATAGTCGGGAGCCGGTGTGATCACGCCATTGAGCTGACAGGTAACGGGCAGGTTAAGGGGTGTGAGCCAGGAGGTGCCGGAGGCAGGTGAGGTGATGGTGACGGAGATTGGAGACGCCGGGTATGTATTTTCATATACACTCACCTGTACATTGCCGGAGGTGATGGTCTCGCCCTGGTTACTGACGGCCTGTGCTGTAAATTGATAAGTTCCGGTCTGGAGTGCAGAAAGGTCTAGTTGATAAGGGAATTCCTGGTCATCGGCAATTTTTTCGGTACCCTGATAGAATTCGACTTTCTGGAGATAATTCTCGCCGATTTTATTCTGGAACAGTGAAGCGACGAGTTCCCCGCTGCCTCCGTTTCCGTTGTGGAGGTTATCGGTTTTGCCGTAGCCGAACCATATAAAAGGGCTGGTGCTGCCGGTGAAGCTAATGGAGCGGACAGCAAGTTGAAATTCCGGTGCTGATGCGCTGTAAGGAAATTCAATGTTGGCGATGGAGTTGAAAGGGACAGCATTGTCAAAATCAGAGAGGGGAATGGAGATGGTTTTCCAGTCGGTACCGATACCGCCTGCGTTATTGACATAGGGGAGCAGGCAAAGGCTTCCTATTCCTGCCGGCCGGATCTGTATTTTACTCCAGTCTGCATTACCGTTCACATCACGGAGGGTGATTTCCATCATGGTATTTCCTCCGGCAATAACGTTAACCCCCGGGGAATAGAGGTTGGTTTTGTGGTATCCGAGTTTCAGTTTGCGATAGCCGGTCTGGTTATTGATCACGAGGAGGTGGTCCGGGATAATTTGCTGGATTCCTGAAATGACGGCATCCAGGGTGATATTGGCAGGGGCTTCCAGTGAATCGTGGCTGGATGTGAGGGCCACGGAAAAACTGCCGGGTAATTGGGAAAGGACGGTCACCGTTTCCACTTGTGAATCCAGCATCTGGCCGCCTGAGGTAAAGAGGCGGGCCAGGATGCTGTAATCTCCGGTTTGCAGATCAGGGAGGGTGCAGTGGTAGGGCTGGAAATAGTCGGTGACCGTTACTGAGTTGTTGACGAGGAACTCCACCCGTTCGGCATAGATCTCCGGATAGGTGCCAATAACCAGGTTGGCGGACAGTTCACCTGCGCCGCCATTGCCGTTGTGAAAATTGTCGGTTTTATCTTTGCCGAACCAGGTAAGGGGTTCCGGGCCTCCGGTGAATTGCACCGAAGCAAGTGCCATAACGAACGGTGAAGCGTCGGCACTGTATGGAAATTCAATATTAGATATGCGGCTGAAATCGATTTTCGGATCAAAATCGATAAGGGGGATGCTGATCGTGATCCACTCGCCATGAATTCCTCCTGTTGCTTCAACGTAATTTGCAATGGAGAGTTCGCCGATCCCCATTGGCCTGACCATGATCTTGTCAAATTCTGCCGGGGCTGATGATAAAATGCGAAAAGATATCTCGAGCATGTTATTTTCACCTGCCAAGGCATCCATTACCGGATCGCTGAGGTTTTCAGGGCCAAATCCCAAAGCAAGTCTCCGGAATCCTTGTTTGCTGTTTTCAATTTTCAGGTAGCAGGGGTCAGCAAAAGCAATTTCGCTCACCTCTGCACTCAGGGGAAGCGAAGCCGGGGCGATCAGGGGAGCTGAGGTATTGGCGGTGAGTGTAATTTGCTGAGCTTCAGAGGAAAAAGTAAAGATATTAAGCAGGGTTAATGTGTAAAGAAAATATTTGATGTAAATTCGGATCATTGTGTAAAAAATTATACGACAAATGTAATATAAAATTTTACACGCTGCAAATAAAAATTTACATCCCGGATAAATTTTTATTTAGATAAAATAAAAATAGTATCCGGCAATACACCCTCTGATCAAATGCTTAACTAATTTGATATCAATTAAATAAAAAAATCAGAAAATAATTAAAATGAATAATTTACGCCGAAAGGTTGTATTTGTGGACCAATGGCCATGTAAATAAAATTTACACCGGCGTGGTGTAAAGAAATATTCCGGATGACGAAAAAAGGCTATAGAATTTCCTCTTTGTAAAATATATTTCGTTCTTGCTGATAATCAAGCAAAAACCGAACGCATTCTGGCTGTTGGCCGGTATATTCGGGGAAAGAGATCCCTTTCCGGGTATAAACCCTCTTTTCAATCATATGTACAGCTGCGGTTGCTGCATATCCGGTTGTACGGGCCATGGAATGGATTCCGGTAACGGGATCAGCGCGGTCATGGAGTTCCCATCTGCACCGTTTTTTTTCTCCGTTTTTGCTTCCTTCGGCCACTACCGTCATGATGGTGATATCGGTTTCCTCTTCTTTAAGTTGCCACATGGGGAATAGGAGGCGGGAGGTCAGATCAAGGGGCCTTATGGCTGTTCCGTTGATCTCAATGGCATCGGTGCTGAAGAATCCGGTTTCGCGCAGGATTTTCATTTTTTGGATATGACCGGGATACCGGAGTGTCTTTTCTTTCATATTGGCGCAGGGAATGGTTTGGATAAGGGATCGAAGACCGTCGGTATTAAAGGCTTCCAGGGTCCCAATGCCCGGGACATTGATCAATTCCGGTTCACTCAGCGCTGGTTTTACCACCAAACGCCCGTTTTCCTTCAGGCGGGCAGGTCGGGTATACTCCTCAATCACGTCGGCAGGGGAAAAGACAGCCTTATATTCCCAGGGCCATTCCCGGATCGCCGGTAAACCGCCTACCATATACCAGACATTATCGAGTTTATCCAGCAGGTGACTGGCGTAACCGATCAGCACGTTGCACATGCCGGGAGCCACTCCCATGTCGACCACGGCCGTGACATTTTTTTCCACGGCAAGTGAATGAAGTTCCATCGGATCCTCGATGAAAAAGGCGATATCCACCACGTTTTTACCGGCTTCGATAATGGCTTTCAGCGTCCTGAAACCCATGGAGCCGGGGACAGCATTGACCACCATGTCGAAATCGCTGACCAACCGGGTAACCTGGTCTGCATTGCTCAGGTCAGCCTCAATGGTATGGATGGCCACCCCACTTCCCGCGGCTTTGTCTTTGAGCCATGCCAGGCGGCCTGGATTGATGTCGGCTGAGGAGACCCGGGTATCAGGTGCTGCAGCAAGGTCCAAGGCGATCGGGCCTCCTACGAGACCGGCTCCGAGTACGATGATCTTCATGTTCTGTTTTTTTTTAACGAATAGTGTGTCAATAAAAACCTTTGATGACAATATCAGGCTTGGCAAACTGCACATGGCTGTGCTTGTGGTTCCACAGGTATAGTTTGAAAATGCCTGTCTTCAGTAAGGAGAGGTGGTCGAGTTGAATATGGGTATTAAATTCAAGGGAATGCCATTCCTCCTGAATTTTTCCGGCAAGCGGTGATGTCACAAGTGGGAATGCCTGCCAATGGAGGCATTGGGCCTCGTGGTCCTGGAGGTCAAACACCAGCAGCGGGAAAAGTGTTTGGTCGGTGAGGGGAGTTTTATATTTCAGGCGCAGTGTCAGTTCCAGGTAACTGATCTTTTCGGGTAAAGGTACCGATGGAAGCAGCGACCTGAATTCTCCTTTCGCATCGGAGGTGTCGAGCCGGATGGTATCGGTATCGGCCAGATAGAAACCATCGGTCCGTTTATGAAAAAAGACCTCCGGTGGAACCAATTTGTTTTTACCGGTCACGTACGAATTAAGTATTCTGAAATCTTGTAATTTTCGTTTCATTTCCCTGCATAGTTCCTTGTCATGGTTTTCTTCCAGCCATAATTCCGGTAGTACGTTGTAACACCTGTCGCCCCAGAGATAATGGTCCTTGTCGATAATTTCGCTGATCTCCTTATTGTTCTGGATAAAAGCCAAGGTGTGAAGGTTGCGCGGAGCTGCCGAGGTGTCGAGTCCGTTTCCGAGCCAGTGAACATAAGGCCCGGGGGAGATGGCATAATGGTCCCGGAACATGGCTGTGAAGGAGGGGGTAATGTCGAGATGGGAATTGACGGAGCGCATAAAGGCGGGACGATTCAGCATAGGGCTGTATATCATCAGCGGGACGTTATACCGAAGCAACGGGGAAAAACGATAAAAGTTCAACTCAGGCAGGGCATGATCTCCGGTGATGATAAAGATGGTGTTTTGAAAATCAGTTCTTTTGCGATATCTTTCCATACATTCCCGGAGGGCATGATCGGTGTAGAGGATGGTAGCAAAGATATCCTTGTAGATCTCCGAATCATCGAAGAGTTTCGGCACAGGTCTCATTTCCCGGCGCCGGCGATCAGTTTCCCGCAGATAATGTGCGTGGTCAGGCGGGAGAAAAGGGGCATGCAGGGAGAGGGTCAGGTATATGTCGAGCCGGGGTGAAACCGGCAGCGAATCGATCACCTCCATCGAGCGGCGGTAAAGATCGCCGTCGCTGTAACCCCATGTGCGGGTTACTTGTCCTGCTTTCTGTTTATGGTACCCGGTACCGAAATGCCGGAGAATATAACCGATTTTCTGTTTTTTCAGGAAGCCTTCCATATTGTTGAAGGTGGGATCGCCTCCGTAAAAAAAGGAGGTTTGGTAACCGTTTTCCTGCAAAAGCCTGATCAGGGAGAAGTGATAGGGTAGTTTGCCGATATCTTCCATAATGGATGGATCACCCGGCGGTAAAGATCCAAAGAGTGCCGGCAGGACATTGAAAGTGCGGTCGGAGGTGGAGAGGCAGTTGTTCCATACGAGGCTGTGATGGGCCAGGGAGTCGAGAAATGGGGTAAAACTTCCGAAGATATCGTTGGTGCCGATAAAACTCATCGACAGCGATTCGACAATCAGGAAGACCAGGTTTGGTTTTTCAGTTTTCAGTGAAAAGAACGGAGATAGTACGTCGGGTGTTTGTTCCTGACGTATGAACGGATATTGCAGGCCAATAAACCCGGATCTGGGATGATCCTGATGGTATCGCCGGGTTGCGGCAGTAACCTCCATCAATTCAGGGTTTCCGGGTTGGCGAAGGTAATCCCATGTTTTTCCGGCAAGAAAGCCTGTTTTATTGGTGGTGATGTGATGGTTGAAAGGAGTGGAAAAGCAGTTGGCGCTGGGTTGAAAAAAAAGGAAAATGAGTGGTGAAACCGGAATAAGGCAAAAAATGATCCCGGAGATCCGGAGCGGCCATTGAATGGTCATTGACAACCACAGGGCCGGAATGAGCAAGCCGGCCATTACCATCAGGGGAAGGAAAGTATAAAATCCCATAGGGACACTGCTTCGGACAATCATCATCATTTCCCCGGGAGAGTATGAGAAAATGACCTGATCCAGCAGGGTCAGGGTAGTTCGGAAATACTCAAAAAGGGCGACTTCAGTAACGAGGAATGCAATCATGGCTATGGTCATCAACACCTTTACAACCTTCTTTGAGAAGGACATTATGATCCTGGCGGGAATGGCAACCACCATTAACCACGTCATCCACACCACGATATCCAGCAGGAAACCCAATAAATGCAGAAGAAGGTGGTTTTCAGGAACGACATGAACTGTATGGAGGATGCATGCCTGATAACACCTGAAGAGCAGTAACAGAAGCGAACCCGTCAGGGCAAAACCGGCGAGAAGGGAAATATAGATTTTGTTATTGCTTGTATTCAGGGGCATGAAAGTTTATTCGATGGTCAATTCGTAAATTTCGCCAACATAATCAGCACCCGGGAAGGGGACATTATCCTGTGCATAGGCCGAACCGATCCACCATTTGGTATTATGAAATTCCTGGGTCACAATAAACAGCATCTGGTTGTTGGGAATGGACGTTACCTTTTCATCCTGATAACCGACCACCCGCAGGTTATCTTTGGATGGACCGATCCTCCATATGATCCGGTCGGGCTGCCAGTCGATCTGAAAAAAATAGGGGCCGCTGAACAGTTCGTCGTCTTTTGCAGGTGTTTTTTGGGTGAGTGCCCGATAGTCGCGGTCCCACCGGTGTGCCCAGAAAATTTTCCCGTCATATTCGATTGGGCTGCAGCCATCCCGGAAGTCGACCGGGCCCCAGCATGCCATATCCCAGTTGGTGCAGGAAACCATGACATTTTCATCGTCGGCTGCGACCTCTTCGGGAAAGGGCACATTCCAATGATGTATGTTGTGCTGGTCATCGATGCCATGGTGGTAGGCCGGTGGAAGGACCCAGGAGGGGCAGTAGGGAACGGTTTTTAGTATCTCGAAATCGATTTCGGAGTATCCGACATTTTTCACACGCTTATCGTCCCGGCCTCCCCAGTATGTAGCCATATATCCCCCAAGGCTGCAATCGCGGCGATGGTTCCACTCCTCCTGGCTTTGGGAGATCATCCAGATAGCATTGGTCAGGCCATTCCACATATGTTGGTTATTCAGCAGTTCGGTCAGTTTGCATTTTACGGTATATTTTCCGTAAGTCAGGCCATGCCGGGTGATGATCCCGACATTTTCTTTTTGCCATTTTCCGAATTCCGACTTGGGATTTTTCATGATGATCTTTTTCTGAACGGGATCGGAAATTACCGTTTCACATGGCCTGGAGGAGGTTTGCGGCGTTACGGAGATCAGTTCGTCCTGGCGGTAAAACCGTTTATTCCAGTTATAATCAAGTCGTGAATAATGGCTGTTGAGGATATCGGTGATGACGGGGATATTGCTGAATTTGGTCGAAGCATCCACATAATGGATAAATTGTTCGTAAGCGGCGGTGCGGAATAATTCATCGGTTTGTCCGCAATTTCCGGTAGCAAATTTTGCTGCGGTTTCAGCAGAAAAGGCAATAGGATGAAGGTAGATTCCTGCCCCCGGGTCAGGCCGGGCAGCAACGGTCAGATATTCCGGAAAGCGGCTCACTGTAGTATTTGAAAGATCTTTCCCCTTTCCGTAAAGGAAGAAAAACCATGGGTTGATAAAACCTGAAGGAGCGGAAAGACCTATGTCGGCAACTTCATCGGGAATAGTTTTGTTTCGGATGGTTTCATCCTCAGTCACTACCAGCATAAATTCATACCGGCCCACACGCGGGTTCCGTTTGAAACGGTCGTTTTGCTGTCCGGAAAAGTAACGTTTTTCGTTCCTGGGGTTACCCAGTATCCTGAATGCGGAGGTAATCCGGTGAAATTCATGATCGGCCGGAATGATGTGTGTTTCGGCAAATCCTGCAGCGGTATTTTCCCAACTCCCGTAAAAATTTTCCCAGGCATGGGGGTGCTGGAGGGTGGAATCGCCGGGATCCCGCTCCGGTACGCGGTAAGATACATTCTGGTAGTAGATTTTATACCGGAATTTCCGGGGCCTTTTTTCCTCATTTCGGATTTGAAATTCCATCATGAAATATCCTCCTTCCACCTGCCGGACCGTCGGAATGATAAAACCCTGGCTGATGGCATCGGTGTAATCGAGGAAGAGGGTTTGTGAAGGGTTCCAGT
Organism: uncultured Draconibacterium sp.; assembly: GCA_964387205.1. Taxonomy (GTDB): domain Bacteria; phylum Bacteroidota; class Bacteroidia; order Bacteroidales; family FEN-979; genus CAIVAT01. Next base: position 15,020 of record CAYLVY010000046.1, read on the forward strand.
TGGTCATGGGGTTGAAATCCCTGATGGTGAACGAACCGCCTGTGACTACCGGTGTTTTTTCTTTTTTATGACAGGAAACTGCTATCGAGACGATCATCAGCAGGGTCGGAAGAACAACCGGTGGTACCTTCATAAATTGCAGTTTAGCGCTGTTGGAGTGGTAGGGTTAATCTTGAAAAATCGGGCAAAATCTCACTGTATCTCCTTTCAGGGGCGTTATGTCCGATCAGCAGGAGGGTGATCCCTTTACCTTTTATGGATAAAGGAATTATCCGCAGCGACTCATAAAATTTCGGGTTCATTATTTCGTTGAAACCAGAAAAATCGATTTGATGGCGGATCACGTACGTGGTGTCGTTAAACCCGATCTCTTTGAGATCGTATCGCCAGGATCGGTCGTAGCGGAGAATTATCGGGCGGGAACCATACCCGGAAACGAAACAGAACTGATTCTCCGGTTTCAGGCTATCCATTCCGGCGGTGATACCCGGGAAATGCATATTGTTGACCGGAACCCATCGGTTGGAGCCGGGAATGAAGCGTGATATGGAATATCCCGAAGTGCCGTCTTCAAGGGAGGTCGAAACGGAAAGCAACAGCTCCTGTCTGTATTTTGCCAGAAAAGGTCCTGCAGTGAGCCGGGTGTTAAATTTTCCGGCATGCCATTGTCCTATGGATTGATCGTCCGATGAAGCGGTTAATTTCCATTTCTGTGAAGATTGTTTGGTGTCGGCAATTCTAAGGGTCCAGGTGCCGTTTGAATGAACGGTCAGCAACTCTGTTCGTTCATGGCCGGAGAATTGGCCTGCGGCAAATAACGCCCCTGTGTCGGGAGTGGAGGAGATTACCTGTAGGATGACCATTTCAGAGGGATTACAAAGGTCATTCGGAAGGGTCAATGCGGTAAGGAACAGCATTTTCTCAGTGACCAACAGGAGTTCTGCCCTTTTCTGTCCCGAAAACCTGCCGGGGAGCAGGGCTTTGATCTCACCGGCAGCAGGCAGTGCAGATTGCAGGTTATGTTTCACAAAACTCATGCTTTCCGGGCAGTATGAAAAAGCTTTCACCAGGCTATTTTTTCCGAAAACCAACAAACCGTCATTGCCCGTCCCGAAAAAATCGCCCGCTACCAATAATTCATCCGGTAAAATATCCCCGGGGTTGAGCGGATTATGACTGCCCGCAGGAACAAACCAATTGACAGGGAAAGGAGGATAGTTGAAGCGGGGTACAAATCCGCCGGTCCGGGTCAGGTCCACCAGGGCACTATCTCCGCGGCGTGGTTTTTCTCCGCCGAATACCATGAAATAATCGTCGATAAGGATTTCCGAATCACTGGTATTCCAAAAATAGACCTTGATGCGCGTGTCGGGGCGAAAGGTAACTTTGCTCAGATCGAACCTGCCACTGACTTTAAACCACTTCCCTCTGGGGACTTCCGGGTCATACATAAATATCCCTTCCCAGCAAACATTGACCCCCGGAGCATTTGATGCAGTAAAGACCAGAGAGCCTTTCACCTCTTTTTCGGTAGGGAAGACATATACCCAGGCACTGATGGAAACCTCCCTCAGGTTTTCTGTGCCGATGGAACCGGCGAGGTGTTCGACAGTATAACTGAAACTGTTTTGGCCAAAGGCTTTGACCGAGTTTTTTCCCGAATGGGCAATCCCTGTATAAAAAACTCCGGGCACTGGTTCTCCTTCACGGAGTTCAAAATCATACAGGAAGGAATTGGGTGTGCTGACTGCCGATTGGTTCGGGATCACTTTTGCGGTAGTTTTCCCGATGGGAATATCGATCAGTATGGATAACGGAAAGTAACGGAATCCCATCAGTATCACCACTGCCGTTATCAGAAAGAGGATGATCAGAAGGGCTGTTTTCTTGAACTTTCCGGTCATATGGCTTTTTTATCGTATCATCAATATTTTAAAAACTGCGTCCCATGACCTGGTTTCTATTCGGCCGATGTAAAGTCCCGGGCTGGCGGCAGATCCGTTTGCAGCAGTTCCGTCCCAGGTGACATGGTGATCACCTGCAGGCTGTCCGGTTAAAATCCAGGAGCGTACAATGTTTCCTGCAGAGGAAGCGATCGTTATGCTCACCGGGGAGGGATCCGAAAGTGTATACCGGATCCGGGTCTCCGAAATAAAAGGATTGGGGCGGCAATCAAGATGATGTCCCTGTGGCGGGATTACTTCATCAGTATATACCGGGAAGGGGATCCAGAGGGTAACAGGTATCACTGCCTGGTTGTTGAACGGATCTTTCACCACAACGGAGCATTGGTGCAGTCCCAACGGCAGGCCTGCTGTGCTGATGGTGGCTGTCAGCGTGTCTTTTTCAAGCCGGAGCAGGCTTCCGGTCGTACCGGTAAGGCTTACCCAGGAATTAGTCAGACCGTTGTTGTTAAGTTTCACAGCCCCTGCCTGGTGGTGCCCCGGGCTGCCGGTGGAATCACCCCGGAGGTCATAGATCAGGAATAGGTCTTTTATCAGGGTATCGGCAATTTTCCCGGTGATCGTGGCAAAAGCGGTTTCACCTGCTTTCAGTGCCCCGCCGCCAGAGGGGTCGGTGCCGCTCCAAAATAAAGTGGCGGATGGCCCGGGGTTTCCGTCAAAAGAGAGTTCTCCGCCCGAACCACCCGAAAAGTTGGAAGCAGTTTCTATGGTCATACCCGGCGGACAATCGAGTTTGATCTGCCGGATGCTTTCCTGGTCCGGGCTTTGATTTTCGACCGTCAGTAACCAGTTGAAGGACTGCCCTGCCACGAAATCCGTTTCGCTGCAACTCATTGATGATCCGATAAGGTTGTCGGGCCCGTTGCTTTTCTTTGTACCCGCAGTGTCAAAAACCAGGGCTGAGTATTGCAGCAACCCGCCTCCGGTATTGGTGATCAGGAGCGGAACTTCCGTAGTTTGCCCTGTTTCGAGGGTAAGGGTGATATGCGCAGGGGTCACCGAAATCTGCGGTAACGCTCCGCTGATCAACGGGAAGGTGACATAATCGATCAGGCATCCGTCCCAGTTGGCGGCCACGGAGTAATCTTTGTGGTACACCCAGGAGAGGATATGGTATCCTTCGGTGAGCCAGTAACTCTCTTTACTCCATGGAATAACACCGTCCCAGCGGCCCATTTCAAAACTATCGATGAAAAAGGCCATGTAATCGTAACCGGCATTCCCACTTGGGTCTTCTTCGCATGAAACATATTTATAGAAGGAAAGATAGCCGGGGGCAAGGACGTTGACGGTGATATTCAGTTTGCTTTCACAGTTGTCCATCAGGTATCCGGATCGTGTACTGAAATTCCCCTCATATTTTACCATTGGCTCCATGAACCATGGGGAATGGCCTCCGGGAACCCAGGGGAACCGTGAAAAATCTCCTGTTTCAAAATCTTCTGTAATATTGCCGGTGAACAGGTAAAGGGTATCCTTCACAATAAGCCCGCTTTGATCAGTGATTTCTGCGGCCAGAGGGAAAATATGTTCAAATGGGGCATCGGGACTTCCGGTGATGCTGGCGATAAAGGTGATGGTGGAGTCGGGAGGAAACTGCGGTATCTGAAATGATCCCGAGTTCACGGTGACCGATTCCCCGGCAGCGGTAAATTCTATCCCGACCAAGCGTGCCTCGGCACTTCCGGTGTTCTGATAGGTGATAAGAAGATCGGCGGTTTCTCCGGCATCGAGCATCCCGTTGTCGCCATCATCCAACAACAGCCCTTTCAGGCTGAACACGGGTGCATGGCTTTTCAGGTTGATCAGGCGCTGGAAACTGTGGCCCTGTGCATAGGCGTAAAGGGTAATCACAAAGTTGTGGTTGTCGGGTATGTAAGGTGAGACCTCAAAGGAAAAGGCATTGGTCAGGGTGACGGTTTGATTGGCCCCCAGGGTGGATAGATATGCCGTTGGATCAGTGATGGTGATATAGGGGTCAGGCGTAGATATGCTGAAGTTGATCTGATTGTAGACCTGAGTGCCTATATTGCTGATTGTCAAATTTATATTTGCGGTTTCTCCGTATTCGATCACAGTGTCGGTGCCGGAGATGACCTGTTGGTTGACAAGCAATCCGAACGAACTGAAATAGAGGGTTCTGGTGTTGGTCAGGTTGTCGTTATCGGTGACCAGGAATTTCACCGGAAGGTTTTGGTAAGACCTAACCGGGGTTCCGGTGAAGTGGCCGTCCTCGGTAATCTCCATTTCCGGCGGGAAGGCGCAGGTAGTGAATTTATCGAGGGTATTCACGGGAATGGAATTGGTGTTGTGGTATTGGGAGAACTGAAAGTTTTTATTATCTCCGGAAGAAAGTCCGCCGGTCCATCCTGTTCCGGCAGGGAATACCATATCGCCGTAATAAAACTCGATGGTACCGTTGGGATAAAGTTTCACAGCGTAATTGAGGTTGGTATTTCCCGGCATGCCGGCTAATGAACTTTTCCACAGGATGGTGGCATACGTTGAATTCCCTTCATACCAGACTCCCTGCTGAATGGCAGGGTAGATGGTCTGGTCGCTCATGAACGGGCTGATGACAGGGGTTTGGCGGAAGAGCAGCATCTTGTCGATGAGATAAGGGTATGTGTATGGCTGATCATCGAACAGGATGTAGCCATCGGCATATATATAGACCTTATTGACCAATTTTTTATAATACGGGAACTGGAAATCAAGGGTTTTAGCGGCAAAGCCCGAAGTATTGCTGGTCAGGGTAAGCGGTTGGGCCGTTACCACCGGAAAAGCAGCTGTATTGACGGATTCCGGGTATTCAAGCACTGCGTCCCAGCGGTAAGGAGCGGTACCTCCTGAGGCATTCAGTTGTACATCGTATGGCTGGTATATTTGGGCCGCGGGCAATAAGGCGGTTGTGATGGCTGGTTTGGAGAGATAGAGGGTATGGTTCAGGGCAACGCGGGTCAGGCTGTTGTTGGTCAGCGGGACATTGGCGGCAGGTGGGTTGATGGTAACAGGGTTTGTCCCGGTATAATCGATCAGGGCCCAGTTGACGATTTCTCCTGCATCGCTTCCGCCCGGGTCGTTTTCCTCAACCTGAAGGAAAAATTTTGCAGGCTGGTTACCCGGGATTTGATTGATGAGCGGGGTGAGGTCCAGTCCGAATTCGATCGTTTTATCGGCTTCCGTTGATCCGCCCTGCATATACAGGTTCCCGCCCTGGTAGTTGAAAACCGGATATTCATGGGTATAGGCGGGAATGGCAGCAGCCGGGTCGTTGCTGACACCGACGGTAACCTTGAGTTTATTCCGGCATGTGTGCTTCAGGGTCACCTTCATGGTCAGTTTAGGTTCACAGGTTGCCTTTACATCCAGGACATAAATTGTATGATTCCAGATCCCTCCAAATCCAATCTTGTCGGCGAGGTTTTTGTACATGGTGTAGCAAAAGCCACTGTTCCCCCATCCTGTTCCGGCGTAACCGTTGGCAAATTTTATTCCGCCGATCTCCCAGTCACGCATATCCACAACACCATCGCTGTTGATGTCGGTATGGTTGGTAAACTGTCCGTCGCCATTGAAATCATACCGGATCGAGTCGTTAAAACCCACGACGGTCCAGGCGTGGGACGGGCTGCCGCCCCAGTTTGGCTGGAGGTATTTTCCTGCTTCGGGTGTGCCGGCGGGCAGGGTAGGGCTGGGAGTGCTGAAATACTGGGCATAGATATTGCCCACCCCGCCCACGGGCGACCCTTCGAGGTGGTCGTAGAGCCAGTATTTCAGGGTCAGAAGCCCTTCCGGGGTGTCAACCCGGATGGCCTTCACACTGTTCAGCCGGTTTTTCATTCCGTTGTAGTAGGCGTTGTAGCCGGATATCCAGCGGGTGTATCCGCCGGTATTTAGTCCGCCGCCATAGTCGGTCACATTCATATTGCCACAGGCGCGGACAATCTCCCAGGAGTCGAAGAAACTGACCCCCACATAATTATTGGCATTATTGAGAAAATTCCAGGTAAAGTGAGATGGATACTGGTTTTCGGGTAGATTGGCAGGAACCTGGCGCAGACGGTCGATCTCGTAACAGAAATTGAAGGTGACGCCGGCCGACTGGCCGCATTCGTATCCCGATTGCCAGGTAATGGGACGAAAATAGGGTTGGGTTGAATTATCCACGGATATGGGCAGAAGCGGGGCATTGGGTCCTTTGTAGTGATCGGGGAGGGTAAGCAGGGGTATGTTGTCCAGGACAAAGAGTTCGTCAGGCGAAAGGGGTGCCGGTTCCAGTCCCTGTTGCCAGGGGGCATCCTGCGGTTGGGCGGTCCCGGTTATTCCCGCCAGGAGAATGATCAGGATCAGGAGTATTTTGGGTTTCATAGGCAGGAGGGTTGCATCTGACAAAGTTACGGTTTCTTTTTCGTATGTTCGTATGTGTGGATCGCATCGATCAGCATCATGGAGTCAGGGGAGATATTCATTTCTCTTGCCTTTCTGATTACATTGGAAAACCACTCCGGATTGTTCCGGATATTGAGCCGGAGATAATGTATGGAATCCATGCGGTTTTTGTTTTCCAGTGCATGGAAGTTGGTCAGAAAGGTAAAAGCGGCGTCGCCCCTGATCACCTCATCCAGCGGTTTTTTTATTTTTTCTGATTTGGCGACCATAAACCGGAACCAGTCGTCATCAATCCTGATGCTGTTTTCTGTTTTTTCCAATTGAGAAATCGGAGTACCGGGGTGAAAAGCCTGCCAGGTTTCTTCCGGGAAATTCCAGAAACAGGAGTGCAGGTTCAGATCGGAAACCATCAACAGGATTAAATCATAAGAGAGCAATTTTGTCCTGAGCTCAGTTTTATCCACGCGACGGGGAGGTGTGTCGTTCTGATACGGGTACAGGCTGTTGTTGTAATACCAGAAATCCTGTCGGCTGAACATTTTTTTTCCGTAAGATTCTACCAGCAGGGTGTAGTAACTGTCGCCAACCACAAGCGCCTCCATTTTGCCGTCTGCCATTTCCTCAAATGGCACTTCCGGATAACCATTGGGGGTTTCCGGGAGGGGGAACAGGAGATTGAGCAGTTCCCCGATATCATAGTCTTTGTCCTCCGATTGCATGGAGATGCGGGTTTGTACCGGCTGAAACCGGGGCATTGGCTCACCTGAGGCCTTTTCGATATATCGCGAGAGTGTATCGGCAATATAATGCGTGGCATAATGGCTCCAGTGCATGCCATATTTGGGAAAGACAGGTAACGGTGAACTATCTTTCATGGCTGCCAGTACAGGCTGCAGGTCCAAAACCGGCAGCCCGATTTCGGCGGAGCGTTTCATGAAATACTGGTAGTTGGTCTGTGACCTGATTTCCGGCCGAAACCGGTCGGGAATAAATTCGGGATATACCCCGGCTTTTCCGGATTCATGAATGAAGATCAGGGGTATTCCGTACGAGGCCAGGGAGTCAAATACTCCTTTCAGAAGGCTGAGTTTGCGGTCGATCACTTTTTCACCGATGAAAAAGCGTCCGGTATATTCGTGAATGTAGTCTTCCTCGTACAACCATCCCTTTTTCCCTCTCAGGAAACCATCGGTATGAGAAATGGCGAACAGCGAGTAATCATATTGATTGGCCACACGGATAAAGAATGTCCGGAGTGGTACATTTTCGTTGAATTTCTGTGCCGTCACCTCCTGGAAATCCCCTGAAAACCAACGATCCCAGGTGAAGTAACGGAGTTCCGGCCGGTCTTTGGAATGGTAATACCCTTTTAGCAGTGGTTCATCGATCCATCCTGTTTCATACTGGACCGGCGGAATGAGGAGAAGTACCAGCATTATGGGGATCAGGCCCTTTTTCAGCGCATCCATTGCCACGATATTTGAACATCGTCGATATCCACTGCACACTTGGCGGGGTTCCAGAGATAAAAGTGAAGTTGGGTTCCCCGGTCTTTGGCATAAAAAGCGCCTGAAACGGTCAGGGTAATCCATTGATGCGGCTGGAGGGTGTCATTTTGGGAATCCCGGGAGGTGTAATAGGTGAAAACCTGCTGATCGCGTTGCCTGGTTGCCACGAGGGAGAGGGCGCCTGCCGGTAATGCTGTATCTGTGCGCACCCGAACGGCAGCCGTTATAAGTGCCGCGGGTTTTTGGGTGATCTTTTCATAATCACCCCTGTAGAATCCCTTGAATTCCTGGTTGGTATGCAGGTAGCGGTTACCGGTGGAATCGATGCGGCAGGTTTCATTTTTTCCTCCCGGCGAATAGTGCTGGTAATCCTCCCGGAAAAACCGGCAGACAGGACCGGAAGCGAAATCTTTTTCCGTCAGAAACCTGTAACCGGAGTGGTCAATGTTGAAATATTTCTTATTCAGCAGGGTTGTGGTGAGTTCCTGAACCCAGGGGGCGCAGATCAGCAGGGTGGTGTCGGTATGATCCGGATTGCTCCTGAGTTTACCGGAGGCATCGTTGATGTAGATGGTCAGAGAAGAATCCGGGCTTTCGAGCGAACTCAGGATCAGGGTTTCCGGGGCCAAACCCCAGTTAACACTCAGAGTCTCATGATCCACAAGATTTTCGTTGAGGATGAATTTCTTTTCGGGCAGCCCCCGGGCAACGGTGATCAGTTTCCGGATGTAATTCAGCCGTTCCCGGTGAAAAGCGGATCCGGCGATGACATGGATGCTCCCCGCCACGAACATCACGATCAGAAAAACCAGCATCCACCGGTTGCCTTGCTTTTTTCCGAAGGAAACTTCATTCAGAAAGGGGATCAGCAGAAAAATATTCAGCCCCATGATGTTTTTCTCCTGGATAAAATGGCGGAAAGGAAAATTGAAGGTGGTAAAGATGATCAGGAGGAAAAATGCAATGGCCGAAACGTACAGGGCCAGTTTTAAAAATTGTTTCCGGATGATATGCCAGATAATGGTTGATATCATGATAATCAACGGAAAAAGATAGATATTGAACAGTTTCAGATTAAGAAATTTAAGACTTCCTGACTCGGAGAGGTTTCCAAGGCGGGTAAAGAAATCTCCGAAACCGTTGAAAAAAATCCCTTCGTATCCGGTCGGAGAGCTGGTCAGGTATTTGATCAGCGCCAGCATGAGAGCGGCCATGGCAAGGAAGTAGAGGTCGGGTTTTCGCCAGCTTCGCTCGTCGAAGATTACATAAACCAGGGTAAATATGATGGTAAAAAAGGCGACGGGGTGGGCGTAAAATCCCAGCATGATGATACCGGTTCCGGCAACGGCACGAATGGTCAGCGCCCGCCATCCCGCCTCCAGCTTGCCTGACCATTTCAGAAAAGCAAAAAGGAGGATGGTGTAAACCAGTGCCTGGTGGGTTTCGGTAGAGATCCAGTAGAAGCTGTATTTCACCCCTGTGACGAGCAACAGCGGGATTGCAAGGGCAATCCGCTCCAGCCGGAACAGGTAGGTGATGATAAGATAAACAACGTAGTAGAGTATGATGAACGACAAACTGTATAACATCAGCAACAACTTCAGCGGGAGTTGAAGGTGCATGGCGGCCAGTACCAGCGTTTGGGGCAAAACCGCAGTGTAACGTTCGGCTTCCGTAATATAATCTCGGTAATAGAGAATGTTAAAGACAGCATAGCAGGGATCGAGGAAGACGGTGCGTTCCAGGTAAAAGAGTGCGGCCAGGACAAAGAGGACCAGGAACATCAGCTGCCCTGTCCATCTTTCTGTGTTGATATTATATTGTTTGATCATAAAAGGATCAGAACCTGAAATAAATAAAGGGGCTGAATCCTGAGGAGGAGATGGTGGCGACATTCAACACGAAGAGGAGGATGGCAAGGAGTGAAAAAAGGAGAAGTTTCAGGTTGCCGGGATTAAGGTATAGGTTATCAATAGCGGATTCGATTTTTTTCGAGCTTCCCCAGAAGGAGAAAAGAATGGCGATGGCCAGCACGGTCCAGAATTTGGGGTGGAGCCAGAGTTCGTTTTCCCCATCGGTGAAAAGGAAGAGCCTTCGCACGAGAAAGTGGGCATCGTCGAGCGATTCGGCACGGAAGATAAGCCATCCGATCACGATGAGGAAAAAGGTGAGGATGATGGATGGGATTTTGCCCGCTTTTTTTAGGTATTTCAGCAGGAAAAGCCGGTCGATGATGAGGAAAAAGCCCATCCAGGCTCCCCAGAGGATGAAGGTCCAGGCGGCGCCATGCCAGAATCCGCAAAGCAGAAAGGTCACCGTGGTAGCGATCAGGTAGATGATTTTATCGGCCCGGATATTCAGGTAACGTTCTTTCGGCATTTTCCGGCTTACGGCATAGGCCAGGGGGAGGAAGAGGTAGTCGCGGAACCAGAAGGAGAGGGTCATGTGCCATCTCCGCCAGAACTCTGTAATACTTTGAGAGACATAAGGGAAGTTGAAGTTTTCGGGGAGGCGGAATCCGATCATCCGGGCCAGACCGATGGCCATGTCGGAATATCCTGAGAAATCGAAATAGAGTTGAAAGGTATAGGCAATGGCCCCGATCCAGGCGATTCCTGTGCCCATTTGCGAGGGGGGAAGGGCGAAAATGTCATTGACGGTAGCCCCGAGTACATCGGCGATCAGCACTTTTTTAGACAGTCCGATCACAAAACGGTAAAAACCGGAAAGCC
>CAYLVY010000047.1:0-16208 GCA_964387205.1 uncultured Draconibacterium sp.
ATTTTTTCGGAGGTTATGGAAAGGATTAGACGATATTTATATCCTAAAGATACGAGATATAGGCAAAAAAAATGCAGAGGTGTAATTTTCTTTACACTTCTGCATTCTCCGTGGCATCGACTGGAATTGAACCAGTGACACAAGGATTTTCAGTCCTCTGCTCTACCAGCTGAGCTACGACGCCAGTAATCCCCGGCTTATCGGGCTTGCAAATATACTAAGAAATTTGAAAAATCAAGTACCTTTGCAAAAAATTCATCCCATCCGCGTGGATATAATCCTCGATCTTGGCAACACCAATCAGAAAATTGCCTGTTTTGACAACAATCATCTTGTTGACATTAAGCAATATACGAAAATCACGGAAGAGGTAATTGAGCAGACCGCCCGACAGTATGGGCCATTCCGCAACGGGATCCTCAGTTCGGTGATCATCCATCCCGCGGCACTGGAAGAAACACTATCCGGTCTTTGCCCGTTTCTGATCCTGGATGAAAGCACACCACTGCCAGTCCGCAGCAGTTATCAGACACCCGCCACACTCGGAAAAGATCGTATCGCCGCCGTCATCGGAGGCCATTCAATCTTTCCGGGTAGCAACTTGCTGGTCATTGTCGCCGGTAGTTGTCTGACTTATGACTTCATCACATCAGAAAGTGTTTATGCAGGAGGCGCCATTTCACCCGGCCTGACAATGAGATTCAGGGCATTGCATACTTTTACCGGAAAACTGCCGTTTATTGAAAAAGCCGGTCCCGTCCCGCTTACAGGTGAAACGACGGAAACCTCCATACGCTCCGGCGTGGTAAACGGAATGGTAGCTGAAATGGAAGGAATAGTTGCCCGTTACAGTCACCATTACCCGCATATGAAAATATTGATCAGCGGAGGTGACGAGGTCTTTTTGGCCAACCGGTTAAATTTCCGCAATTTTGCGGTCCCAAATATTGTGATTATCGGTTTACAAAAAATACTTGCTTTTAATGTCCAAGAACACAGTTAGTCGCCGGTGGATCCTGATATTGGCCCTGCTTTCCGTTATGCTGCCGGCAAGCGCCCAATTAAGGATCGTATCACCTTATTCGCGTTTTGGGATCGGTGATCTGGCCGACAACCACAATGCCTGGAACATGTCTATGGGGCAGCTCGGGATCGGGATCCAGAATCATCTGCATGTTAATTATACCAATCCGGCCTCTTATACCGCGTTTGATTCTCTATCTTTTGTATTTGAAGGCGGATTAAACAGTGAATTTATTACGCTTCGCTCTGATTATCAAAATGTTAATCGGAATCAAGCCTCTTTGGGATACCTTCTCTTCGGGATGCCGGTCAACCGGTGGTGGAAGACCAGTGTGGGACTGGTTCCTTTCAGTGATGTGGGGTATAATGTGGCCAACTATGAAAATTATCCCGGCACCGGGACCATCATCAGGCTCTATTCCGGATCGGGCGGGATCAGCAGGCTATTCTGGGGCAATGCATTCCGGCCGATGAAAGGGCTTAGCCTCGGGGTCAACACTTCCTACCTGTTCGGAAGTATGGAACGCTCTGCCTCCGTCATTTTCCCAGATTCACTGCATGCCATGAACCTGGATTCATACTATTACGTTACCATGAGCGACCTCTGGTTTAACTTCGGGGCGCAATATACGATGCCTGTCGGGAAAGATATCTCGCTTACCCTTGGCACAGTATTTGCCCCAACCCTGCATATGGCGGCCCGTGCTGACGTCCTCTCCACTACTTACCTGCTCTCCTCCACCGGGGTTCAATCTCTCAGGGATACCCTTATCAATGAGGAGAGAAACCGAGGCAGGATCGTTCTCCCCATGATGGCCGGAGGGGGATTCTCCCTGGAAAAAAAAGGCAACTGGATGGTTGGGTTGGACGGAAAATGGCAGAACTGGGAAAAATTCACCGCCTTCGACTATTCCGACTCACTGGTCAACAGCTGGCAGATCGCCGTTGGCGGCCAGATCATTCCGGATATCGACAATTACAACAGTTATCTCTCCAGGGTCCACTACCGAATTGGTTTTAACTTTCATCAGACCTATCTCCGCATCAAAGGAGAGCAGTTGAACGAATTTGCCGTCTCCTTCGGCCTGGGACTTCCGCTTCGCGGGTCAAAAACAATGCTCAACCTGGGATTTCAATACGGAAACCGGGGCACCACTGCCCAAAATCTGATTCGTGAAGATTTTTTCAAGGTCGTGGTAGGGTTTTCAATTTATGAACGTTGGTTTATCAAGCGCAAATATTTTTAATGAAAACCGCAAAGCCATTCCTGTTGATCATCATGGTATGGCCCCTGGTGCTGTTACCATTTTCCTGCAGTAAAACTGCCGATAACAGACCTATCGTCGCGCAGACAGCCAGCACCCCCTCAATGTCGGCCAGGAACATTGAGATCCTTTTCAGTGATTCGGGAAAAATTCAGGCACAAATCACCAGTCCTTTACTTAACCGTTACGACGGCGACCGCCCCTACCTGGAATTCCCGGACGGCTTTCAGGTTTTTATGTACGATTCACTGCAACGGGTAACCTCCACTATTAGCGGTGACAGGGGTTTACGCAGAGAAAACGAACGCATCATGGAGGCTTGGGGAAATGTGATAATCCGGAACATTCCGAAACAGGAGGAGTTGACCACCGGCCATCTGGTCTGGGACGAGCCCGCCCGCAGAATCTGGTCAGATACAAACGTGACCATCCGTCGCCCCGACCAGGTGATCTATGGTACTTCCCTTGAATCGGACGACACGTTCAACCGCTACACCATCACCAATATGTCCGGAGAAATGATGGTCAACAGAGATTCAATCTGAATTCACCAGCAATTCTTTGCAGTTTCGTGAAATATCCCTACTTTTGCACCCTAATTTAATTTTTTAACATTCTACAAGCATGGCAATCATCGGAAACATCAGAAAACACTCAGGACTTGCCGTTATACTCGTGGGCGTTGCAATTGCAGCCTTTGTAATCGGAGATTTCAGCAGCGGCCGTTCCAGGGGAACTACCGATATCGGGGAGGTCAATGGTGAAAAGATACCCTATGTCGATTTCAACAATAAAGTCGAAACCAACATGGAAAATCAGCGTGAAAGTACCGGTTCTGATAAGATAACCGAACAGGAAGCTTATCAGATACGTCAATCGACCTGGACCACCACGGTGAAAGAAATGCTGATGGGCGCTGAATTTGAAGAACTTGGTCTCACCGTTACCACCGATGAACTTTTCGACCAGATCCAGGGGAAACAACCGCACCGTTATATCCTCCAATACTTCAAAGATCCCGCTACCGGTCAGTATAACCCCTCCATCGTCCTCAATTATCTGAAAAATCTGGATAAAATGGAGCCCAAAGCCAAGACCCAGTGGCTCCAGTTCGAAAAGGCCATTAAGGATGACCGGCAGGAAACGAAATTCAATAACCTGTTAACGAAAGGATATTACATCCCGAAAGCATTTCTGAAAAAGGATTACATCAACCAGAACAGAACGATCAAAGCGCTTACCATCTCCCCCGAAACCACCTCCGTGCCGGATACGGCCGTCAAAATTACCGATGCCGATTTTCAGAAATTTTATGATAAAAACCTCGTCTATTTTTATCAGGACGAAGCATCCCGTGATCTCGAATATGTATTGTTTGAAGTCCAGCCATCCGATGCCGACAGAAAGAAAATCGCCGATGATGTCAACAAACTTTTTGCTGATTTCCAAACCAGCGAAAACCCGCTGAATTTTGCCAATGCCAATACAGATGTGAGAAACGATACCAACTTCGTGAAGAAGGGGACATTTCCTGCCCAGCTCGACACCTTGCTGTTCTCGGCAACCCCCGGGACCATAATCCCCCCGATAGAGTTGAACAATGCATGGCATATGGCGAAAATCATTGATATTCAGGAACGTCCGGATTCGATGAGGGGAACTCAGATCCTTATTGCCTATACCGGTACAGGAAATGAAAAAATTACCCGTTCCAAAGAAGAGGCTAAAATTAAGATCGACAGCCTGATGAACGCGCTGAAGAAAAATCCGCAGGCATTTGCCGATGCAGCCAGAAAGTTTTCCGATTATCCAACGGCCAAGGAAGATGGTGGCGACCTGAAGTGGTTCCCCGACGGCAACCCGAATTTTGAACCCTTTTTCAATGCCGGCGTTACGCTGAAGCCAAACGAAATGAAGGTGGTGGACACACGCATTGGCTACTCCCTCTTTATGTTGAATGAAAAAGCCCCCGTGGCCAGGAAAATCAAAGCCGCGGTCCTTACCCGCTCGATTGAACCCAGCAACCAGACTTTCCAGGATATTTATCTTCAGGCAAGTTCTTTTGCAGGACAAAATAAAACGCCGGAAGCTTTCGATAAAGCAGCCACAGAAAAAGGTCTTCAGAAGCGTAATGCCCCCGGCATCAGGGCCATGGATGGTTATCTGATGTGGCTTCCCTCTGCCCGTGAACTCGTGCGCTGGGCATATGCCGAGTCCACTAAAATCAATGAGGTTAGTCCGGTATTTGACCTCGGTGGAAAATATGCCATTGCAATCCTGAAAGTCATTACCGAAAAAGGCCAGCAACCGCTCGAAGCCATTAAATCGAGGATTGAGCCCTCCGTTAAGGCCATGAAGAAAATCGAGATCATGGCAGAAAAAATTTCTAAAGCCACCTCAGGGACGAAAGATATCCATGCCCTTGCGGCACAGTTCGGAGCGAAAGTCGATACCACGATGATCACCCTTACCGGATTTGGTCGCTCCAACATCGGCCGTGAACTGGAGCTCGTAGGTAAGATCGTCAATGCAAAAAAGGGTGAATTCATGGGGCCCCTGACCGGTAATTACGGAGTTTATTGCGTTCTGGTGGAAGACATCATGGAAGCACCTGAAAAAGAAGATTTTTCTTTTGAAAAGATGCAGCAAATGCAGAACTTCGGATCCAGGGTTGTCAATAACAGTTACGCCGCCCTCGAAAAGAAAGCAAAAATCAAGGATAACCGTATGCTTTTCTATTAGCAGAAAAGGACGATCCGACAAAAAACGCCGGGTGCGATGCATCCGGCATTTTTAAATTAATTCAAAAAGTGGATTATTCGGCCAGGACGAGCACCCGGTTGTTCAGTACTTCCACCACTCCGCCCCGGATTTCGAAGAATTGTTCCTGCGTATTGTCAGTGATCAGAACCTTTATCCTGCCTTTTCCCAGGATGGAAATCATGGGTGCATGGTTATTCATCACCTCAAATGATCCGTCTATGCCCGGCAGTTGCACCAGTCGCACATTCTCGCCTGTAAAGATGGTACTGTCGGGGGTTACAATCTCCAGTTTCACGCTCAGGGTATTTAAGATTTTGATGCTTCGAGGAGTTTCTTTCCTTTTTCGATTGCCTCTTCAATGGTTCCAACAAGATTGAAGGCCGACTCGGGATATTCATCCACATGCCCGTCCATGATCATATTGAATCCTTTGATCGTATCTTCGATATTTACGAAAGCTCCGGGAATTCCGGTGAATTGAGTGGCCACGAAGAAAGGCTGTGAGAGGAAACGCTGCACCCTGCGGGCGCGGGAGACCACCAGTTTATCCTCGTCCGACAGTTCATCCATTCCAAGAATGGCAATGATATCCTGAAGTTCTTTGTAACGTTGCAAAATTCTTTTAACCCTTTGAGCGGTTTTATAGTGTTCCTCGCCCACCACATCAGGTGTTAAAATCCTGGAAGTAGAGTCGAGCGGGTCAACAGCGGGATAGATCCCTAACTCTGCGATTTTTCGGCTGAGTACCGTAGTGGCATCGAGGTGGGCAAAGGTAGTCGCCGGAGCAGGGTCGGTAAGGTCATCGGCAGGCACGTATACTGCCTGTACGGAGGTGATGGAGCCTCGTTTGGTCGAGGTAATCCGCTCCTGCATAATCCCCATTTCCGTAGCCAGTGTTGGCTGGTAACCAACGGCTGAAGGCATTCGGCCAAGAAGGGCAGAAACTTCTGACCCTGCCTGGGTAAAACGGAAAATATTATCAATGAAGAACAAAATATCGCGGCCACCAGATTGTTCATCTCCGTCGCGGAAATACTCGGCCATCGTCAGGCCCGAAAGTGCCACACGGGCGCGGGCGCCGGGAGGTTCATTCATCTGTCCGAAGACAAGGGTCGCCTGCGACTGAAGCAGCTCTTTGGGATCCACCTTCGAGAGGTCCCATCCCCCCTTTTCCATATCTTCCTGAAACTCCTTTCCATAACGGATAACACCCGACTCGATCATTTCCCGCAAAAGGTCGTTACCTTCACGTGTACGCTCCCCGACACCGCCAAAAACCGACAAGCCGGAATATTTCTTGGCAATGTTGTTAATCAGTTCCATGATAATAACCGTTTTGCCAACCCCTGCACCGCCAAACAAACCAATTTTTCCGCCTTTGGCATAAGGTTCGATCAGGTCGATCACTTTGATGCCGGTGTAGAGCACGTCCTTGGATGTACTCAGGGTCTCAAAAGTGGGCGGATCGCGGTGAATAGCGTAAAGGTTGCCTGCATGAACAGGAGGCAGTCCGTCGATGGGTTTACCGATCACATTGAACAATCTCCCCCTCACATCGTCGCCGGCCGGCATTGATATGGGCCTGCCGGTGGTCACTACGTCCATCCCCCGTCTTAATCCATCCGTCGAATCCATGGCAATGGTTCGGATGGTATGTTCACCCACGTCATACTGGCATTCCAGTACAATGACATCACCTTTTTCGCTGGTCACTTCAAGTGCGTCATAAATATTGGGCAGGGTAACCTTTTCATCGAAAGATACATCAATGACGGGCCCGATGATCTGGGATATTTTTCCGGTAATCTTGTTCTGCATGGGTACGGTACTATTTTATCCTGCAAAGATAGGATTTCTCTTTGAATCGAAAAACCTTAAACAGGGGTAAAGTAACTGAATCTATTTTTTTTGTATATTTGCCGGCATCGAATTTTCCCCCACCAGAACAGTGTTCGAATGAAGCAGATTCCCATCTGGATAGCCTTAATCATCCTATCTTTTCACGTAACTGCCCAGCGCAATACCGATGCCATTATTGATACCCTGGAAACATCCGAAGGGCCTGTTATCCTCTATAAAAACTTCACCTGGGAATACCTCCGGGATGAGCCCTTTATGTTGACAACAGAGGAAGACTCCACCGGAATCCTCTCCGAACAATGGATCACCCAGTCGATCTTCACTTACCGGATGAAACCTGATTCCATCCGTGATACCCTCCTGACACTAATCACTCCCGGCAGAAAATTTACCATGCCTTTTTACGGGAAATTGTTCAGGGGGTTTACTTATTCTCACAAAGGGCTTGACATTAAACTCAACAAAGGGGACAGCATACGGTGCGCTTTTGATGGTGTGGTGCGTTATGCCAAATATAACCGGGGTGGATTCGGAAACCTTATTATCGTGCGGCATTACAACGGGCTGGAAACCTATTACAGCCATCTCTCCAAAGTCATGGTAAAACCCAATCAGGTTGTCGCATCGGGTGAAATTATCGGACTTGGCGGGTCCACCGGCCGCAGCCGGGGGCCCCATCTCCATTTCGAAGTCAGGTACAAGGACGTTCCCCTCGATCCTATGCGTATGATCGATTATGACAACCAGAAGCTGATCAGTGAAAGCTTTCCTGTTGTCCGTCGGATTTTTTATCCCAACGATCATGTGGCTGATGCCGTTGTGGTGAAGATCAGATCGGGAGACACACTTGGGAAACTGGCTAAAAAATACCGGACCTCTGTAAAAGAGATTTGCGCCATGAACAAGATAAAGCCCACTACTACCCTTCGCATCGGACGTACCATCCGGGTCAGGTAACCGAATCCGTCACAACCCTGTTCAGGCTAACGGCCTTCTTCTTCAGATTTTTTATGAGGGAAAACTTTTCCCTGGAAAATGATCAGCATCAGTACCCCTGTTGTGATCGATGAATCGGCGATATTGAATACCGGCCGGAAAAATATAAAATCCTCTCCTCCCACAAAGGGTACCCAGGAAGGATACTGAGTTTCAATGATCGGGAAATAGAGCATATCAACAACCCGTCCATGCAAAAAAGCAGCATAGCCTCCTCCGTCGGGGAAAAGAACCGCTTTTTGCATATAAGTGCTCTCGTTGAATATCAGGCCGTAAAAGGCACTGTCGATCATATTGCCAATGGCGCCGGCCATGATCATGGTGATGCAGACGATGAGAAGCCCCGGTGCTCCCCCCCTGATACTGCGGTACAACCAGATACCAATGAGGATAATGGCCACGATACGGAATAGGCTCAGCAGCAGTTTTCCGTAATCGCCTCCCAGTTGCATCCCAAAGGCCATTCCTTCATTTTCGGTAAAATGAAGATAAAACCAATTGCCCAGAATGGCATGGCTTTCCCCCATATAGAAGGATGTTTTGATCCATAATTTGGTTACCTGGTCAATTATCAGGATTCCCAGTAATATCAGTACCGCTTTCTTCAATGGATCAGAGACAAGTGGGGTATTATTCGAGGTCGGGTTCAACCGGTCTGGGGGCAGGCACAACCACTACCTGTTCCCTTTTTGCCTCAATACACAAGGTGGCGTGCGGAACACTCCTGAGCCTGTCTTTTGGGATCAACTTTCCGGTGGCCCGGCAAATGCCGTAGGTTTTGTTTTCAATCCGGATAAGCGCATTTTCCAGCGCTTTGATAAACTTCTCCTGCCTGGCGGCAAATTTGCTGTTCTCCTCTTTAGAAAAGACCTGATAACCCTCTTCCAGCACCTTGAAGGTCGGACTGGGGTCGTTGGTGTCATGCTCATTACCGGTCGTGTACGATTCGGTAAGCAACTTAAGGTCATTTCGTGCCTTTTCCAGTTTTTTTAAAATGATCTCTCTGAACTCCTCCAGTTCCTCATCCGAGTATCTGGTTTTTTCCACCTGCGGTTTGCCTGTTGCTTTTTTCATATCCAAAACGTATTAAACAACCCTGTTAATAAAAATAAACGTCGAAATGGAATCGGTCACTTCAACCTGCTGTTTTTCCATTTCGGCGATCGTCGGAACAATGTCAAAAGAAGCCGACAAAGTTTCCGAGCAAATATACGAAAGATTCCTTTTCACTGCTTCATCTGCGAGCGGATGTGACTGAAATTTCACTGTGATCTTGTCCGTTACTTCAAATCCCTTTTCCTTTCTGAGGTTTTGAATGCGGTTGATCACCTCGCGGGCAATGCCCTCCTGCATTAATTCCCCGGAGATAGCGGTGTCCAATGCCACCACAAGGGACCCCATTGATGCCGTTTGAAATCCCGGCAGGTCCTCGGTCCGGATATCCACTTCCTCCAGCAATACTGTCACCTCCTCCCCTTCCAGCACCAAATTACAGGAACCCGATTTTTCAAGGGAGATGATCGTTTCCTGGTCCCACGTTTTCATCGCTTCGGTGAGCGGTTTCATCCGTTTGCCGAACTTTGCCCCCAGTTTTTTGAAATCCGGTTTTACATTTTTCACCAGGATACCGGCGGTATCTCCGATCATCTCCATCTCCTTGACGTTGATCTCTGAAAGGATCAGGTTTCTGACCGCTTCGATCTGCATCCGGATCTTATCGTTCAGCACCGGGATCATGACTTTGGCCAGGGGCTGGCGAACCCTGATGTTGGTCTTTTTCCGGATCGACAATGCCATGGAGGATATTTGTTGAGCAAGTTCCATACGCTCTTCCAGTTCCTTGTCAATCAAAGATTTATCAGCAACAGGAAAATCCGTGAGGTGTACCGAATCGCTTTTAAACCTTCCGGTTGTATTGTTGAGGTCCACGAAAAGCCTTTCGGCAAAGAACGGGGCAACAGGGGCCGAAAGTTGTGCCACCACCTCAAGGCAGCGATAGAGTGTCTGGTAAGCGGCAATTTTATCGGACGAATACTCCCCTTTCCAGAAACGGCGGCGGCACAAACGCACATACCAGTTGCTCAGGTGTTCATCGACGAATTCGGTGACCGCCCTGGCAGCACGGGTTGGCTCATAATCATCGTAACACTCATCAACCGTAAGGATCAGAGAGTTAAGTTCTGATAGTATCCAGCGGTCGATTTCCGGTCTCTGCCCTGCGGGGATCTCCTCCTCCTGGTACGTGAACCCGTCGATGTTGGCATACATTGAATAGAATGCATATGTATTGTACAGTGTTCCGAAAAATTTCCGGCGCACTTCATCAATTCCCTCCAGATCGAATTTCAGGTTATCCCATGGCTGGGAATTGGTGATCATATACCAGCGCGTTGCATCTGGCCCGAATTTTTGAATGGTTTCGAAAGGATCAACAGCATTACCAAGCCTTTTAGACATCTTATTGCCGCTCTTGTCAAGCACCAGACCGTTGGAAACGCAGGTCCTGAATGATACTCCTCCAAACAGCATCACGGCTATGGCGTGAAGGGTAAAAAACCATCCCCGGGTCTGGTCCACCCCTTCGGCAATGAAATCGGCCGGAAAATAGTCTTCCAGACGTCGGGACTGCTCAAAAGGGTAATGATACTGTGCATAGGGCATCGCACCTGAATCAAACCACACATCAATAAGATCAGGTTCCCGTCGCATGGGTTTACCTTCAGGGCTGACCAATATAACCTCATCCACGAAAGGACGATGGAGGTCGAAACGGTTATAATTTGCATCCGAAAGCGATCCGGGATCAAAATTTTCGAGTGGATTATGGGCCATGATGCCCGCTTTGACAGACCGGGCACACTCTTCCTTCAGATGGGCCATCGACCCGATGCAGAGTTCAAAACTGCCATCCTCAGTCCGCCAGATTGGCAAAGGGGTACCCCAGAATCGGGAACGGGAAAGATTCCAGTCGACCAGGTTTTCAAGCCAATTGCCAAAACGACCGGTTCCTGTCGATTCAGGTTTCCAGTTGATCGTTTTATTGAGATTAATCATCTCATCCCGGAACGCAGTTGTCCGGATAAACCAGGAATCCAGCGGATAATAGAGTATCGGTTTGTCTGTTCTCCAGCAATGGGGATAGGAGTGCTCGTATTTTTCGGAACGGAATGCTTTGTTCTCGTGCTTGAGTTTTACGATGATATCGATATCCACCGGAGGACATTCTCCGGCAACACAACCCGGGTCATACTCCGGCTTGACGAAACGGCCGGCAAGTTCGCCCATCTCTTCCGTGAACTTCCCATGCTTATCAACCAGTGTCAGGGATCCGAGCCCGTATTGTTTACCCACGCGGAAATCATCGGCACCAAAACTTGGGGCGATATGCACAATTCCAGTACCATCTTCCGTGGTAACAAAATCACCCAGCACCACGCGGAAAGGGTCTCCATCCTGAGGTTGTGCGTAAGGCAGTAACTGTTCAAACCGGATACCCTCAAAGCGTTCACCGGAATATTCAGCAACAATCTGATACGGGATATGCTTATCTCCTTCATGGTAATTCTCCAGTTCAAGGCCTGTATTTTTCTCCGGAAAATATTGATGGAGCAACTCTTTGGCCAGAACCACGGTTTGTTCCCGGAATGTATATGGATTGTAGGTTTTAACAAGTACATACCGGATATCCTTACCCATTGCCAATCCGGTATTGGATGGCAGGGTCCAGGGTGTGGTGGTCCAGGCCAGCATATAAAGATCGCCAAACAGGTCGCTGAAGAGGAAATCCGAATGGTTGTCCCGGATTACCCTGAACTGTGCCACGACGGTATTGTCTTTCACCATTTTATAGGTACCCGGTTGATTCAGCTCATGGGTACTCAGGCCGGTCCCGGCTGCCGGGGAATAGGGTTGGATAGTATAGCCTTTGTAAAGCAATCCTTTGTCATACAATCGCTTCAGTAGAAACCAGACCGACTCTATGTACTTGTTTTCGTAAGTGATGTAGGGATCGTCAAGGTTCAGCCAGTAGCCCATCTTCACGGTAAGGTCGTCCCAAAGATCTTTGTAACGCATCACCTCAGAACGACATTCTTTGTTGTAATCCTCAATAGAGATCGTTTTCCCGATATCATCCTTGGTGATCCCCAGTTTTTTCTCCACTCCTATTTCAATGGGTAGCCCATGGGTATCCCATCCCGCTTTGCGCGAAACATGAAATCCTTTCATGGTCTTGTAGCGGCAAAAGATGTCTTTAATGGCCCTGGCCATAACATGGTGTATCCCAGGGATTCCGTTTGCAGAGGGAGGGCCTTCATAAAAAATGTAAGGCTTATGCCCTTCCGTTTTTTTCAGGCTATTCTCGAAGGTTTGGTGTTCACTCCAGTACGACCTGATCTCTTCCCCGATACGGGTCAGGTCCAACGATTTGTATTCGGGATATTTTGTCATTGTTGATTAAAAAGTGTGCAAAGGTACTAAATATTTTCCGGATGGCTGGTCATTGATTCCGGTCAACCCTGAAAACCGGAGAGAAAGGCCTGGGTTTCTCCTTTCACTGCCATAGTTTTAATACATTTGCACCCGCTTAAACTCAGCAGCAGATACCGGCTCTCCTGACGGCACCGGTCCGGGCTGTTGAACAAACCGGCAGTCTCATTGTTACAGGGCATCCATAAAATAAGATCCAAAAGCCTTTGGCGTGACCTGCGTGAATCCATCGCAGGTACAGAATTGGACTTCACCACCGGCAAACTTAGCAGGGCCATATTTCTTCTTTCCGTGCCCATGGCCCTCGAGATGATGATGGAATCTGTGTTTGCCGTTGCCGACATTTTTTTTGTTTCCAAACTCGGTGCCGATGCGGTGACGGCTGTCGGGCTTACCGAAACGATGATGACACTGGTGTATGCCTTGGCTGTCGGGCTCAGTACGGCGACTACCTCCATGGTTTCCAGGCGCATCGGTGAAAAAAACCAGCATGGCGCCTCTGTCGTCGCTTTTCAGGCCATCCTGACCGGAATTCTGGTCTCCCTGACCATAGGGATACCCGGTATGATCTATGCCCGTGATTTGCTTGCCCTGATGGGCGCCAGCCCCGAAATAGTTCAGAATTATGGGGGTTATACCGTCATCATGATGGGGGGAAACGTGGTGATAGTGCTTCTGTTCATCATCAATGCCATTTTTCGCAGTGCGGGCGATGCTGCCATTTCGATGCGGGTACTATGGTTCGCCAACCTGTTAAATATCATACTCGACCCGCTTCTGATCTTCGGGATAGGCCCTTTCCCTGAACTCGGAGTAACCGGTGCAGCTATCGCGACCAATATCGGTCGCGGCATGGCTGTCGCTCTTCAGATCTATTACCTCTTCAACCGGCGCCACCGGGTAACCCTCCGCTTTCGGGACCTGACTTTTGATCACCGGATCATGGGAAGATTGATCAAATTGTCGCTGGGCGGGATAGGTCAGCATATCATCGCGACCTCGAGTTGGATTGTACTCATCCGCATCATCTCTGTCTTTGGGAGCACCATTGTGGCGGGGTATACCATTGCCATCAGGATCATGATATTTGCGTTGCTGCCTGCATGGGGGCTCAGTAACGCCGCCTCCACCCTCGTAGGTCAGAACCTTGGGGCTGACCAACCTGAGCGGGCCGAACGGTCAGTTTGGATCACCGGATGGAGCAATGCCATCTTCATGGGGATTATCGGGTTATTTATGTTTATCTTCAGTGAATTCTTTATCCGGATTTTTATTGATGATCCCGCGGTGGTAGAAGCCGGAGTAGTATGCCTTCGGTTCATCAGTGCCGGATTCATTGCGTATGGACTGGGGATGGTGATGGTCAATGCATTAAACGGAGCCGGGGACACCTTCACTCCTACGATCATCAATGTTTTTTGTTACTGGATCCTCGAAATACCGCTGGCATGGTTTCTGGCCTTCAGGTCGGGCATGTCAGAAACCGGTGTGTACATTTCGATCCTGGTGGCTGAGACCGCTATGACAATTGCTGCATTAATTGTCTTTAAAAACGGACGATGGAAGAAAACCCGTGTTTGACAGCAATCAGATTCCGGCGGAATCTGTCACGAGAGGTCAGTATCCGGGTCCGGAACGTTTTCAGTTCTTAATATCGGGAATGATGATCCAGGCAATAAGGTAGGCAAGAAATCCGATTCCTGCCGTAAAGAAGCCTATGACCCAAAGGACACGGATCAGGACCGGATCTACATTGAAATACTCCCCGATACCGCCGCATACCCCGCCCAGCACACGGTTGGTTTTGGAGCGGTACAATCGTTTAATGTCAGAATTACCCATGGCGTTGTTTTTGGATGATTAGATGCAGCGCAGCGCTAATGGTTACAAACATAAAGATATATGGTTTAAGGAAAAGGAGGATTTGAAGGAATTGCCTAACTTTGCAAAAAAATTCCAGTGAAGCATACCAAATATTTTCTTTATCGGATTGTCTTCTTAATCCTGACCTGGCTTACATCAGCCATCTATCCCCTTTCAGCGCAGATCCCGCCGGGTTATTACGATCAGGCGGCCGGAAAAACAGGCACGGCCCTGCAATCTGCCCTGCATAACATTATCAAAGGCCATACCGTTGTTTCCTATAGTTCTATTATCGGCTTTTTCCCCACAACGGATGCCAAACCCGGCAATGTGGTCTGGGATATGTATTCCGATGTGCCGGGAGGCAACCCTCCTTATGTCTACCATTTCAATTCGGGGGATGAATGCGGTAATTACAGCGGCGAAGGAGATTGCTACAACCGGGAACACTCCTGGCCGAAGAGTTGGTTTAACGACCAATCGCCGATGGAGTCAGATATGTTTCATATCTATCCGACCGATGGGTTTGTCAATGGAAAACGCAGCAACCTCCCATACGGCAAGGTAGGATCGGCTACCTGGACCTCCCAGAACGGGAGCAAACTGGGCAATTGTACCTGGCCGGGATATTCCGGAACAGTATTTGAACCGATCGGGGAATACAAAGGGGATTTTGCCAGGACCTATTTTTACATGTCAACCCGATATTATACGGAAGATTCAGGATGGAACAACACCGACATGACCAATAAATCTCAACTGAAGCCATGGGCGCAGCAAATGATGATGCACTGGCATAATACCGACCCCGTGTCCATGAAGGAGATCAACCGGAATAATGCTTTGTACAACATTCAGGATAATCGTAATCCGTTCATTGATCACCCGGAATATGCCGCCATGATCTGGGGGAATCCGGTCGGAACGGACGAAGAGCATCAGCCCCGTCTCCTTTCGGTCTATCCAAATCCCGCCGATGCCGAACTATTTATTGAATGGCCGGTACTGAATGGTAGTAACGAGCCGGTGGTTGCCCTTTATTCACTGACAGGTGCCACTTTTCATCCGGCGATAAACTTCGATGATAGTCGGCTGACTGCTGACCTTTCCGGTCTGACACCAGGGTTTTACCTCATGATATTAACGGTTCAGGGAAAAAGCTACCAGGCAAAGGTATTCAGGAAATAGGGTAATCGACGTCCACTATCAAAGTTCCCGCTACAGCCTGATCATTTTAATGGTAACATGTTCCAAAGGTCCCACAATCCTGACCATGTAAACGCCTGGTGAAAGATTATCAAGGATTAATTCAGTAATTCGTGATTGCGAAAGATATCCTTCGCTGACCACCCTGCCGGAAAAGTCGTGGATCATGACCCGGTTGGCAGTTTTACCTGCTCCTATCGTTCTGGTAACATACGCCTTATTCCCTGAGACCGGGTTCGGAACCAGGGAGTAAGTATGCAAAGCTGATTGAAGAGATTCCTCAGGGTCAATAATCCGATAAAAAGGTTCAACCACGGGTGCAGCAGAAGAACAGAAATTCTCAGGGTTAGTAATACAGGCCCTCATTTTACCACCGGAATAAATATGCACATCCGGCAGAAATCGGATACTTGTACCGGCCAGAAAAAGCACCTCACTTCCATAATATCCCGCAAAAGTAGTTCCGTTTCCGGCTACTGTAATAAAATTCATTCCATCAAAGCAAACACATAGCCCGGATGGTAAACCTATGGATTGCAATGCTCGTAATTCTGGTACTGTTTTTTCAATGATCTGATTGATCTCGTCAACCGGTAAGGCACGATTGTATATTTGAACCTCGTCCAGGCTTCCGATAAAATAGTAGCCGTTGTAATCGCCATCTCTTCCTATCGCTGCGCCTTCTGAAGAATAATAAACCGGGTAAGGAACTGAAACGGAATTCATCAACTGTCCATCGCAATA
>CAYLVY010000047.1:16218-21828 GCA_964387205.1 uncultured Draconibacterium sp.
TTCAGAATACTACCGTCAAATGACATCGTGGCAAAATGCCACTGCCCGTCGGACTGAATTTCTGATGAATAACATGAAAATGATCCATTCAAAGTATGTACAGTGCAATATAACTCCCCAAACGCCAGCCCCAGTTCGACCCCATACCATCTCCATCTGTAGATCCGCTGGTAAGACTGGCTATTCAGGGTTTGGAACCATGCTGCCACCGTTGTGTGCGGGGGTTTCAGCCCGCCAGGATTACCAAGCCAGATATAATCATTTCCATCAAAACTTCTGGCCTGCCCGATCTGACCAATTCTGTCACCGGCAGCAACAGAACCATAGTTGGTACCGTGATGCTGATTACCACTCATATCCTGACAAGAACCATCGATAAAAGGATACCATGCAACCAGCCCGGGAGGATAAGAGTTCCCCTGAACAGAAACCATCTTCGAATTCACCCCGTTACTGGAGTGCACGATCGCACCACCAGCCGGCAGGGAATGATCAGGATTGAACTGAACGAATACTGTCTGATTCATCGATCCATTGACTGGTTGAAAAGCCAGGCGCGGGAAAAACGGGCCCTGAGATGCAGTACTCAGTTTAAAACCAGCCGGGGCCTCCGCAACCACACTATCTGAAATGCCGGCGCCAATTATTGAATAGGATTGGGCGACAGAAACAGAACCGGGATAAATATTTCCGAAGGAAGGCAAGGAACTTTCTGACACCATGATTTGTCCGTTCGTGGAAAATTCGAAAGGAACAATCCAGATATTCGATTGGTTGTCAAATATATCCGTGATATAAAATTTTAAATACCAAGTCCCTGAAAGAAGCCCCTGAATATCAATCCCCGCTGATCGGATATGAGGCTGGACCATGCCGGAGGATAATAACGGATCTCCACTGCAGGCGGGGTTATCATAAACAGACATGCTGTAGCTGAATTGCGGACTCTTGATTTCATTGATGGTCCATTGGACTAATAAACTGTCGTTTTGCAGGATATGAGTGAGAGCCTCTGCCTCTCCTGCTGCGAAAACAGGAGAGGTCAATCCTGTGGGCAAAAAGAGGTTGGTGCCCGAGGTATTGGTGACAGGAGCTGTAGAGGAACCGCCGCTTTTCATAAAGTAAAAATTACCCGGATTCACCCCACCATCATAATTCTCGATATAATTCAGGGCGCCCGGATCCGGAGAAACCCTCGAAAACCAGGCTTGTGAAAACGGGAACCATGACATCCCCTCGGTCCGTTTCCATCCATTTCGGTGCCTTACCTCCCTATTCATCCATCCATTGCCAAACCAATCCTCGATAAAGGAACCTGTTGCAGAATTGAATCTCACATTATTCACCGGATAATCCATGGTCACGAGATGATGCCATTGATTGGTGGAACCCCTCTGAACCCAAAAACCGAAATGGGTATGTCCATTGACATTCCAGGTTCGAGTCACAAAAGAATACCACTCGTCTGTTGACCAGCCTAAAGAAAAATTCCAGGATTTCAGCCCGGTTCCTTCTCCTCCAAAGTTTTCAACCATTGTTCCGGGCCCGGTATAGACCGCCACAATGGAATCAGAAGATGCCAATGGATCCCAGATGGAATAAATGAAATTCCGTCCGTCCGGATGTTCCTGTATGCCGCAGTATCCTCCGCCTTCCATTCCACCATTCCAGGCCAATGCGCAGTAATAGGTATAGGTTGGCGAGGGTGGTACTACAAGTATGGTATTGACAAGAATATTTCCCGGTTGATAATCCGAATAATTTAACCAACAGGATGGCGCTCTGTTTTGGGCTGTCAATGGAAATTCCGCTGAAACAAAAATCAATAAAACAATTTGCAAATGAATTGGAAAGGTCAGACTTCTGATTACGGAGGCTTTCATACGACCGAAATTTATATTATGAAATAATTGACTGGTTTATCCATCACGGAATATTGGATACAATTGGCAAAACCAAATTATTCCACCAGTAAGACAATATCGGATAACCCATTCCTGACAGCCTGAGCATACAAGATATCTGATAATCCTGTTTCGGAATCAAGAGAATAACTTTACTGGTTTAAACCTGATGATGCGAAAACAATTAACAAATATATAACATCCAACGGGTAATGTCAATACTTCTCGCAATAAACACTACCCCGAAAACCTTGAAGCAGGAAATTAATGTGGTATTGGTTTAAGGATGATGGTTGCACACACCCGGATGGGGGTAAATCCATATGTCATTTTCGGGCGCAATAATCCTGCACCGGGCAGGGCTGTATGGGAAAGGGTAAAATGAAAAGATTTCAGAATCTGTTGGCCATTAATAAGCCCAGCGCACCCAGACACTTCCCCAGGTAAATCCGCCGCCGAAGGCAGCGAGAATTACGTTATCCCCTTTTTTCAGTTTATGCTCCCACTCATGGAGACAGAGGGGAATGGTAGCGTCGGTGGTATTACCGTACCGGTCGATGTTGATCATGACCTTTTCCTTTTCCAGCCCCATACGCCGTGCAGTGGCATCGATGATGCGCAGGTTTGCCTGATGGGGCACCAGATAGGCGATATCAGCAGCCACAAGGCCATTGCGTTCCATAATTTCAGCAGAAACGTCGGCCATTCGGGTAACAGCAAATTTGAAGACTGGCTGACCTTCCTGATAGATAAAATGTTCCTTGGCTTCAATGGTTTCATGAGATGCGGGGCGAACCGAGCCTCCGGCTTTCATGTGCAGGTGAACACGGCCGGAACCGTCGGTTCCGGTAATGGAATCCATTATGCCAATTTCTTCGGTAGTTGGTTCCAAAAGGATTGCCCCGGCAGCATCGCCAAAGAGGACACAGGTTTCGCGGGAGGTATAATCGACGATGGAGGACATTTTGTCGCCACCGACCACGATAACCTTTTTATACATACCAGTTTCCACATATTTGGAACCGGTGATCAGTGCAAAAAGGAACCCGGAACATGCCGCATTGAGGTCAAAACTAAAGGCATTTTTCAAATCAGCTTTATCACTGATGATGTTGGCAGTGGCCGGGAATGCCATATCGGGGGTGACGGTAGCACAGATCAGCAATTCGATCTCCTCCGGACGGGTATTGGTTTTTTCGAGTAATCCCTTCACTGCTTCTGCTCCCATATCGGAAGTACCCATTCCTTCACCTTTCAGGATATGCCGTTCCCTGATTCCGGTGCGTGTCATGATCCACTCATCGGAGGTGTCTCCCATCGATTCCAACTCTTTATTTGTCAATATGTAAGGGGGGACCCATGCATGGATCCCGGAAATTTTTGCTCTGAGTTTTGACATTTTCCTAAAGGTTGTTGAGAGAATATTGTTCGAGTGCGTGTCTGATTTTGGTGGAGAGGCGGGCATCGTGCACCTCTTTGGCCATAACGACCATTCGCCTGATGGCGTTGGCATTGGAAATACCATGACCAACTATCACGGTGGAGTTAATCCCCAGGATAGGGACTCCGCCATAATTTTCATAATTGAAGCGGTCGAGATAACTATCCTGTATCCCTCGTTTGACCAGCACGCGGTACATGGCTTCGACCTGTTTCAGGACGATATTTCCGACAAACCCATCACAAACTATAACGTCCACATTGTCACGAAACAGTTCACGTCCCTCCACGTTTCCGATGAAATGAAAATCTTTTGATTCTTTCATTAACTGATAAGTCGACTGGGTAGTAAGGCTCCCTTTCTTCTCTTCCGATCCGATATTGAGGAGGCCGACCCTGGGTTTCCTCACATGAAAAACATGTTCGGCAAAGAGGGATCCCAGTATGCCGAACTGATACATGACATCCGGTTTGGCATCGGGATTGGTTCCCACATCGATCAGGACGGAGGAACCGCCGCCCTCTTTCGGAATGTAGGCAGGCGTACTTGGCCGGATTATTCCCTGAATAGTGTTGACACTGTAAATGGCACCTACCATCATGGCTCCACTGCTTCCGGCACTGGCAAAAGCATGGATCTCTTTATGCTTCAACAACTTAAATCCAACAGAGATACTGGAATCCGGTTTATTGATCAACGCCTTGGTGGGTTGTTCATCCATTTCGATCAGGTCAGGGGCGTTGACAATTTCGAATTTATCGGGACTAACATTTTCTTCCTTCAGGAACCAGAGGATTTTCTCCTTATCACCGATCAGAACCAACTGATCGGTAGCAGGAAGATCCTTTTGCGCCATTATGGCACCGAGCATGGTTGCCTTGGGCGCAAAGTCACCCCCTAAAACATCAAGACCGATTTTCATTGACGAAAGATTAGGTAAGACTCTATTCTGCAACGGCTTTAACGACTGCCTGTTTCCCGCGGTAATATCCGCATTCAGGGCAGACACGGTGGTACAACACGGGTGCGCCGCAATTGCAGCAAATCACCGTGGTACGGGCAACAGCCTTGTCATGCGTCCTTCTCTTATCCCTTCTGGTACTTGAAATTTTATGTTTAGGATGTGGCATAATGAAGTATATTATGATTAAACATTAATTAAGATTCTGTGTCATTCTTAAGGTTTTTGAGCACTTCCCACCTGGGGTCGGGAGTATGTTCCGGGGCCAGTTCCCGTAATATTTTCAACATATTTGGGTTACAGGTGCTGTTACCGTCCTGATCATCCGGATGAATTCTTTTGACCGGAAGCAAGAGATGAATGTATTCGTACAGGAACGGCCCCAGATTGAACCAGTGATCAGTCTCGGGAATGATCTGAACTTCATCGCTCTCTTCAAAATACCTATCCCCCAGTTTCACAATAAGACGTTCCTCGCCAGCCACCATCAGTTCGAGAGGATCGTTGCACCGGTCACATGAAACAGTCAATTTCCCTGCGATCTTAAACTGAAAATCCATCATGCGTTCATCCTTCATCATGTGCACGACGATCGTCACGTTTCCGCCACTGATCACCGCATCACCCAACTCTTCAAAGAACGAAGGACCAACCGTGAATTCGTAGGTATGCATCCCGGCCTTCAAACCGGAGAATGCAATCCTGTATTGATCCGGATAATTCATGACGCCCATAAAAGCCTGCAAAATTAAAAATTAATTTGGTGACTACCAAATTACTATTTAGCTCTATCTTTGTCTGATCTATGTCATTAAATCAAGATTCCGTCATGTTCAACAAACTGATTACCTTAATTCTGCCTTTCATGCCCCGTAAACTGGTATGGATTTTCTCCAGAAAATACATTGCAGGTGAGACTCTCGACGATGCCGTCAGGGTTTGCCGCGAACTCAATCGAAACGGGATCATGATCACCATAGACCTGCTTGGGGAATTCATTACCCACCTGGGACAGGCTACGGAAAACCGGGAAGAGTACCTGAAGATCATAGACCGCATCCAACAGGAACGGATCGACGGTAACTACTCCCTTAAACCCACCAGTTTTGGTTTGCTGATCGATCAGGAAGCCTGTTACCGCAACATCAGGGAGATCGTTGCAAAAGCGGCGTCATACGGCAATTTCGTGAGGATCGACATGGAGGACTCCCAATGCACCGATATGGAAATCCAACTATTCCGGAGACTTCACAAGGAATTTCCGCGAAATGTCGGGTTAGTGGTTCAGGCTTACCTTCGCCGCA
>CAYLVY010000047.1:21838-25498 GCA_964387205.1 uncultured Draconibacterium sp.
CTGGAGGATCTGAAGACCATGCGGGATATGCACACACTTGAAGTTCCGCTCAACTTTCGTTTATGTAAGGGGATATATGTCGAACCCGAAGAAATTGCCTACAAAAAATATGAGGAGGTCAACCACCATTACCTGGAAGACCTGCGATTCATGTTCAGCCAGGGCTACTACCCTGGCATTGCGACCCATGATAAACCGCTGGTTGACGGAGCGTTAAAGATGATCAAAGAATTCAATATTCCGAAAGAGAAGTATGAATTTCAGATGCTATACGGAGTAACGCCGGAGCTAAGACGGTCCATTGTGGGAAAAGGTCACCGCATGAGGGTTTATGTTCCCTTCGGCAAAGACTGGTTCGGCTACTCCACCCGGCGGTTGAAAGAAAACCCGAAGATGGCCAGCCATATCATCAAGGCCCTGTTTGTGAAGGGGTAAAATGTATACCGGTAAACGAAAAATAACCTATTTGAATGCCTTTTCGGGCATCCCGTCGCCCGAAAGTTTCAGGCGGTTGAAATACTCCGGAACTTCACGTCCGATGAGCTGATCCACGTACAATTTGGCGAGGTGCTGGCCCAACATAAATCCCTGGCCTCGTAACCCCAGGAAGAGGCCCTGACCGGAATCAATGACCATTCTGGGCTCCACGTAATAACCTGCCCAGACGGCCTGAAAACCGACCGAGGAGAGTTCGGGAATCCAGTTGGTAAATATTTCCGAAGCGATTTCCATAAAATCCTGAGAGTTTACCTTGACGTTTTTATCCGCTTCCATCGGTTCGACCGCGGGAGAGGCACAACCAATGATCTGCCCGGTTTCGGCCAGTTGCTGGCCATATACCGCCGTAAACCCTTTGTATCGCCTCCGGTCGATCAGCATAGCCAGGGGAGTACCGTCTTTGCCCAGCATGGGCAGCCGCCTGGTTATAAAGGCCTGATGCTTTACCGGATAAAGGCCTGTCTCGATGCCCAACTGACGCGCAAAACGGTCACCCTCCGGTCCCATGGCATTAATGAAGACCTCCGTTTCATATTCTACATACTGTTTCTGGTGGTCCATCACCAGGACATGGTAGTGATTTCCATTGCGGTGTACATCGATCAGCCTGCAATCCTCCTCTACCCGGCCTTTGTGGTCAATCCCGATCCGCCTGATCAGATCGATTACCCTTCCCGGAGTGGCTTGCCAGCAATCTTTGGTAATGAGGGCCGACAGGTAGGTTGTCATTCCGCGATTCATCCTTGGCGATATCTCCCGGGCAAAATGTTTCGGCTCCACCATCGAGGCATCCGACCAGGCCATGGACGCCTCCAGCGCCCTGTACATTGGTTCATCATGCGCAAAGGTCACATACAGAATGGGACGGTAATCAATATTATGGATCTTTTGGAGCGATTTAAAAATTTCGTGGTTGTGGGTTGCGATTTCCGACAATTCAGGAAGGGAAAAATTTGGCCTGCCGCCGGCAATATTACGCCAGGATGCGCCACGGCCATGGTTGACCAGGACGGGCTCCAATCCGGCTTCGGCCAGATAGCGGAACAGGGCGCTTCCACCAATGCCACCTCCCGCTACCAGCGATTTTACCTTCTTCCTGACCGTCGGGGAACCATTCATACCTATAATAATCTGTTCATGAACGTTCCGCGGATAAAGTTCCCCCATCGAAACCTGGTTGGAAAGCGGACCGCGCGGCGTTGGTTCACCAACAATAGAAATGCCGGATCCTGCCAGCGTCGTTTTCAACCTCTTGATACACCTCTTTCCCCTGCAGGCTCCCATACCCAGCCTGGTGGTGTGTTTGACTTCATCGACGGAGATAAACTTCCGTTCACCGATAGTCTCCATAATCTCATCCAGTGAGACATCGTCGCAGTGGCACACATAGGTTGTCTCTTTGCCATTGGCCTGATAAGGAGTAAAACGGATCGGTTCAGGGAAATCGCTTTTAACAATGAATCCCCGTGCTTTACCCAGTTCCTCTCCGTGCAGCGTTAAGGAACGCACCCTTGCGATGTGGGTTTTATTGGGTTTGCGAAGAATCTTTTCAATGATCCCTTCCCCAAGGATGCCACCCTGGTTATCGATCAGGTAACACTCCTCCTTTTCCTTCACCTCATACTCGATCGGGAGAAAGAGCCAGTCCTTTTTCAGGTTGTAACCAAAAATGGCCAGCCCGGGACACTGATAGACGCAATCCATGCAACCGATGCATTTATCGAAATCTATCTGTGGAACAGTGCTGGTGGATGATTTGGTGATGGCGCCGTGGGGACAGGAAAATGCGCAGGGGTTGCATGCAAAACCATATAAACAATCAATGAGCACAAAGCCCTTGTCATGCATTCTTTCCTCAGTGGGTTGCCAGGGCTTTTCGATCACCATGACCGGATGTTGCTGGGAGTCGATATATTCTTTGGAAAGGGCAAGATATTGGTCATAATCGTAACGCTCCCCTAATTCCTGCAGTACATCGTAAGCGGCCTGTCGTCCACGAAGGACAGCGCTGGTACCCTCACCGATGCGGATGGCATCCCCGGCGCCGAAGCATCGCCGGCCAAACACTTCATTTCCTTTTATCAGCAACTGATCATCCTGCACCAGTCCAGTACAGATATTAATGGCATCGATTCCCTCCAGGAGTTTCTCGGTACCGGGAACAGGTTTGAAATTCACGCATTCTGCAACTACAGCGCCCGTGATACCGTCGTGACGATCGTTGGGGATCGCTTTCAGGAGCATGTGAGAGGTCAGAATGGGAATACCCAGCCGTCGGACACGATTGGCCTGGACAGGGAAACCGCCTTCATAAGGCATGGCCTCCAGAATGGCTTTCACCTTTGCGCCAGCCTGCATCAGCTGATAGGAGGTGAGATACCCTATATTGCCTGCCCCCACCGTCAGGATGTTCCGCCCCAGCAGCGTAAACTCATTGTTCATCATTTTCTGCACAACGGCGGCTGTATAAACCCCGGGTAAATCATCATTTTCGAAAGCCGGCATAAAGGGAACCGCTCCGGTTGCCACGATCAGGCAGGAGGCATCCACAAAAAAGATCTCCTCCGTCCGGATATTTTTCACAGCAATCCTTCCACCTTCGAGAATATCCCAGACGGTAGAATTCAGGAAAATTCCTTCATGGTTTTCGCCGGCCAATGTTTTGGCAATATCGAATCCACGCATTCCTCCGAATTTCCTTTCATTTTCAAAAAAGAAAAACTGATGGGTCTGCATGATGAATTGTCCTCCAATACGGTCGTTATTATCGATCACGATGTTGGTGACATGGTGCCTGGTGAGTTCTTCCCGTGCGGCCAGGCCTGCCGGGCCGGCACCGATAATGGCTACTGTGGTCCTGAACACCCTCACCGGCTCCTCTTTTTTCACCGGGATTGCTGCGGGAGTATGGTCATGCGGTATTTCCCGTACCTCTTTAACACCGTCGGCCGGGGTGATGCAAATTCGCCTGATTTGTCCGTCTACCAGCATTTCACAGGCGCCGCATTTGCCAATACCACACTCCAGGCTGCGCTCCCGATGCATGAGACTATGGCTGTGAACCGGAAAACCAGCCTGATGAAGTGCAGCGGCAATAGTAAATCCCTTTTCACCTTTTACAGGCAGACCGTTGAACAGGAATGTGGTGGTCTCCACCGCCGG
>CAYLVY010000048.1:0-12159 GCA_964387205.1 uncultured Draconibacterium sp.
GGATTGGCTTTTATGATTGCAGGATATGCATTGATGACTGGTGGAGGTACAACTGATCCCTCCGTTTTTACGGGTGATGAGATGTTCAGCTTCCGAAGGATTACCCTCGCCCCTCTCTTTATCCTGGCAGGATTTGCCATTGAGATCTTTGCGGTGATGTATATACCAAAATCCGGAAAATGAGCACCCTGGAAGCAATTGTTTTGGGGCTGGTTCAGGGGCTTACCGAGGTGTTGCCGGTGAGCAGCAATGCCCAGATCACGCCAATCAGGGCGAAAGGTACGGCAGCGTAAATGATCAGTGGTTGACTGAATGACCGGAACTGCAGTACCAGCACGGCAAAAACCGCGATCATGGCAATAATGATGGCAATTTCCATGCCACCGAACGATTCTCCCCTGCTCTCCGGTTCTCCGCTGATGATATAACGGTATCCGTTTGGAAACGGGTAGGTTTTGAGCTTTGTAAGCACCGGATCCATGACTTCATCAAGTATCGCCCCTTTTTCCAGATCGGCTTTCACGAGGGCAGTCCTTTCCATGTCATAACGTTGGATCATGCCCGGCGATTGGGTGAATTCAACGGAGGCCAGTTGGGTCAACGGGATCATGCGCCCCGACAATGATCCTACATATACCTGGTTAAAATCAGCGACAGTGATCCGGTCGCCCATGGGCGACCGAAGGACTATATCATACTCTTCCCCTTCGTCATCCCTGAATTTTGAGACGGCCATCCCGTTCACCGCAATCCTTACTGTCTTGTCGATCTCTGACAGCGGTACACCATAAAGGCCGGCTTTTTCTTTGTTGATCTTTACCCGGATGTC
The DNA here is from genome assembly GCA_964387205.1 of uncultured Draconibacterium sp. Lineage (GTDB taxonomy): Bacteria > Bacteroidota > Bacteroidia > Bacteroidales > FEN-979 > CAIVAT01. Next base: position 830 of record CAYLVY010000048.1, read on the forward strand.
TGTCTGTTTTTGCGAAAGTTTATTTTCTACATTTATCACGCCCGGCCTCTCCAGGATCATCTTTTCGACATCTTTGGAGATTTTCTCCAGGACCTCCGGATTATCACCGGTAATGTAGACCATGACCGGCGCTTCCATAGGCTGGCCCTGCTCGAACTCTTTTACGTTGATCTTTGCCCCGGGATAGTCGCAAAAAACTGCGCGAAGGCGATTGATCAGGGCATCAAATTCCTTGATATCGTAATGGTCGAGTTGCACAAATATCTCTGCAAAGTTTCCTGAGTAATTTCTTTCCGTCACGTTATAATAAATTCTGGGATTGCCATGACCGACATTAGTGGCAAAGTACGTGACTGCGGGAATCGTGTCCAGCACTGCTTCCACATCGAGTGCCACTGCATTCGTCCGGTCGATATTGGTTCCGTCTGGAAGGGTGATCTGGACAAGAAACTGCGGCTTTTCCGCTTTCGGGAAGAAAGAGAGGCCGACATACCGGAACATATAGATAGAAAAGAGGAATACAACCAGGGCTGCCGATATCGTGATCAGCTTATGCTGCATGGCGAAATTCAGTGTTTTCCGGTAAGGCCCTTCGATGAAGTAGTTGATTTGCCTTGAAACCCATGTCGTTTCGTTTTTCTTACAGTGTGATTGGAAGGGTTTAAAGAGCTTGCTGGTGATGAACGGAGTAAGCGTGAGGGCAACCAGCAGCGACATGGTGAGGGCAGCGATGATCGTAACAGGCAGGCTTTTAATGAATTCCCCGGAGGCCTCCGGCATCATGACGATAGGGATGAAAGCAAGGACAGTTGTGACGGTTGCACTTACCACCGGCAAGCCAATCTCGGAGGTGGCTGTTATGGAGGCATCGCGGGGAGAGTACCCAAGAGAGCGGTACCGGTTGATATTCTGGACAATCACAATGGAATTGTCCACCAGCATCCCGAGCGCGACTACAAGCCCTGCAATGGAGATCTGCTGAAGGCCGAAACCCAGCTTGTCGACCAGAAAAATCCCCATCACGATCGAAAGGGGAATAGCCATAATAACCACTAAGGAAGACCTGACCCCCAGTGCCAGGAAAATGAAAAAACCCACCAGGACAATGCCTTGCAGCAGGTTCATCAGGAAAGTATTAATCCTTTTCTCGACCCAGACCGACTGATCAAACACCTTGAACATTTTTATGTCTTCAGGTAAATGCTGCCCGAAATGCTCCAGTTCAGGTTCAAGTCCCTGGCGGATTTCAAAGATGTTGAAATCCGGTTTCTGCTTAATCCCCACAAAGATGCAGCGTTCATGGTTCACCCTTGCCATGTAGCGGTTATCTTCACATGCGAAACCAATGTCAGCGATATCGCGCAGCCGCACCAGCTTCCCGTTATCCGAGTGTACCACCGTATTCCCGATCTCATCAAGGTTGTTGTAAGAACCGCTGGTCCTGATGCTGAAACTTTTTGATGAAATCTTCACCGACCCTCCGGGAATGTTCGCATTGTTGCTACGGATGGCATTTTCAACCCGGCCGACCGGGATGTTCATTGCCGCCATTTTCCGGAAGTCAAGGGATATCCGGATCTCTTCATCAGGGAATGCGCTGATATCTACATCTTTGACTCCCGGCACCTTCTTTATCCTTTTCCTGAGTTGCCCGGCCGCTTTTTCCAGTTTTCCGTATGGCGCATTTTCGGAGATCAGGGCAAGCTGCATGATCACCACGTCCGAAGTAGTCCATTCCATGAAACCGATATCCATGATGTCATTCGGAAGTGTACTCCGGATACCATTCACTTTCTGCACCACTTCATCATATTTTTCTTTAGCGTCAGTACCGAAATAGAACTCAGTGGAGAGATAAACAAGGCCTTCATGAATGGTGGTTTGTATCCTCTTGATGTCGTCCAGTTCGTTGATGGCATCTTCGAGCGGTGTGGCGACCAGTTCTTCAAGATCGGTGGGAGAGGCACCGGGAAATACCACATACACGGATGCACCCGGAATGCTGACCGGTGGGTCTTCCGTCCTTGGCATGGTGATGAATGAGTTGATCCCGGCAACGATCAGAAGGATGAATACCAGCAGGGTAAACTGGTAGTTGTCTATCGAAAATCTTGGTAAATTCATCATAACCGAATCATTTGACGGGGTTTACGATCGCTATTTTTTCGCCGTCACTAAGGAAACCGGCTCCTTCAACGACTATTTTCTCTTCAGGAAAAAGTCCTTCTGTAATGCAGACAAAGTCGGCAACCCGGTTGATAGAAACCTTTCGTTTTTTAGCGATGGAGTCAGTGACCACAAACAGATATCCAGTGTTTCCTTCAGCCTCCACCAGGGCATCGACCGGTACCATCAGGCAACTGTCGGATGGTGGCGGCAGGATATTCACGCGGGCCACAAAGCCACTGGCAAGCGCATATTTCCCGGCATTCAGGGTAAGTTCGGCTTCGAAGGTTCCTGTATAGGGATCAGCCGCCTTCCCAATTTCAGTGACATATGCCGTAAATTTTGCCGAAGGGTAAGCATCAAAACAAAGTTCCGCGGGATGCCCCGGTTGGACCCTTACCATATCGCGATCGGTCAGACTTACCCTGACTATCCATCCCCCCTCATAGGAACCGAACAGGATAACGGGCTGGCCGGCGCTGACGATCTCGCTCTCTTCCGCCAGTTTCATCAGGATCTCGCCGTCTGATGGCGATTCAATGGTCGAATATTTCAGGTTGAACCGGGCGATCTCCATGTTGGTCCTGGCTACCTCCAGCGCCGTTCCGGCATCCTGCAACTGTTCGAGGGTTGCCACACTGTCACGATAAAGGTTCTTAACGCGGTCGAGATCCCGGACTGCCTTCTGAAAAGCCTCTTCTGCCTGCCTGTTACGTGCATTGATCTCCGACAGGTTCAGGGTGGCCAGAATATCACCTTTGCTTACCCGCTGACCTTCTTTAATCCTGATATTATCAATGATGCCTCCGGTTTTGAAACTCAGCCTGACTTCGGTCTTAGAAGCAAGTTTTCCGGATGCAGAGACAGGATTGCCAATCTCCCTTACGGTTGCTTCGGTTACGGTTACGCGCCGGACTTTGTTCCCTTCGTCAGCAGGTTCCTGCCTGCTGCATCCCCAGCAAATGGAAACGGCAGCAACGATAAGCCATGTGGTTTGGATGTTTTTCATCTGAATATGATTTACTGAGATCTCCTGTTTTACATGATTTATTAAAAGAATTTAATCAAGAGGATGGATAGCCAGTGTCCTTTCCATTTCCGCGATGCTGATGGCGTAGTCGAACCTTGCGATTAAAAGGTTGAGCTCAGCACCGGTCATGGCAGTACGGGCATCGATGAACTCCAGCAGACTGCTTTGGCCCTGGTAATAACGTTTGCTGATAAGTTCAAAGGCCTTCGAAGCGCTTTCCCGCTGGGTTTGAGCGGCCGCTACGGTCTTGATGGCAGTATTCACCCCGTACCACGAATCGGTCACCTGCAGTCCGATGCGGTTCACCGCTTCAAGGTACTGTTCACCCAGTATATCTCGGTTGACCGAGGCTTCCCTTACCTTCGACCGGTTTTCAAATCCCCTGAAAATGCTCCACTTTAACACGAGCGAAGCGAACAGGAAGTCGGACTCTTTTCCGATGGTGTAATTTTCACCCTGGAATCCGTAATCCACACCTAATCCCAGGGTCGGGGCGGCATTGAATTTATAGAGCTTCATACTGTTGGCGGATGCGCTCTTATATTCATTAAGTTGGGCCAGTTCCTCCCGGTTCGCTAAAGCAACCCTGAGTGCCGAATCTTCCGAAAACGGGCTCATGATCAAAAGGGCCGAATCACCGGGCAAGTCCCGGATATCCGATTTCAATGGTTTGTTGAGCAGGAAATTGAAATACCCTTTAGCCCGCTCATGCATGTCCTGTGCTGCCGCCATCTGCTGCTCAACCTTGCTGTATTCAGCCCTGGATCGATAAACCACGTCCATGGTCACTTTGTCATTCGCCAGAAGGCTTTCATTCACCCTGACATTCTCCGTGACCACCTTCATGGTCTGGTCGAAAAGTTCCAGTGCTTTGACAGTTTTCAGGTAGTTGAAATAGGCAGTTTTTATCTCCCTGACCAATTCCCGCTTGTACATGTTGATATCAATGAATGCTGCGTCAGAGAGGTTTTTTCGGATTTTATAATTGAAAAAGATATCGGGACGAAACAGGGGCTGTACCATGCTTAACCTGGTCTCCTGTTCCATGGGCCGGACAAAATAGACCTGCTGATTGTCCACCTGAGGGAATTCCCTGGAATGGGTCAGTTGGTTAAGGGTAGTATAGACGGGATTCAACAGGTCGCCTGCGGGGAAATCGATATACCGCCCTCCGTCAGCCAGGGTAAACCGGGCCGATAAACCCAGGTCGGGAAAAAAGAGAGCCCTGGACTGATTCAACACCTGAAGGCTCCGGTTGTAATTCAACTCTTTTTGTTTCAGGGCCAGGTTGTTGGAAAACCCTTCCCGAATGTATGAACCCAGGATATCTTCCTGGGCGTCAGATGGGGCGATCCATCCGGCGAGCAGCAAAAAAATGGCAAATCTATACATGTGACTCTCCCTCCATCTGTTTCGGCCTGAGGCCATCACTCATAAGATCAAGGTGTAAACCCACCAGTTCTTCCCTGGAAATGTTCCGGTATTCGAAAGCAGACTTTTTGGTGCTGTACATCACCAGGATCCCCATCATCTGAGACCAAAGAAGGGTAGTCAGATGGGTCGCCGACAGATCTTTCCTGATCGAACCATCCTTTATGCCGCTGGCGATAGTTTCGCTCAGGAGGCTGATGGAAGAACGGCCTTCGAGGAACTTCTTCAGTTTTTCACTGTTCAGTTTCTGTTGTTCTACATCACGGCTGTTGAAGAAGATCATGGCCTTGAAATAATCGGGACAGTCGTTGGAGAAGTTCACAAAAGCTTCACCAAGTCGCCTCAGGTTTTCCAACCCGGATTTTTCCGGATCAATGCTTTTTTCCATGAACTCAAGCATTAAACGGTTTCCCCGGTCCATGATCTCAAAATGTAGTTCATCCTTACTCTGAAAATAGAGATAAAGGGTGCCCTTGCTCAGTTCGGCCATACCGGCGATATCTTCCATGGTCGAATTGTCATATCCTTTGGCGAAGAAGACCTTTTCAGCAGCATCAATGATCGCCTGCCGCCGGAACTCCTTTTCACGTTCTTTACGTTCGGTTATACCCATATTAAAAATATTGAATGTGTTATAAAATATGACCATAGGTCATCATATTGACAAATGTATAATATTTGAAGCTAAAAAGCAAGACTTCCCAAAAAAAAGTCTAAATTTATTCCCGGATTAGTTAACCGGTATGACAACTTGAAATATAACACCATGCGAACTATTCTCATCCTGGCTCTCTGGTTGGCGGCTCTTTCGCTCCGGGCGCAGCACGATATTACAGCCAGTCCGGGCCCCAAAATGCAGTGGTTTGGTGATGCCAAACTGGGCATCTTCATCCACTGGGGGATATATTCCTTAGGAAATACATCGGAATCGTGGGCATTTCACAACAAGCGCATCAGCCATGCGGATTATATGGCACAAAAGGAGCATTTCAATGCGGAATATTATGATCCGGCCGACTGGGTAAACCTGATCCGGCAAACAGGAGCCCGGTATGCTGTCATTACCTCTAAACACCACGATGGGGTTGCACTCTGGAATACAACATTCAATGATCTCAGCACCGTAAAATCCACACCTGCAGGCAGGGATGTTTTGACACCCTTTATTGACGAATTGCGCAAAGCAGGCATCAAGACCGGCATATATTTCTCCCTGATCGACTGGACCCATAACGATTATCCCGGCTTCCTGAAAGATTCCAGCCGATATAAAGTGATGGACCAACCCGGCCGCTGGCAGCATTATCTGTCGTTTTGCAACGGACAGATAGGGGAAATCAGCCGGCAGTATAATCCGGATCTCTGGTGGTTCGACGGTGACTGGGAGCACAGCGCGGAGGAATGGAATGCCAAAGGAATCCGCGCAGAAATTCTGTCAGCCAATCCCGATGCCATCATTAACGGAAGGTTGCAGGGTTTCGGCGACTATGAGACGCCCGAGCAGAACTTTCCTGTGTCAAGGCCGGCTGCGCCATTCTGGGAACTGTGCATGACCACCAATGATTCCTGGGGCTACTATAAGGCCGATACCAATTATAAGACACCTTACGAAGTGATCTCCATTTTCGCCGATGTCATCAGTATGGGGGGGAACCTCCTGCTCGATATTGGCCCACGGGCTGATGGGACGATCCCGGAGGAGCAGCGTTTTATCCTGACGGAATTGGGAAAATGGACAGGAAAGCACCGGGAAGCCATTTTTGAAACACTGCCGGGGCTGCCGCAGGGCCATTTTTACGGACCGACCACACTTTCCGGTGATTCGCTGAATCTCTTTCTGTTTCTGCCAGGCCGTCCTACAGGTGAATTGGTGATCAAAGGTTTGATGGCAGATATAGAACAAATCAGCGTCGTAGGATCCGGTGAATCGGTCTCTTTTAAAATTGTCGGAAAGATATCATGGAGTCCGGTTCCGGGTCTTGTTTACCTTCAATTGCCGGGGGAAACCACAGATCCCATGATGTCTGTCCTTCGGGTGAAACTGAAAACCCCTCTTCGTCTATACCGCGGCAAAGGCGGCCTGAGCCTCTGACAATCGGTGAAATGTTCCTTTTCCCGGTCAACCGGGGTTAAATGTACATTCCGGGCTTTCACTGTTTAATTTTCCCGCTTTATCTAACACTTTTTGATACGCTTTCCGCGGATGGTAATTTTACCGGTGAAAATTGTTTAACCCCTAAATAAACAAGCCATGGATAAACTAATGATTGCCGGAATTATCGCCATGCTGGTGCTGATGTCCATCAAGCCGGGAACCCCCTGGGTAACCCCGCACGATCCGGGCCCCTTCCCGGTAGGTCCGACCCTTGAGAATCCTTGCTATCAGCCCGGCACAACTCTGGCCGGAACACCCGGTCGCTGACGGTTAATTTACCGTCCGGTCTTTCAGGAAGAGCTGCTGAAACCGTTCTCCCGTCCCGGAAGTGATCATCAGGAGGTACATTCCGGGCAACAACCCGCCCACCGGAATCATTACCAGACCGGTGGATGATATTCCCAGAGAAATGTAAATCTTTCCATGAAGATCCATGACAAAAACCTCCGCTTTGTCATGGGTCTTTTTCATTCCGCTGATTATCAATGTCTCACCTACGGGATTGGGATAGATTTTCCATTGCGGGATATCCTCTGAAGTCGCTGTTCCGTAAGGTTTCAGCTGCTGCATGGTCATCATGTGCCTTCGTGTCAGAAACGGCTTCAGGCCATAAGGAGTATGATCGCTTACTTTCTGGGTGAAACTGTTGTTGAAATCGGCCACCGTGTATCCATAGTCGAGTGTGCGGAAAGAATCGGCTTCCGCGGCTTCCTGGATCAAAATTTTGTACCGGTCAATCCCCGGGAATACCGAATCGGGATGGGTGACCGTGCGGGTTATGGTGTCCAGAAAAGCTTTGTAGCGGTCGAAAGAATAAGTGATCTTCATCAGTTTCTGTGCCATGGGTAGTTTGATGCCTTGGTTGATCCAGTTCCGGCAATCCCGGGAACCCCAGTCGATACCGAACCAGTCAACCCCGAAGGTATTATCTGTATCGTAACTGATGAATTCAAATTTCCCTGTGGATGGATTATCGTAGAGGTAATAGTTGTTTTTGTTGTAACTGTAGCTGTCCCAGTTGCCGGTGGCTACATCGAGCGCCAGCGCTTTCAGGTACTGGTCAAGATGAAGCCGTTCCCCGGTATGGGTGATGAATGCCGTATCGGGGGTTTTATCCAGCCTGGCGATCAGTTCCACAAGGCGCGCATAATCATCCTCTTCCTCGTTGGTTTGCAGTTCATATACCCGCCCTCCGCTGGCGGTAGAGTTTTCCAGGTTTTTATAAGTATTTTGGTTCATGCCCAGATAGACCAGGTCGGCCGGATAAGTACATTTGTAAAGGTTTCCTTTTTTATCCGGAAAAACCCTTCCGAGCCAGTCTTTATCCATCTCTTCAAGATTGGTGTAAAGTCCGTGATATTTTCCGTTGATAAAGAGTTTGACAAAGGATGTCCGCCGTTCAGCCATTCCGGCTTTTTTCCACAGGTCATAAAAAAGTTTTTCCCGCATCATGGTCGGATCATTGTGTTGACCGTTCAGGTTCAGTTTTTTCACACCCTGATATTTCCGGCCGGAAACGTATGTGTTGAAACTGATCTTGAAAGATTTCTTTTTGGAATACCGGGAGGTATTACCCCTTAACCTGAAACCCACATTTTCCAGGGTATCTTTGTTTACGCCATCATCAAAAACAAATCCTGCAAGATAATAATGATCACTCAGGACGGAGTCATAGATCAGCTGAAGGGAATCAGGAGGGATAGTAATATGGACCGAGCAAAGGCGGGAGTCGTCATACAGGGAACCGGACTGGGCTTTAAGCCCGGTGAGGGGCAGCAGCCACAAAGGGAGGATAAAAAGCAGGATTTTTTTCATAGACGGAGAGAGGGTGATTATTCCTTGATCAGGTTGTCAATAGTATCATAAAGTGTTTCGAAGGTGAAAGGTTTACTTATATAGCCATCCATACCGGCATCCAGGTATCTTTCCCGGTCACCTTTCATGGCATTGGCAGTCAGGGCGATAATGGGGACCCTGTCCTGTTGTCCTTTTTCCCGGAGGCGGATTGCTTTGGCGGCCTGATAGCCGTCCATTCGGGGCATCTGAATATCGAGGATGATGATATTATATCTATCCGGAACAAATTTCTCCAATGCCTCCTGGCCGTCATTGGCCAGGTCGATCCTGAAACCCATCTTCTGTAGCTGGAAGTGTACGATGCGTTGGTTAATCGGATTATCTTCGGCTACCAGTACGCTTTTTCCGGTAAAAGTCCTGGATTTTTCAGCCGCCTGGGATCCGGTTTCCATCCGCGGGCTCATACTGAGGTCAAAAGGCAAGGTGAACCAAAAAGTGGATCCTTTCCCCAGTGTGCTTTCAACGCCTATCTTTCCCCCCATCATATCGGTCAACTTTTTGCAGATCGATAATCCCAGGCCGGTGCCGGCGATCAACCGGGTTTTGTCCTGACGGACCCGTGAGAAGACTTTAAAAAGAGAATCGATGGCGCCTTGGGGAATTCCTACTCCGGAATCGCTCACCGAGAACCGTACTACGTTATGGGAGGCGAATCTTTCCTCCAGGATAACCCTGATCTCGATTTTGCCCGATTCGGTAAATTTTACGGCATTGCTGATCAGGTTGATGAGGATCTGTTTCAGCCGTTGTGCATCGCCGACCAAGTGATCCGGAATCTCGGGATCGGTGTGAAGGATGAAAGCCAGTGACTTTTCTTCGGCTTTTCGTTTTGTCACTACGGCAATATCTTCCAGGACGCGGTTCAGCATGAAAGGTTGATGGTCGAGTTGCATTTTACCGGCCTCGATGGCGGAAAAGTCCAGCACATCGTTGAGTAGGACCAGCAAGTGCTGCGCAGAAATGGTGATCCCGTTTACCAGGTCGATCTGCTCCTGGCTGAGGCTGGAATTCAGCAGTATATCGGCCAGTCCCAGGATGCCGTTCATCGGGGTACGGAACTCATGCGATACGCTGGCGATAAACTCGTTTTTTGCCATCGTTCCTGCTTCTGCTGCCTCTTTCGATTCCCGGAGCTCCGTTTCGTGCATCTTTCTGTCTGTAACATCCCAGGAAATTCCTATCAATCCGATGATTTCGTCTGAGGCATTCCGAATGGGGGCGAGGTTGGTACTCACCCATCGCTTCCTGTTCTGATGGAAGATTTCCTCTTCAATATTATAAATAGCATCGCCCCGGTCGAGAACACTTTGCTCCAGCAGGAAATACTCTTCATTGGTGTACCCGGTAAGGATATCAGGAAATTTCCGGCCAACAAAGTACTCGGGAGGGAACCCGAACAACTCTGCAAAAGGCTGGTTCACCATGAAATATCTCAGTTGGTTATCTTTGAAAAAAACATAAGCAGGGATAGTGGTCAGCAAAGTGGATAGCTCCTCGGCCCGGTTTCTCAGTTTATCGGAAACCTCCTTCAGATCCTTGGTGGTACGGGTCAGAAGGGACATGAGGATGTTTTTATCTTTATTTGACCGTTCGTATTTGAAGGTCATCTTAAAAAAATCCGACTCCAGTTTTTTCAGGGTTTCTACCGTCTGGTCCACTACTCCTGATTGTGAATCGGGAACATCCAGCGACCTGATGAGGTTGATCAGATTTTTGAAACGTTCAGGCATGATGTCTTTCCCGGATAGAAGCCAGGGTGAAGGTTTCGTTATGAAAATCACAGGCGGCGAGATAATTACCGCCAATTTCACCGTAAGTAAAAAAACCAATCAGTGGTTTTCCCCATTGATACCATGCTTCAGCAATTTCTTCCGAGATGGAAGGCCCCAGGGCCATATGCCTCGCCATGCAGGAGAATAAAAGCAGCAGGTCTGTTTCACTGGCCAATGGATGGAATTCCCTGATCTGCTTGCGCGTGGATTCAATGATCTCAAACCCCGGGGAGCTGGAAAAGGAGACCCGGGATCCTTCGGGAACACTGCCGGCAAAATAAAGGGATCGACTTTCGGCATCCACATTGATCACCGCCCGAAGAACATCCGACGTTCCGGTTTTTTTGAGCAGCAACGGGTATTCTACCCCTATCTGCGGCAACTGTGATTCGTGGACATTCAGATAGTTGACATACACATCCAGGGCCGGTTCATGATCAATGGTATAAACGATGTTCCCTTCCGAACGGGTTACCGTTTTTTCTGCGCCGATGCCAACCCATCCGCTGGTAGCCAGTCCCCGGACTTCAAAAAACCGGTTATCCAGGGCAAGGGCAACCACTCCGTCATTCAGCAATTCATTGCCCGTGAAGACAAATGTTTCATTGAAACGGGCATCATCGCCGGCAAGACCGCCGTAAAGAGGCATGATAGTTCCGGTTTTTTCTTTGATCCCTCTGACCAGTTGCTCCCCATCCGTCCGCAAACCACTCGCGAGAATAAACAGAGAAGGTTGTTCAAACCGGGATATGGTCCAACTGCCGATATGGTGTCCCAGGGCATCGTAAGCACGGTCACCCCTCTTAAAAGACTGAACAATGAAATGGTCCGGGTCCGGGTCGCATAATGCGCACACCAGACCACCTTCCGTGATGATCTGCTCCTCCTGGTCAAACACAAATTCACCACAGGAACTGCC
>CAYLVY010000048.1:12169-25202 GCA_964387205.1 uncultured Draconibacterium sp.
CTATCTTAAAGTTTGAGGAGAGTCCGGGAAATGTTTCCAGCAAATAGCTGGTAACAGCTTTAATATCCAGCTCAACAGAGATAAAAAGAATCGCCAGTGAAGGGGTAAATCCGTTACCTGTGATAAGGCTGAACTGATCTTTGAAACCGGAAACAGAATCTGTATGAATTGTTTTGATCTTCATTTTGGAGATTTGGTGCCGGAAAGTCAATCCGGGGAATAAAAACCCGGACAATTTTCCGGCAGATTATAAATATTATCACATATAATAAGGCTATTGGTTAAATTTGCAGTGAAATTACACTTTTGACCTGAAAAATTTACATTCTCATGAAAAAAATAGTTTGGTTCCCGATAATATTTATGCTCCTGTCGTTTTTTTCGATAGCACAGGAACCCGCTCTGGTCCCGCGTCCCGGGAAACCGGTCTATTTCGATATTTCACCTCCCCTGAGGGATATGGTTCACCAGGCTCCGGAGATGTACGATGCATCCTGGAAGGATGGTGTGGTCTTCAATTACATCGATCCCTCCATCCGGCAGGGGCAGAGCCCTCAAACTTCGGAGGATGGGAACGGCCGGGTTCAGACGGACCAGGGCGAATCGTTGTCGGATACTACCATTCAGAACTTCGAAGGATTGCCCAATGTCAGCGGTTATATCCCTCCCGACACCCATGGCGAAGCGGGGGTGAATTATTTTTTTCAGACCGTCAACTGCTCTTTTGCAGTATTCAATAAAAGCGGGTCTAAAATCCTTGGACCGCTGGCCAACAGTTCCGTATGGTCGGGGATGCCCAACAACGCCAACAGCGGTGATGCGGTCGTACTTTATGATGAACAGGCCGACCGATGGCTCTTTTCGCAGTTTTCCCTACCCAACGGTTCTTCTACCGCTCCCTATTATCAGATGATCGCCATCTCGCAGACCAGCGATCCTACCGGCAGCTGGTACCGCTATCAGTATGAGTTCCCAAGCATGCCAGATTACCCAAAGTTCGGCGTCTGGCCCGACGGATATTATATGGCAACCAACAATTTCGGCCCCTCCCCGGCAGGATGGACCGGAAACGGCGCCTATGCCTTCGACCGGGATGCCATGCTTACCGGAGACCCCGGTGCGCAAATGATCGCCTTTACTTTACCCCCTTCTTCCGAAGGCTTCATCAGTCCCCTGCCTTCAGATTGCGACGGAGAATTTCCGGCAATGGGGAGCCCCAATTATTTCATCTACATCCGTACCAACAACGTAAAACGACTCGGTATTTATGAATTTCATGCCGACTGGAACAATCCCCTGGCTTCCACCTTCGGGAATGTCACCTATCTGAATGTTACTCCCTTCAATACTTCCGGTGCTGCCGGCAATGGTATCCCGCAACTTGGCACTGACAAAGTGCTCGAAACACTGGCCGACCGGCTGATGTACAGACTTCAGTACCGGAAATTCAACGGTTACGGCTCCCTGGTACTAAACCACACCGTGAATGCGGGAACCGGTCATGCGGGTGTCAGGTGGTATGAATTGCGCGACAGCGGAACCGGTTGGGGAATATACCAGGAGTCAACTTACGCTCCGTCCGATGGGCTCTCCCGCTGGATGGGAAGCATTGCCCAGGATACCGCCGGCACGATCGCCCTGGGATATTCTGTGTCGGGAAGCACCATCCATCCCGGAATCCGATATACAGGACGACTGAAGAGTGATCCTCTCAACCAGATGACCATATCCGAAAAAGCGATCATCCATGGGGGTGGATCCCAGACCGGCATATGGAGCGGCCGGTCACGCTGGGGGGATTACAGCGGTATGTCGATCGACCCCGCTGCGCCCACTACATTTTGGTACACAACCGAATACTATTCCTCCAATTCTTCGAGCAACTGGCAGACCCGGATAGCCTCCTTTACTTTTGGTAATGTATTCTCCACGGCCGCATCGGCTACACCGGCCCTGCTGTGCTCCAATGTCACCGACTCTGTTCAGCTTGCTGCATACGCATACGGAGGTTCCGGACAATATAGCTTTAACTGGGGATCCATTCCTGCCGGGTTTTCTTCCAGCCTCAGTAATCCCAAAGTTAAACCCGATCAAACTACCCGCTATTTTGTGGCTGTTTCAGATGGCAGCGTCACCCGTACCGATACGGTCGAGGTGAGGATCTCCCTGGCGCCCATGGCCAATGCCGGTAACGACACCCTTGTTTGCTGGTATCTCCCCGCAGTCCCCATGAATGCCATCGCAGAGAATTACAGTAAAGTAGCATGGGGTACGACCGGCGACGGGACATTTACCCATCCCTATGAAGTAGTTACTGATTATCAGCCTGGTCTGCAGGACAGGATCAAGGGGGAGGTTGACCTGAAACTCATGGTGATCCCGTTGGCCCCCTGCATGGGATTCACTTCCGATACCAAACGGCTGCTTCTGGATCCCTGCACCGGAATGGACGAAAATTCTCCTCATGCTGCCGGTATGGAGGTTTTTCCAAATCCGGCTGACCGGGAGGTATCTGTCACTCTCCGGGGCATTGCAGGAAAGTCGGCCCTGAGCCTTTCTGACCTTTCCGGAAGAATTTACATTTATAAGGAACTGCCGCCCGAAGCCAGTGAACTGCAACCATATAAATTCGACATTTCTGTGCTTCCGGAAGGTCTTTATCTGGTCTCCCTGAGATATAGTTCGGGAATTCTCCTGTCAAAAATGGTGGTTACAAGGTAATATTTTCCGGATATTTTTATAATTCCCTTCCTGCGGCAATAGATCGGATTACGCGGATTTCTCATCTTTATTCATAAGCACCTTCGGGTTACCGAAATATGTGTTGATGAGGTGAAGAAGCAATAATATTTCGCCAACCCGGGGCGTGTGCTTTTTTTCTATGTAAAAATTTCTATATCTTTATGACCGCAAAACCACATTTTTAGTTAATTTATTCACAATGGAATATCAGATATTGAAGTCAGCCTTCCACGACGGGGTTGCCGTCGTGACCATCAGCCGCCCGGCTGCCCTGAACGCATTGAACTCATTGTTCTTTGAAGAAATGAACCATTTTCTGGACTATTTGCAGGAGAGGACCGATATAAGGGTCTTGGTCATAACCGGCGAAGGGAAATCGTTTGTCGCCGGAGCGGATATTGCTGAAATGGTTCATAAAAACAGCGAAGAAGGGGTTCAGTTTTCCATCATTGGTCAGCGGACTTTTGACAGGCTGGAGGCGCTGCCTTTTCCCGTCATTGCCGCTGTGAACGGTTACGCCCTGGGTGGTGGATGCGAGTTGGCCATGGCGTGCGATTTCAGGATTGCCAGCAAACTTGCCAAATTTGGCCAGCCGGAAATGAACCTTGGACTGATTCCAGGTTATGCAGGTACACAGCGGCTTTCCCGGCTTACCGGCCTGGGAAATGCATTGTTCCTGATCCTGACTGCCGAAACCATCGGCGCTGAAGATGCATGGCGGATCGGGCTGGTGCAAAAGGTGACCGAACCGGAGCAACTGATGGAGGAGACCCTGAAAATTGCCGGGAGAATGGCTTCGAATGGTTCATTGGCAGTTGCAGTTTCCAAAAGAGTGATCAGGCAAGGCATGGCCATGGATTTCACACAGGCATCCACACTGGAAGCGGAAGAATTCGGTAAGTTGTTTGACCAGCCCGCCACCAAAGAGGGCATGAAGGCTTTCCTGGAGAAACGGAAACCGGTATGGTAACAAAATATTTTTCAGTAATCATTTTTTAATTTTATCCATATGACATACGAAGAACGTTTACAACGTGTGTCGGTGCTGGGAGCGGCAGGAAAAATGGGCAGCGGGATACTGTTGCTTACCGCCGTGGAAATGGCCGACCTGAGTTTAAAGCCGGAGAATAAAGGCAAACCTTATATCCTGAATGCCATCGATGTCTCTGATGAAGCCCTGGCTGGCGTGATCCGGTACCTGAAGGCACAGGTGCTGAAAATTGCCGAAAAAAAAGTAGTCGCCCTCCGGAAAGTTTACGCCGGACACCCGGAACTAATCGACAATGATGAGATCATCAACCAGTACATCTTTGACGTGATCAGCATCGTACGGACCTCCACACGGATCGAATCGGCCTATGATTCTACCATGGTTTTTGAAGCCATCCGGGAGGATCCCGATATGAAGGTCCGGATCTTCTCCGGAATTGCCGCTCATAATCCGCATCAACCCTGGTTTTTTACCAATACCTCCTCCATCCCCATCACCAAACTTGATGAAGGGGCCGGACTGGGAGGAAGGATCATCGGGTTTCATTTTTACAATCCGCCGGCTGTCCAAAAACTGGTGGAGGTCATCCGCGCGGAAAAAACCCTGCCTGAAGTGGAGGCATTTGCCATGACCTATGCGAAAAACCTGCGGAAAGTGGTGGTCCCTTCGCATGATAAAGCCGGATTCATCGGCAATGGGCATTTTATGCGGGATATTCTTCATGCCACGGCTGAAGTGACCCGGCTTACAACGGAAATGACCCTGGTGCAAGCGATCCTCACCATGAACAAAGTCAGCCAGGATTACCTGATACGCCCCATGGGGATCTTCCAACTGATCGATTATGTGGGGATCGATGTGTGCAGTTTTATCATGTCGGTGATGAACCCCTACCTGCCCGACGAGGATCTGCATAGCCCCCTGTTGGACCGTATGCTGGCGCTGGGCGTTAAAGGAGGTCAATATTCCGACGGATCCCAGAAAGACGGATTTCTCCGGTATGAGAAAGGCAGGATTACTGCCGTTTATGATCCGGAATGTCAGGACTATGTGCCACTCGCTGAAATCCTCGAATCAGTCAATGCACGCCTGGGTACCATGCCTGAAGCGCCTGCCTGGAAGTCGGTAGTAGGAAGTAAGGCCAAAGAGGCGCTGCTGACCGGTTATTTCGGCCTGCTGAAAAATGCTTCCGGATCAGGTGCCGGTCTGGCGAAGCGGTATGCGCTTCGCTCCTGTGAAATCGGACGCCACCTGGTATCATCCGGTGTGGCCTTCAACGATGATGATGTCAACACCGTGCTGCTTACAGGCTTTTTCCATGCCTACGGGCCCATCAACCATTACCTTGATTAAAAGATATCTGTTATGAGAAGAAAAGTATATATGGTGGCCGGGTACAATACCCTTGCCATGGGTACCGGCCGGAAAGAGTTCAATCCGAAAAAGGAGCGGCCGGGGCTGGAAGAGTATATCCGCGAAGCAGGACAGGGAACCCTGAAGCAGATTGGCGGCGCCGCCAACGTGGATGAATGTGTGATCGGGAATTTCATGGCTGCACGGTTCAACCGGCAGGCCAACCTGGCGGCATTTTTTCCTTACGTGGATGAAGGATTGCGATATAAACCCGCGGTGAGGGTGGAAGGTGCATGTGCCACTGGTGCCCTGGCACTAATGACCGGGATCCGCAGCATTCTGGCTGAAACAGCCGAAGTGGTGCTGGTTCTTGGCGTAGAGGTGCAGAATACCGTCAAGGCGATCTATTGTGCCGACTATCTTGCCGGTGCAGGGTGGTTTAAAAACCGGAAGACGGGTCATGCTTATTTTTTTCCCGGCCAATTCAGCGACAGGGCAGGGGCCTATTTCGAAAAATATGGCCGCGAAAATACCAGGAAAGCTTTTGCCCGCTGGTACCGCAATGCGATAGAGAACGCCCGTTTATGTCCTACAGCACAGGAGTATCACAATACTGCGAAAGATCCGGAAGCCATCGGCATGGCAGAACCAAACGGGAAGAGTTTTGTGGATCATCTCAACGTGTTCGACTGTTCTAAAGTGTCGGACGGTGCCTCGGCCATCGCCATCGTGTCGGAGGAGGGACTGAAACGATGTGGCATTCCCCGCTCTGAAGCCATTGAGGTACTGGGCTGGGGACAGATGGAGGAAGATATCACGAAGCCACCGGTGGATCCGACAGAACTGACTACCACCAAAATGGCGGTCAGGCAGGCCCTGGCATCAGCCGGTATTACCCGTGATCAGATCGGTACCGCGGAAATTCATGATTGTTTCACCATTGCCGGTGTTCTTTGCATGGAAGCCATTGGTTTTGCTGAACAAGGAAAAGGTGCCGATTTCATTCTGGAAGGAAATACTTCCCGATCAGGGAAGATACCTGTCAATACCACCGGGGGACTGATCGGATGGGGACATCCCACCGGCGCCACCGGGGTGCACCAGGCGGTGACCATTTGGGAGCAACTGACCGGTAAAGCAGGTGAAGCGCAGATCACTGTTTCTGCTGAAAGGCCTTACGGGCTAACCGTGAATATGGGCGGTGACGATAAGTCATTGGTTTCCATAGTCTACAAACGTGGAGGGTGAATAACCGGATTACTTCCCTGTTCAGGATCCGCTACCCGTTGATCCAGGGGGGGATGATCTGGTGCAGCGGGTGGCGCCTGGCCTCCGCGGTCAGCAATGCCGGAGGACTTGGCGTAATAGGTGCCGGTTCCATGAAACCTGAGCTCCTGCAGGAGCATATCCGGAAATGCAGGGGAGTAACTGCTTCTCCTTTCGGTGTCAATCTTCCGTTGCTTTATTCCCGGATCGGGGATCAAATGGAGGTGATCATGGAGGAGAAGGTGCCGGTAGTCATCACCAGTGCGGGAAATCCTGCCGTTTGGACTCCGGTACTGAAAAGTGCCGGGATTACCGTGGTGCATGTGGTAGCTAATGTGAAATCGGCCCTCAAATGCGTGCAGAGCGGTGTGGATGCCATTGTGGCCGAAGGTTTTGAAGCCGGCGGTCACAACGGCAAGGAGGAAACCACAACCATGGTGCTGATCCCGCTGATCCGCCAGGCTGTTTCGCTCCCCCTGATCGCTGCCGGAGGTATCGCTTCCGGCAGGGCCATGGCCGCTGCCATGATCCTGGGAGCCGAGGGGGTACAGGTCGGCTCCCGGTTTGTCGCTTCTGCCGAATCGTCGGCCCATCCGGCATTCAAACAGGCTATTCTCGGGGCAGGGGACGGAAGTACCCAACTAATCCTGAAGAGATTGATT
Source organism: uncultured Draconibacterium sp. (assembly GCA_964387205.1). Lineage (GTDB taxonomy): Bacteria > Bacteroidota > Bacteroidia > Bacteroidales > FEN-979 > CAIVAT01. The sequence goes on from CAYLVY010000048.1 coordinate 19,184, forward strand.
CCCGTCAGGCTGCTGAAAAATAGTTTTTATCACCGGATCAGTGAGATGGAAACAGACTGCGCCTCGAAGGAAGAACTTTCGGAATATCTGGGAAAAGGCCGGGCTCAGGCAGGAATGTTTGAAGGTGACACGGATGAGGGAGAACTTGAGATCGGACAGGCTGCCGCGCTGATCAGGGAACTGAAGCCTGCCGCAACAATCGTTGCTGAAATGATCAAGGAATGGGAGGATTGGTATAGCCCTCCAAACGCGGAAATCATTGAGTGAATGGTTTCAGGGCTTTCAACCTGATCACTGAGCCAATTCCACGATGCAGCATACCTTCGTCATGGTTGACCAGCATGGTTTTCAGGCAGATGATTTCCCAGTGGTTGAAATCCTCCCGGATTTCCTCTTCGGTAAACAAAAGGTCCGGGTTTAATGGTCCTCCGGTACGGAAGTGGATCTGCTCCCGCGAATAGGCTTCCATCAGGATGACTCCGCCAGGTTTGAGGAATCGTAGGAGCCGGCGATGGAAAGCCCGTCGTAGCATAGGAGGCTGATGGACAAAGATCAGCGCCACTGCATCGAAATGGTTTTCAGGGAATGAGGCCTCTTCCAGCGTCGCGATCCCGTAATGAAATGAAACACTCTTTTCCAGTGCCAGTTTTCTGGCTTTTTCTTTTCCTTCCTTACTTTGGTCGAAAGCTGTCACATCCCAACCTTCGGAGGCAGCGAAGACGGCATTCCTCCCTTCGCCTTCGGCAGGCAGCAACAGTTTCCCGGGGGCCAGATCATGCAACTCCTGACGAAAAAACCCGTTAGGTTCTTTACCGTACACATATTCCGTGTTACGGTATCTTTCGTCCCACTGTTCTTTGCTCATGTCTGAAATTTGCGCTCTAAAAGTAAGTTAAATTTGAATATTTACCTCATGGTGGTTTATGATTACAGGATTTTATTCTATACCTTTGGCTGGACGATTCAGAAAATTCATAACCTATGCATTATCAGCTTACTGAAGAACAGGAAATGATCCGCATCTCAGCACGGGATTTCGCCCAGCGCGAGTTACTTACCGATGTACTGGAGCGGGATGCGGCGGCGATTTATCCGACCGCTCAAGTAAAAAGAATGGCCGAACTTGGGTTTCTGGGAATGACGGTTGCCCCCGAATGGGGTGGCGGTGGTATGGATAACCTGTCTTATATTGTAGCCATTGAAGAGATTTCGAAGTGTGATTCCTCGGTTGCAGTTATTCTGGCCGTTCACAATTCACTGGCATGTTACGGGCTGGAACACTATGGAAATCCTGTCCAAAAGGAACGGTATCTCCGGCCGATGGCGACAGGGGAGCAGATTGGCGCCTTTCTGTTGTCAGAGCCGGAGGCAGGTTCTGATGCTACTTCACAGAGGACCACTGCCGTGGATATGGGGGACCATTACCTGGTGAACGGGACAAAAAACTGGATCACCAGTGCCGATAAAGGTTCTTTTTACCTGGTGATGGCGCAGACCCATCCGGAGCTGAAGCATAAGGGTATCAATGCATTGATTGTGGACCGCCATACTCCCGGCATCACCCTGGGCCCGCATGAAGATAAGATGGGGATGCGCAGCAGCGATACCCATTCGGTGATGTTTACCGATGTGAAAGTGCCAAAGGAGAACCGGATTGGAGAGGATGGCTTTGGATTCAGATTTGCCATGAAGCTGCTGGAAGGGGGACGTATCGGTATTGCCGCCCAGGCATTGGGCATCGCGGAAGGGGCTTATGAAAGGGCCGTCCGGTATGCCAAAGAGCGAAAAGCTTTTGGCACGGAGATAATCAATCATCAGGCTATCGCCTTTAAACTGGCGACCATGGCGACACGTCTGGAGGCCGCCCGCCATCTGGTTTACAAAGCCGCCTGGCTGAAGGATAACCATTTACCTTATGGAAAAGAGAGCGCCATGGCGAAATACTATGCCGCTGAAACTGCTATGTACGTTACGACCGAGGCGGTTCAGATCCACGGAGGATACGGATATGTGAAGGAGTACCATGTGGAAAGGCTGATGCGGGAAGCCAAAGTTACCCAGATTTATGAAGGCACCTCTGAGATCCAGCAGATCGTGATCTCAAGGGCCATTGCATCGGAATAAAGTCATTCAACCAAAAAATCAATGAAAAAGTTATTTGCAGTCGTTTTATTGCTGGCCTGTCAGGCGTTGCCGCTATGGGCACAGGAGGACAAAGTGAAAGGTTCGGTTTCCGCAGATGAAGATATCAGAACTTTGTTTAAAAAATCGGATAAAGATCACAAGGTGGGGTTCTTCATCGGACCAGACCTCTCTTATACGAGGTTTCGTGATAAGGATGCATTCCTGGGCGGATTGAGCGGAGGGGTGATCATTGATCACTTTTTTTCTGTGGGCCTGGCAGCCTATGGAATCTTCAATTCCGGCAATCTTTTTTTTACAGCGGATCCGGATTCTACCGGCGCCTATCTCTATGGCGGATATGGCGGCGCCAAACTGGAATTCAGGTTATTGCCCAAGTATCCCGTGCACATCAACTTTCCTGTACTTATCGGAGGTGGTGGTATTGTCTTCAACACATGGACCCTCAGGAAGTACGATTACGAAGGGATTACCATCGACTGGGATACTTTTTTCGTGGTTGAACCTGGGGTAATGGTTGAATTTAACCTGCTCAGGTTCATGCGGGCCGGTCTCGGGGTCTCTTACCGCTATGCCCCCGGCCTTGACCTGAAGAACAGGCACAACGACATGCTGAACACCCTCAACGGGAATATTTCATTGAAATTCGGAAAGTTTTAATGGAAAAAGGTTCAGGGAACTGAATATCCTGGTGGAGTATACCGGAGTCGAACCGGTGACTTCTGCATTGCGAACGCAGCGCTCTGGCCATCTGAGCTAATACCCCATTTTCTGAGCAGCAAATATACGGGAATCGGATTATTTTTTTGCCGGAATGATCTTGGTCACGGTATTTTTTACCGGTTTCAGGCTCTGAAGGTACCTGAAGGAAGCCAGAAGGTCAAGGGTATCCATGCCTGCATACATGGTCCAGGGCATGATGGTCTGTAATTCCCCTTTTTTCAATACAGGTGGCTGATAAACCGAGGGATCGTAACTTTTAAACCTGAATATCCAGGCCACCGCAGTCCAGTTTCCAAGTCCCGTTGGTACATCAGGGGTAAGATTGGAAGATATCAGTTCAGTTCCGTCGGGCATCAGAAATTCCCGGCCGCCGGCAAAGGCTTTATCTTTTTCGATTTGTCCGTGACGTGCTACAGTGTGGCACTCCACACAGCCGGCTGCCTGCACGATGTACCGCCCGTAAGCAAGGGTATCCGATGGATATGGAACGGAGGTCATGGCCGCTGGCCCTGGAAGGGTATTCAATACCAGGTTCATCGGAAATGAAGGATCCGATGGGGGAATGGAAGACTCGATGGGAGGAATGGTTCTCAGGTAGGCAATCACTGCAAGGATATCCTCTTTATCCAGCGCTCCGTAATAGGGGTAGGGCATAATGGGGAAAAGCGCTTTTCCCTCTTTTGTCACCCCGCTGGTCACAGCCCGGAAAATCTCGGCATCACTCCAGTCTTTCATCCGGTATGGGGTGATGTTGGGTGAAGCAAAGGAGCCGGGAAATCCCATTTTCTGGTCAAAGATCTCCCCGCCTTTTCCCAGCGTGCCGGCCACCGGCGGACCAGAAAACCGGCTCCAGTCGCGGGTGGAGTGACAGTCCATGCACACCATCACATGGTTGGCAAGGTAATTACCTTTTACAACATAGTCGGAAGATGATGGAACCTTCACCTCTTCAAGAGGTACAGAGGGCAAAAAGAAGCGAAGGTAAAGGATGATCACCACAACTGCAACCACGACAAGGAGAAGCAATCCAGCCAGGATCCGGACTCCGATATTTTTTTTCTTCATATGGTCTCGATTATTACGGTAAAGATAGCGAAAAAATGCCATTTTCGGCACGATTCAGGAGAAATTCCTTCTGACACTGCATTTTTATCTGTCGTAACATGCCGGTCAATCCCTTTTCCTAATTTTGCTGTCATGAAAGAAACCGGCGAAATCCGAATCACGGGGGCCTGTGAACACAACCTGAAGAATATTACCCTCTCCCTGCCGAAAAACAGGTTCATTGTAGTTACCGGAGTCTCCGGCTCGGGAAAATCTTCGCTCATCTTTGATGTATTGTACCGTGAAGCAGAAAACCGTTATCTGGGTTCTGTCTCGTCATTCGCACGCCAATTCATGGGTAAAATGCATAAACCTGAAGTGGATGGCATTGAAGGGCTCTCACCAGCCATAGCACTTGATCAGCGGACCGTGGTAAACAATCCAAGGTCAACCGTAGGTACGATCAGCGGAATACATGACTTGCTCAGACTCATGTTTGCTCGGCTGGGGGTGGCCGAGGGCCCCTTTGACGCAAAAGTGCTGAACCGAAACCTCTTTTCTTTTAATTCCGCTGCAGGAGCCTGTCCGGTTTGCAAAGGGCTGGGGGTGGAGGATTTTCTCGATCCGGCACTGCTGATTGCCGATGAGAACCGGAGCCTGAGGCAGGGCGCTCTCGTGATCACCGCCCCGAACGGGTACATCATTTACAGCCAGGTAACCCTGGATGTACTGGATCAGGTATGCAGGGCGGAAGGATTTAATATCGATATCCCTTGGAAAAATCTTACCAGGGATCAGAAAGATATTATCTGGTATGGAAGCACCAGCGTCGAGGTGCCGTTCGGGAAACACCCGCTGGAATCGAGAATGAAATGGACCGGTATCACGGCAAAACCACGGGAAATGGGCTATTACCGGGGAATTCTGTCCATCATGCAGGAAATACTGAAAAGAGACCGCAATAAAAATATACTGAGGTTTGTCAGGTCGGTTCCATGCCATGCTTGCAGCGGACAGCGACTGAATCCGGGCGCCCTTTCGGTCAGGGTGGGGGCAATGAACATCGCCGGACTGTCGGAGATGCCCCTCGATCAGTTGGGGGAGTGGCTGAAGTCCGTCGGACCTTCCTTTCACCGTCAGGAGCTTTTCAGCCGCATCTCGGAAAAGATCATTTCCCTCACTTCGCTGCTGGCCCGTCTGGGGTTGGGGCACCTGACCTGTTCCCGGGAATCCTCATCCCTGACAGGCGGGGAATCACAGCGTCTGAGGCTGGCCACATTGGCCGGAACCGGTCTTAGCAACGTGATCTTCATCCTTGATGAACCCAGTGTGGGACTTCATCCTGCCGAGATGCTGCCGGTCATCGAAATCCTGAAAGATATCAGGGATGATGGAAACACAGTGATTGTGGTCGAACACGAAGAAGAGTTTATGCGGCAGGCCGACTGGCTGGTAGATATCGGGCCGGGGCCAGGTTTTCGCGGTGGAGAGATGGTATGGAACGGAGCGCCGCAGGATTTAAAAGCTGCAGACCCGGCGTTGATCCGCTCCAGCCCCACACTCAGGTTTCTGATGGATAGTGCCCCTGCCTTTCATGCCATGAATGGCCGGCCTGACAACGGCACGATAAGGATCACCGGTGTTAATGCAAGGAATTTGCAGGATATCACGGTTGAATTCCGGTTGCAGGCGCTCAATGTGGTCACCGGAATTTCAGGCGCCGGTAAAACGACACTCACGGAAGAGGTACTGGCCCGCTTCGTGACCGACCGGCTGGAAGGCCGACAATCAGAAAACTATCCGTTTCAAACCATCGAAGGCTTTGAACCGGTCAGAAAGCTGATCGTCATCGATCAGTCACCGATCGGACGAACACCCCGGAGCAATCCGGCCACCTATACCGGATTATTTGACATGGTCCGCGAACTATACGCCCGTCAACCCTTATCGATGAAAAGAGGGTATGACCGGAGCCGTTTTTCCTTCAACACTGCAGGCGGGAGATGTGAGAGTTGCCAGGGAGCAGGACACCGGCAGGTGGGAATGCATTTTCTGGGCGATGTGGAGGTAGTCTGCGAAGTTTGCGAGGGCAAACGTTTTGATGAGGCAA
>CAYLVY010000049.1:0-25103 GCA_964387205.1 uncultured Draconibacterium sp.
TTTGCGAAACACTGCGAGAAATAATTATCACGTTATCAAGTAGATAAAATTAGTTGTATAGTAGGTACGCAAAGGAAAACGCAGAGTCAGGCGGAGGAATACAGAGAAAACTTTGCGCGCATTTGAACTTTCCTCTGCACGACTCAGCGGTTCACACAGTTTATACAAAGAATCATCATGATTACACCCTTTCAAAGCTTACTGAAGTATTTTAATTTACCCTCAAGGACTGCGTCTTCAAATAGTAAATTCCGGCATGTCGGGTTGCATGCGTAATTCGAAAGGCAACATTGGATCAGCTTGCATTTTTAATCCCGAAACCTTCGTGCCCTTTTTTGTAACATTTTATTATTCAATGGTATGAAAAAATAAAACTAAAATCGATCAATTGCATTTTTCGATATTTTTCTGATTTGGGGTCTATACAACTTCTCGGAGCGGGCTCATGGTTGCTTTTTAAAATATCAGTGATATTAACGTTTTCTGTTGATTTATATTCCTAAGAAGGCTGAGAGGCCGTCTCAAATGTAGAGACAGCCCCTTTAACGTTAAGAGATATGTTTGTAATTATGGTTGATAGATAAGGGCATCATTCCTGTATCCGGGGAGGTTTTTATACCAGTCGGGGTACTGGGCACCACCGCTGGACACCCAAAGTGAGAATTTCAGATAGGCCTGGATTACTTCCTGCTTTTCGATCGGGTAATCGAAACTTTCGTAGATATTAAGCGCCCAGGGCAGATTACTTTCCGTGACATAATACCGGCCTGTCCCAGGATTGCTGTCATCTTCAAAGGTACCGAACAATGCCGGATTGGCCAGATCGGTCGGGGGGTAGAAGGGCAGGTGGACTTCGTAGGAACGGTCCATATTCCGGATAAGGAAGGGATTGAAGGCTCCGATGTCCAGATCGTTTACCGTATAGGTGTTTGGTTTGAAGACGATGTTCAGGTTGAGGGTTTTGGGTGCTACATAGGGCAGTCCGGGTGTTACATTGACGCCGATTCCGGTTCCGGGATGCGGAAGTTGCTTCTGGCAGTTATCGAAGAGTATCATCGTGGGTTTGGACTGACCGGCTTCGACACCGTTCGGGGAAAGGGTGATGTAACTTTCGGTGATATCATATCCGGTAACGGTAAGGTCGTCGGGATCGATGGCGGCCGGGAACTGGAATCCGAAACCGTTTTTAAACGAGGCGCCGTATGCCCTGACGGTGAATGTTCCTTTTACCTCTTCCACATAATTATTCATGTTGGCGATTACTTCAAAACGATAATCGACAATAAGATCGTTAAAATCGTAGTCACCTCGCGAAGGCCAGAGATCTTCATAGGCAAGGGTGCCAGGGCCCGCAGCAGGGAAGAAAATGCTGTATCCGGGGACAACACTCACGGTTATAATGGCATTGTCGCAAAGATTATTCATATCGCACACCGTGTAGGTAATGGTGGCATCACCCGTGAATCCACCGGCCGGTGTAAAGGTAACCATACCGGTAACCGGATCGGCAGTGAAAACACCCACGGTCGAAGGATTGGGTTCGGTGCCGGGTACAAATGTGACGGTAGCAGGGTTCAGGGAAGAGGAGCCGGGGGTGTCATTGGCCAGTACATTAAGGGTGATCGGGGTGAATTTGCTGGTAGTACCATTATCATCATTGGCGGTCGGCCCGACAGGTATGGTGACCGTTGTGTTGACTGTTGAGGTATTATTGCTTGTATTCGGATCAGGAGTGGTGGAGGTTACGGTGGCGGTGTTGGTCAGGGTGCCGCTGAACTGACTTCCGGCGGTGGCCTGGATCGTGAGGGTAGCTGTTGCCCCGGCATTCATGGCGCCGATGGTCCAGGTTGGCGCTGTCCAGGTTCCGGTGGTGGCATTTGTTCCGGTGACCGTTATACCTGCGGGGAGATTATCCGTAAGAACAACGTTCTCCGCCGCGCTGGGGCCTGCGTTCGATACGGTGATCGTGTAAGTCAGCGGCTGGCCGGCAAGGATGGAGGGGGCAGACACGGATTTCGTTACCGCAACATCGGCCGATGCCTGGAGTCCGGAGCAGTTCTGGGCCTGAGCGATCGCACAATTGTTGGTTTTGGGACCGGTGAAGTAGTTCAGGTTTGGATCAAGTACGCTGGCACAGTAGTATTGAAGTGATGTAGTGCCAGTCATCCCGCTGATAGTGATCTTCTGATTACCATAAATGGAATAGACCGAACCGTTCATCTTGGAGCTGAAAAATTCCACATTCCCACTTTGGGAACCCACCTTGATCCGGATATCTGTTACCGTCAGGTAAGAGGAGGAAGAGATGGTAAAGTTACCTGTTCCTGAAGTGCCCGCGAGATGATATACATTGTTCAGAATGGCGTTGGTGCTGTTGGTACCGACTCCTTCAAAAAGAATATTTTGCTTCGCCTCCTGGCAAACATTGATCATGGTGAGGTTCACCACATCTGTTTTGAAGGTATAATTACCGGAAACTTTTACCGTGGCATCCTGCCAGTTCACCTTGCCTTTTTCAATGAGCATATTACCTCCGTTGCCTGAAGCAAAACTTTCGTAGGTACCGTCATTGATGATGAATTGATTTCCATTATCCTTCATGGTAAAGGTAGGGGCTGGATTGGAGGCATTACCCATGATTAGTTTCCCTCCGTTCTGTATTTTCAGTACGGAAGTTCCTTCAAGAAGTATATTTCTGGTTTGGGTCACGACATGACCATTGGTAATGATGACCTGACGGTTGCTGGTGAGGGTGGAGGGGGGTGCTCCGCTTGCTCCGCCACTGACGTTCCACGTGGAGGATGACGACCAGTTGCCGTTGCCTTTACTGGTCCAGGTGGGTTGCGCGATGACCGAAGCGGTCAGAAGAGTTAAGAAAAGTAATGATATGATGCGTTTCATGGTTGGTTTTTGCTGAGGTGGTTAATACTGAGCTCCCTTTGATTTGAAAATGATCGTTACCAGCAGATTATTCGAAATCATACGCCAAAGATCCCGGGACAAGATCCAGGGTGACCGACTTTCCGTTGTGCCTGATCGTGATTTTTTTCTCGAATCCGGGAATGGTCAATTTCAGCATCTGTGCTTTTCCTGCGAATACAAATGCTTTAGAATAGACTGTCCCGTCGGTGCCTGATACCTCGGCAAGGCCGGAGGCGGAGGCCGTAAGGTTCAATTGAGTATCAGTGGTGGTTTTCCAGTTAAACCCGTCCGGAACCTGCAATTCATTCATGGTCCCCGGTGCTTTCGGTTCTTCAATCTCCTGTTTTTTGCAAGATGCAAGGAATATCAGGATACCTGACAGTGTTAGTATGAGAATATTTTTCATTGGTTTTCGGTTTTAACTATGTAACACATGACAATTTTTATGCCAGAACATGCTAAGCACTTTTAAGTAATTCTATATCAATAATATGAAAAAGTGTTGCTGCCCGGTACTTTCGGCCTTGGGAATGCATGTTCCGGTTGTTCCTGTTTTGAACCAATCCCGGAAAGGGGACCCGGAATCTTAAAGAAACCAGGAAGGGAGGGTTGCTGCCATTGCTGCGGACAATCCCGTAACTATCGATGTGAGTATGAGGATCGTGTACTCAGTGAGCAGCATGATCCGGATGTATTGCCCGGGGAAACCCAGCGCCCTGTAAAGGCGGAGTTCGGCCTGCCGGTCGCGGAGATTGCGAAGGATCATGACCCCGGCGCCGGTGATACCCAGCAGCAGTCCGAAAGCTCCCAGCAGGATAAAGATATCGAGATAGGTATTCTCCACCGCTCCAAAGCTCCGGAGCCGTTGACGGTTGTCGGTAACGACGGCCCCAAGGTCACGCCATTCACTTTCGAGCCACCGGGCCACGGTGTCCTGGTCAGCTTTGGGATCGTCGATCAGCAGGGTTTTCACTGAAGCTGATGACGGGTAGTATTCGCGAAGGATCCGGTCGGAGACCAGCAGGTGCCCCTGGAATATGGAGTTGGCTAAACCGCCGGCCAGACGGATCCGGAGGGGTTGTCCGTTTTCAGCGGTATATATCAGGGTATCGCCCGTTTGTGCACGGATTCCCCAGGTGATGACGGTTTGGTCGGCAATGCCATTGATTACCCCGTTCTGCGGTTCCTGTTCCAGGGAAAGCCATGGGTGTTCACGGTCTATCCCATCAGCAATGTTCATCCAGGAAAAGGCCTGGCGCTGGTTAAAAAGTGTTGCCGGGACACCCAGTAAACCAGGGGCGGAGACCTGGTTAAGGTTGAGACAACTCGCATCATCGCCGTTTACCCCGGGTAACGAAAAGAACTTTATTCCTTCATGCGGCAGCGAAGAACCCAGACCTGCTTTCACTCTGCCTTGAGGGGTGCTGAGATCGGGCAGGATGGCAACGGTCGTTTCGAGCCACCAGCGGAACCCTCCGGTTCCTGAGGAGTGGTCAGGATGATCGCTCAGGGAAGGTTTGCGGTTCAGACCGGTGACAAGCACCGTAAAGCTCCCCAATGCCAGAAGGGTAATGGTGGTAAGATTTCGCCTGCGGTGCAGCCTGAGGTTTTTCAAGGCATGCGTGATGATGCCTGAATGGTTTACGTGCCAAAGGTTCGAGCCGGCAATCAGAAGCCGGTAACATATGGCGAGGCCTGAAAGCAACAGGAGGATTCCGGCAGACATGAAGGCCAGGGACGGGTAAAACCGTCCGGAGGATATCTCAAAAACTATCCACGCTGCGGATCCGGTGATCAGAGTCAAGGCCGCGATGCCAGCACGGCGGCTTCGTGCGTTTTTCACCAAAGGGGCTCGTTCAGGCAGGACATCAGACCATCCTGGTAATGAAACCAGCCGGAATCTTCGCAAAATGACCGCGAATAGCAGAAGATTCAGAAAAAATCCTGCCAAAAATCCCGTAACCAATGCTCCGGATCGGATGAACACCCTCAGGCTGTTGGTATGCACAGCATTCTGCCAAAGGGAATTCAACGCTGAAACTATCAGTTGGCTGTATCCGGCCGAAAATATAATCCCCAAAACAGCGCCTGATCCGGAAACCAGCAGCACTTCAGCCAGAAAGACCCTCAGGATCAGCCGCCGGGGAAACCCCATGGCATTGAACAACTGCACCTCATGCCGCCGGTTTGTCAAAAAGAGGGTAAAGATCATCCCGGAAAGCAATAAACCCGCGATCACGATCAATCCTCCCAAACCCAGGAACAGTTCGCCAAAATCGGTCGACTGAGCTGCTGAAGCAATTCCGAGGTCAAAAACCGACCGGAACTGAAAACCGATCGAACGTGGATCGAGTTCCTGAAGCAGTTGCCTGTAGATAAGGCTGTCGGGTGAGCTGAGGAACACAAATCCCGTATGGTGTCCAAACGGGTTGCTCCATAAACTTTCCCCATCTTTCAGTGATATCCACCCTTTGGGTGTCCCCTTATAATCTCGCCAATACTCCTCGTCTTTTTCCCTGATCTTTGAAAGATCGACAGGCGCGCCGGTTTCCCAGTCCCTGCAACTTCCGCTCTCTCTCATTCCCGGGAAACCGGGCATCAGCGAGGCAAACTGTCCGGCAATATTTGTCTTTACAATATCCTGTACCATGAAGAAGGCCTCGGCTTCTTCCAGCGTCCGGTTCAATCCCATCACCCAGAAACGCAGCCGGAGGCTGTCCCCCTGGACGACTTTAAGGTCTTCCGCCATCCATTCGGTGATGACCATTTGTCCCGGCAGGGGATCCACAGGCATAATCCCGGGTGCAACCGCAGTTATGAAGGAATAGGGAGTTTCTCCCGTTCCGGAAGAAACAGCATTCACAAAATAGGTCAGCACCCCTTGGGATGTGGGCATAAGTCGACGGATTAATCGTCCGAGGGTATCATCGATAAAGATACGTTCCGAAGCGAGCAGGCTGAAAGGCTGCCCGGTCTCTTGCCAGATAAGCCCGGCATCTTCGGGTTTCCAGGTTTTCCGGAGGCGGCTGATCAGCGTATCTTCAGTTAGTTTTGTGTCTTTTCCCGCAACGAGCAGCACATTTGCCGAACCGTCCAGTCCTGTCTGTTTACCGAGGAACGGGAGCGACAGGAAGATATTAAAAGGGGCTGCCTGATGGTTTTGGAGGGTGAACCGAGCGCCTTCATTGTCTAACGCGATTCTGCTAACTTTCAACCTGAACGCCTTCATGTCGGTTCGATCCCTGGAAAAGGGAGCATTGGAAGGTGCAAATCCCGTTTCCGGGATCCTGACGACGATGATATCTCCCGGTATGAGTTGCAGTTGGCCGGCGAGGTTGGCGCTGATTACCGCTTCTCCTTCCCCGGGCATCGCGAAGGCAGAGCCGCCTCCGGACCAGAATTCCAAAAAGCGGGCATCTATGCCGTGGACACTGGCCTGGTTGACACTGGTTCCATGCTCCGGGTTGGTGAGGACCCCGTTCAATGTCAGCACCGGTGCCACCTGCATTTGGTAACGATTGGCAAATTCATCTGCCAGTGCTGAACGGAAATACCGATCGGGGGCAGAGAGGGCAAAGCGGGTTTCTCCCAGTCGCATCCGGACCATTTCATGCAGGCTTTCTTTCACGGAATCACCTGTAATCAACGCGCCGGTGAGCACCGCGGTGCCGATGGTGGTACCGGCAAGGGTTAAAAGCCATGACCATCGGTAATGGATGATATTCCTCAGTATGAGCCTGAATATGTTCATTGAAGTTGTCCGTTGACAAGCCTGAGTCGTTTCTGCATCCTGACCGCTACGGCATCATCATGGGTAACCAATACCAGTGCAAAAGGAGAATGTTGCTGCAGTTCCAGGATCATCCCGGTAAGGATGGCCGCATTTTTTGCATCGAGGGAACCGGTAGGTTCATCGGCCAGCAGTAGTTGCGGCTGATGTACAAGGGCCCTTAAAACGGCAGTACGTTGACACTCCCCTACCGACAAGTTGCCGGGATATTGTTGCGCCAACGATGTAAGCCCGACGGTTTTCATCATCTCCCGGGCGCGTTCACGCGCCTCTTCCCTGAATTGTTTGTTTTTTCGGGGAAGGAGTGGGAGAAGGATGTTTTCTTCCACGGTTAGTTGCGGGAGAAGGTGATGGAGCTGGAAGATAAACCCGATATACCGATGGCGAAGATCGGTCAGTTGCGACTCACGGGTATGTTCAACGGTGCGGCCTTCTATGATTACCTCTCCTGAATCGGGACGGTCGAGTGTTCCTAGAATATTGAGGAGGGTTGTCTTACCCGACCCGCTGGGGCCGGTGATGGCCACCGACTCCCCTCCGGCGATGGTGAACGAGAGTTCCTTCAGCACCGGAAATGGCCCGGACTGTTTTCCTCTCCGATAGGTTTTGGTAATACGGTTCAGTGTGGCCACAGATTGTGTCATATCATTGAAAGGATACAATGGTTTCACGATATAAGTCGATTAATTGTGCAGTAACAGAGTCATGCCCGAAATGGCGGATCACCCCTTCGCGGCCCTGCCGGCTTAAATAGTCCAGCTGACCGGGATTCTTCAGCAATTGACTCCAGGCAGTGGCCAGCGCTTCGGGGGTATTGGGTTCAAAGGTAATCCCGCCGCCGGTTTTCCGGATGATCTCCGGAAATGCACCCAGGGCAGGCTGGACAACGGGAATTCCCGATGCCATCGACTCAATCTGGTATAATCCAAAAGCTTCTCCTTTCAACACAGGGACACTCAGCATGGTCAGGCCATTGAAAAATCCTGTAAGCCCCGGCATCGTAAATCCTGATCCGGTTTCGACGGCATCTTCCAGTCCGGCTTTCTTGAGTTTCCGGAACTGTTCGCGGATAAATGCGCTGTCGTCTCCCGTTTTTCCTCCGGTGATCCTGATTTTAACTTTCCGGAATTCCGGATTTTTTCTGAGCAGGATAAAGGCATCGATGAATAGACCAAAACCGTTATCATGGCTCATTCTCGAAAGATAACCGATCACAGGGTAATCCATCCCCGGGGAAGAAAAGCGGTACTGTTCCACCTCGATTCCGATGGGTATGGTATATATTTCTTCAGGAGAACGATTCATTCTGGCCGACATTTCGCCGGCGAACCAGTCGCTGACGGCGATCATGGCATCGCAATCGCGGGCCCTTTCCGACATCAGGTTCCACATTTTTTCCCTTTGCGGCGGTACCATGGCGTCGATCCAGACATCTTCATCCTGAAGGGAACAGACCACCGGGATCCCGGCATCCTTTCTTATCATTCCTGCCATTCCCAGCAGAAGGGCATTGGAAAGATGGACGACGTCAGGTTTGGCGGTGGTTTTCAGGTATCGGGTCAGTTCTTTCAGGTCATCCCGTTGATATCCCTTTTCTCCGAGGAGCATCGATTCGGTAAGTCCCTCCAGTCCGTTGGCGCGTGTGGAACCCGAGGCCCTTACGGCGAGGCGCATTACAGGTGCTGAATTCAGCAGGGTATGCAACCATCGGGGCATACGGCGAAGGGGCGGGAATATCTGCCGGAGGTAGATGCTCACAGCGCCATAGAAGACAGGAGGGGCTTCCGGCTGCCAATCTTCGTATGTGGAAAGCGGCAGATAAACCGGGAGGATGGTGGCATCGTGGCCGGCGCTGCGCAGTGTCCGGACGAGCGATGAATCGCGAAGGCAATTCCCGCAATAGAATGTGTTCCCGAACCCGGGTACGATATGAACAACCTTCATTTTGACGATGTTTTACCGAAGAAAAATATATTGCCGTCATCCCCGCCAACCACGATGCCTGCACTTGTAACCGATGGAGTGGAGTAGAGCGGGGTGCCGGTATCATAGCTCCACCTTTCCCGGCCATCTTCCAGGTTCAGCATGCGGAGACGTCCGTCGGCCGAGGCAATCACCACCAGGTTTCCGGAGATCACCGGCGAGGCATCCAGTTTTCCCTGTGCCCTGAAGGTCCAGAGGATTTTCCCGCTTCCGGTATCGTAGCAATAGAGCGTTTTATTCTGGGAGCCGATGACGGCCCGGGTCCCGCTTACTGCAGGGGATGAAAGAAAGGGGCCGCCCCCTTCCGTTTTCCATAGCATCTTTTTTTTCCGGAGATCGAAACAGAAAAATTCTCCGTCATAGTTGCCGAAATAAACCCGGTTGCCGCTGACAGACGGCGAAGAGGCCATGTAGGTGGTGATATCGATTTTTTCGATCAGGGTTCCGGTTTCACCATTGACGAGGTGCAGGTGCCCGTCGCATCCGCCAAAGATGGCAATTTTTCCGAAGAGGGCCGGGGTTCCGTTGATGAAGTTCTCTGTTTCATACTTCCATTTCATGGTTCCGGTAGCTCCATCCACTCCGTGAAGATAGAAGTCATAACTGCCGGCAAGGATGTTCAAGCCTTTACGGTCAGTGCTTTTCAGATGGTTGGGTGCACCGGAGATCTGCCCGTCGGTGTGGTACTTCCATATCTCGCGTCCCGTGGCTGCATCCAGGCAAAACAAGGTTCCTTCCAGGGTTCCGGCGAACACCTTGCCTTCGGCCAGTGCCGGAGGGGATTCAATGCTGTTGCCGGCATTGAATTTCCATACAAGTTTGCCATTAAGGTCGAGGGCATACAGGAACCCGTCATTACTTCCGGTATAGATCATTTTCCCGCACGTGACCGGGGAGGATTTGACCGCATCCCCGGTACTGAATGTCCAGCGCAGGGTATAAGGTGGCTCTGCTTTGGCCTGACTCACACCGGTCAACTGGGTATCTCCCCTGAACCCCGGCCAGCAGGATTGGGAGGGTTCCTGTCCGTTTAGCCGGTCAGGCAACAGGGAAGCGGACAGTAGCCAGAAATATAGCAACAGCCGGCTGACCAGCAAGCCGGGACGTTTCATGGCGTGATACCGGGTGCATCTGATACCATAGGGATTCATGGAATGACCGTTCGTTTTTTTCATCATAGTTTTTCCCATCCTTTCCGGGTCATGCGGAATCGTTTTCCGTACTCTACCCCTTCCTCCTGGTCTTTGAATGCCAGGGCGCCGGTCGGGCAATCTTCGACGCAATAATAGGCTGATTGCACAATTCCGTCGCGAAGTTCACCACTCAGCGGGACATCGACCCGGAGGTCGAAACCCCTCCCAATAAATGTCAATCCCAATGCTTCCTTGTACTTCGAGGTGATCTCCACGCACCGGCCGCATTTGATGCATTTTTCCGGTTCGTAGATGATCAGGTCGTGGCGGATGATGCGGGTAAGCGGTTTACGTGCAGGGCCCTGGAACCTCTTCCGGTTGGCCTGATATTCATCCGAAAGGATCCTGAGCCGGCAGGTGGCCGGTTTGCGGCAATCGCAATGGAGACAGCGGCCTGCTTCGAGCATGGCCTCTTCGGCACTGAAACCTGAAAGCCAGCCTTTGCCGGGTTCGTTACGCGGGCCGGGGTGGCTTTCCTGCAGATATTCCAGTTCTTCTCCCGGCATCAACCGCGAAATGGCCGAGTGGAAACGGTAACGGATCCGTTTGGATTTGCCGGAGGTGAAGGCGAGATCGGCTTCTATTGCGGCCAGTTTTCCCTGGGCTACTGAACGCACCGCCATTTGCTGTACCCGGATAAGATTTCCGCAGCCAAAGACTGTCGGGCGACTGGTAGCACCGGTTTTCGGGTCGGCGAAATTACCCCGTGACAAAGGGGTCAGCGAAAAAGGATGAGGAGAATGGAGGGCGGGATCGCCGGTTGCCAGGATGACGATCTTATTATTTGTAATAATTTCGTTTTCAAATATTTCCTTTGAGATTTCCATGCCTGTCCTGATCACGATACCCATCAGGGCCAGGGTTTCTATTTCAGCATTCAGCGCCTCCGGCGGGAGTTTGTCATGCGGAATATCGTAACGCAGGGAACCTCCCGGCAAGGGTTGTTTTTCAAAAAGGGTCACTTCGTATCCCATCCGGCGTAGATAAAATGCTGCCGAAAGTCCTGCGGGCCCCGATCCGATGACAGCGGCGCCATGACCGTTGGGAGTGAAGCCGTTCATCAGATGCGTTATCCGGTTTCGCGGATCCTGTGCCGTAAATCGTTTCAGCATGCAAATGGATACAGGTTGGTCAACGGTTCCCCGGTGGCAGGCATTTTCACAGGGCGCGGGGCAGATGTATCCCAATATATGCGGAAGGGCGATCTCTTCACGGACGATATCCAGCGCTTCCTGAAAGTGACCGGAGGCGATCAACCGGTTCATCAGCGGGATATTCATAAAGGCGGGACAGGAGAGGCGACAGGGTGCCTCGCAATCGCCCACATGGTCACCCAGCAGCAGTTCAAGCGCCTGGCGCCGCATCTCCCTTATCTCCGGGGAATGGCTCTGAACCTGCATCCCTTCAATTACAGGCATGGCGCAGGAGGGAACCATTTTCCCGCTCCCAAGATCTTTAACCAGGCAAACCATACATGAGGAGTGGCAGTTGCTGTTCTCCATAAAGCAGAGGGTCGGGATGGAAATGCCCAGCATCTCCGCCGCTTTCAGGATCGTGGTGCCCACGGGGACTTCGATGGTTTGCTGGTCGATGGTGATTTTCATGCTATATAACCTTGACGGCATCTTCGGGGCATACCTGCCGGCAGATGTCGCATTTTACACATTTATCCTGATCAATCGAATGGAGCTGATAAGGGTTGAAGGCGATAGCGCCGGTGGGGCAACGCTGGGCGCAGATGGTACAGCCGATGCATTGCTCATTGATCTGATACCGGATCATGGGGATACACCTGCCGGCCGGACAACGTCCGTGCAGATGGGCTTCGTACTCTTCCCGGAAATACTTCAGGGTTGTCAGCACCGGATTGGGAGCAGTCTTCCCCAACCCGCAAAGACTGCCAGTCTGAACGCTTACGGCCAGGTGCTCCAGTCGGACAAGATCCTCTTTAACCCCTTCCCCGTTGCGGATCTTTTCCAGCAGGTCGAGCATCCTGCGGGTACCGATCCTGCAAAAGGTACATTTACCGCAGGACTGGTTTTGTGTGAATGACAGAAAATAGTGGGCAAGATCAACCATGCAGTCACGATCGTCTAAAACGATCAGTCCGCCGGAGCCCATCATGGCTCCGGCATCCGACAATGCTTCATAATCTACCGGCAGGTCGCACATGGAAGCCGGGATACAACCTCCCGACGGGCCGCCCACCTGAACGGCCTTGAAGCTCCTTCCCGGCAGCATACCTCCTCCGATCTCCATGACGATTTTTCGAAGAGAGATACCCATAGGCACCTCGATGAGCCCACCACGCCTGACCTTACCAGCAAGGGCAAAAACCTTGGTCCCTTTACTGCCGGCGGTGCCGATAGAGGCAAAACGCTGATCGCCGTTCCGCAGGATCCAGGGTACCAGCGAAAGGGTTTCTGTATTGTTGATGAGGGTGGGCGCTTCGCGAAATCCGCTGACAGCGGGATAAGGAGGCCGCAGCCTCGGGTTTCCCCGCAATCCTTCAAGGGAGGCGATCAGGGCAGTCTCCTCCCCGCATACAAATGCCCCGGCACCTTCAAAAAGCCTGATATCAAATCGGAATGAATTGCCCGGGACCGATTCTCCCAGTATTCCTGCCTGCCGACAGATTTCCAGCGCTGCACCAATTCGCTTGACGGCAAGGGGATACTCGGCACGGATATAGAATATGCCTTCAGTTGCACCGATAGCATAACCGGCGATCAACATCCCTTCAATGATCCGGAAAGGATACGATTCCAGGAGCATACGGTCCATAAAAGCGCCGGGGTCGCCTTCGTCTCCGTTGCAAATCAAATATTTGACCGGAGAATGCTGTTGCCGGACCATCCGCCATTTCTTTCCGGTGGGAAAACCGGCTCCGCCACGGCCGCGCAATCCGCTGGTTTCGATCGCCAGGATGACTTCCTCAGGGCTTAGGGAGTTCAGGCACCGCTCCAGGGCGCTGAATCCTCCTGTATAGCGATACTCATCCAGGTCGACCGGCGCAATATTTCCCCGCTGTTCAGTGGCAATAGCCATCTGGGGGTCAAGAAAGTCACACAAAGGGGTATCCCGTTGCTCCGCTCCGTAACGGCGGAAACTTTCGGCATAGTCCTGCTCCACTGCCTTGCCGAACCACTGCAACAGGCCGGACCTGAAACGGTTTCGCCATGAAAGTGGCCGGAAATGGGAGAGGATCACATCCCTTACCTCCTGCGGCTTGATCCTGGCATAGAAAACACCAGGCTCCCCGGGTTTTACCACCTCGAGCAACGGAACCTGGTTGCATACCCCGACACAGCCTACCTGCTTGACCCTCAATTTTATTCCGGTATCGCGAAGGGTTTCTTCCAGGGCGCTCTTTACCTCATCACTGCCACTCGCCATGCAGCATGATCCCAGCCCGACATGCACTTCGCCCTGAAAGTCATCCGTTTCCCCGGCTCCCTGATCGTAAGATTTAATCTTTTTGGGTCCGGAATCCGGAGGAGCAGACAGCACCTCTCTCAGGATGTCCGGAACCTCCGCAGGAGTAACATGTCCGTAAGTTGTATCATCGATCTTGACCACCGGGGCCAGGGTACAGCACCCAAGGCATGCTACCTTCTCTATGGTGAACTCTCCTTTGCTGTCGGTGGTGGCGCCGTTTTTCAGATCCAGTTCCCTGACAAAAGCATCGTAAACCGTCATCGCGCCTTTGACATGACAGGCTGTTCCGGTGCATACCCGAATCATATGCTTTCCGGCCGGTTCGAAACGAAACTGTCCGTAAAATGAGGCCACGCTGTCAATCTGCGCCGGCGTGATCTCCGTAGCATTGCATACCATTGCCAGTGCTTTGGTGGGCAGATAGTGATACTCCTGCTGAATATCCTGAAGGATCGGCATTACTGATTCAGGCGACCTTCCATGTTTTTCGACCAGCTTCAGAATGAATCCGGCATATTGGTCTACGGAAAGTCCTATAGTCAGGAGGCCTTTCCCGTCATTAGGGTCCATTGTAATTATCTGATCCCTCTTTTTCATGATCCTATGCACCAGAGATGTTTGCTCCCGCGGATAAAGATGCGTCCCTGTCCGAAAACCGGAGTACAGGAAGAGGGTTCTCCCAACGGCGATATACCGGTTTCTGAAAGGTCGGCATCGGCTTTGAAAATATGCATCCCCCCGGTTTTATCTAGCACAAACAGATGACCACCTGCAATCATCGGAGAGGCGTACACCGATTTATCAATCTCCCTGGTCCAGTGTTTACTCCCTGAGGCGGCATCATAACACACCACGGCACCGTAACTGGTCACGACGAAAAGCAGATCGCCCGATGCTACCGGGCTTGGGACATCGGAGAGGTACTCTTCATCTTCCCAGGCCAGTGTGGGTGGATCGCCTATGGTGATGGCAGCGACTTTTGAGTAGTCGTTGACCGAAAAAACCCTTCCGTTGGCATAAGCCACAGATGGGCCCACCTCCCCGGAAATGCAGTCGATCCGCCACAACTCTTTTCCGGTGGCCGGATCGTAAGAGATTACATATGGTTCGGCAGCCAGGATCAGCTCATACCGGGTTCCGGTATTTACCAGTACCGGTGAGGCCCAGGATACTTTTACATTCCGCGTGGTTTCCCACACCGTTTCACCGCTGTTACCTGCAAGGGCCATCACACGCGCCGAACCGCTCTGATCGTACTGGACAAGCAGCAGGTCGCGGTACATGATGAGCGAGGAGGAGTGGCCGTAATGATTTTTGGGTAATCCGAGGTTTCTTGACCAGATGACTTTTCCTTCCAGATCGAGGGCTGCCAGGTCTCCGTTGGCAAAGATCGCATAAACCCTGCGACCGTCGGTGGTCATGGTTGGGGCGGCCAGGCCGGTTTCGGCGATCACTTTAGGCACCTGGCCGGGAGTGCCGGGCAGGGAGGAGAGGTCAGTAGTCCACAGGATCTTCCCGTTGGATGCATCGAGGCAATATACCTCTTTACGGGTATCTTTGGCCCCTGAAAGGAAGAGTTTTCCTTTCCAGAGTATGGGGGAATTGTAGCCAGGAAGGGGAATGGCAGTTTTCCAGCAGATATTTTGTCCCGTAGAGCCATTCCACGACAGGGGTACCCGGGATTGCTTTACTACCCCGTTGCCACCGGGCCCGCGAAAACTGATGAAATTCTCTTCGATCTCCTTCGGCGAGGGATAGCCGTCTGCTGCCGGAGCCGGCAGAGACATGTCATCCGACGGTCGGTCAGAACTATCAGAGGTAATGGGAGATGGCGCGGCCAAAGGGGCAGCTTCCGGGGCCGAATCCGCCATGACAGGAATTTCCTGCCGTGCAGAGAGTGCGGGTTGAAGGGAACGATGGGTCATCCATCCGGTGACCATGGCGACCAGCACTACTGCCATTCCGAGGGCAGCGATCCATTTTCGCTGCAGGGTTGACCGTTCCCAGGGGCTTCCCTGTGTTTCACCCATTAAAACTGGTATTTTCGGACGGAGCATCTCCATCGAGGTAAGGGCGATGACCAGCAGCAGCAAACAGCCGGCCAAAAGGTATCCACCGGTTTTGATCTGCCACTGCGATGTGAAAAACGCCTTACGCGCCAGAAGGTCGAGTTGGCGTATCTCCTCCTGCAGCTCAGTATTTCCGGGGTCCTGCATCCATTTTTCGGACAGAACCTGCATAGCTTTTGTATTCAGGGGATCGCGGTTTTGAACCTGTAAAAAATTGACGATGAGCATGATGCTGATCATGATCGCGAATCCGCCGCTGATGATCGCTACCCACCGCAGTAACCTGTTGAAATATGACTCGTTGAATGTTATTTTCGTAAACATGTTCTCACACCTTTTGAACCGGACAATAATCGATGCATCTTCCGCAACTGAAACATCGCCCTTTGTGGGGGACATAATCGCTGTGGTGCCGTGTCCTGACCAGTCCGATCAGGGTCAATCCGAAGGCCAGGCCGATAAAGCCTCCGTAAATCCTGCTTCCTGTCAGAAATTTCTTTTCCACGGCAGCGGCTTCAGCCATTAGTGTATCTGCAGACATTCCGGATGATTTGAAAGCGGTAATCTCGGGCAATTCCGGCCGGATCTTCAGCATCTCTTCCGATTGGACCATCCGAGCCAGCCTGACCCGTGGGTTGGCGCCAGCCAGTGTCTGATGGATCATACTGCCGGCTACAATACCAGCCCCGATGATGAGGGGCAGCAAAGCTGCCAGCAGAATCATCCGGCGTGCCTGGCGATGTTTTCCGGCAGGGTCACCCCTGAACTGGGGGAAATCGATGGCGTCGTATGGACAACTGTGTTCACACAGGCGGCACTGGATACAGGCCGCGGGAGTGATGGTCATGTGGTTGCGCGAGAAGCGGCTGACCCAGTTCAGCAATACTCCGTACGGACACAGAAACCGGCAATAGGGCCGTGCGATAAAAATACCTGAAACTAGCAGCAATCCTGCGAAGATAAACATTGCAAAAGAGGCATTCATCCGGAAAATTCCAACAAAGGGGTCATACCGGCAAATGATGAAATCGCTGGCAGTAGCAGCCAGTAAAATTGCAAGGCCGAGGTAAAGATAGGGGATCATTCCCAGGATGGCATTCATCCCGGGGCCCATCCGCATAGGTTTGAAGGCGACCAGATCCTGGATGGCCCCGAAGGGACAAACCGCTGCACAGAACCCCCTGCCAAAGAAGAGGGTAAACACCAGCGGGGCCATAAAGAAGATCAGGACGGTAAGGGGAACCCGGAACCCGGGATCGATAAGCCCCAGGCTTATATTTTGTATGGCTCCCACGGAGCATACACACCCTTCGCGATAAAAACCGAAATAGGCCAGCGAAAAGAGGGAGAGGAGAAACACGCCGATACGGGAGCGTTTTCTGAGTACCAGCCATGCTGCCAGGGAAAGCGCTGTCAGCAGAACCGCCACATCGAGCCAGGCCAGGAACTCTGCACGGGGCAATGGCAACCAGGTTTCGGGTTCGATATATCCGCTCTCAAATTCAGGTTTCGGGAACCGCTGGATGGCAAAGATCATAACCGCTCCTTTCCGAATCCTTTGAGCAGGTATGGATCCGTCAGCGGTACCCTGCTGAAGGCATCCGCTGGGCATTGCCGTGCGATGGAACAATCATTGCAATTGTCGCAGAGATGATGCCGGACCTGCAGTTGCAGTGAGGCGTTGCCAAATGCCCCGCATCCCTTCACGCATTTGCCGCAGCCGATGCAAAGGGCTTCATCGATGGTATATTCGTAGAACGGATCTTCCACAAAGGTTCGTTTGATCGCCCCGGTTGGACAGAGTTGTTTCTCTGCGCCGGTATCCAGTGTTTTTACTCCCGGTTTGAAGTAGCCGCTGCACAGGTTACAATATCCGCACATTGCGTAGGCATGGGTGCATTTGACGGCCGATGGGCTTTTCACGCAGGCAGTGGCGCAACGGCCGCATTGGATGCATTTTGCCGGATCGAGTTGCCATACCATCGGGCGGGATTTGGAGAACAGGGGATTGCCGTTTTTCAGCAAAAGGTTTCCGGTGATCACTGCCAGTCCCCCGAGGATCAATCCCCGGACCGAAGTGTGGAGGAATTTTCTTCTGTTCTGTTTTTCCATAGGTTACGGAGTTTCATTGGGTAAAAAAACCCTGACCTGTTTTCTGGATGGATCCAGTACCAGTATCCGGCCTTCCATCCCTGCCGCCACATCAAGACCCCGGGTACCTTCATCAAAATCGGCCGGAGTAGCCACCAGACAGCGGAAAGTACCATCGGGATGATAGAGTTTGACCCTTTCCACCCCTTTTTCACCGGTAATAAAAGATCCGTCGGGTAAAAAAGCAAAATGGGTAGGATTGCAGCAACCGGTAAACCCCTCTGTGGTCATGGAGGCTTCACCCCAGGTGGATTTTAGTTCTCCCGAAGGGGTATACTGCTCGAACTGGTGTCGTCCCGGGTTGACTACCCACAGATCCCCGGCGGGAGAGATCCCCAGGTCGAAACAGGGGCTCGGGATGACAAATCCGGGGATCTTCCTGGCCGGATCTTTTTCGCCGATCCTGCCCAGTAGCACTCCTTTTCCATCGTATTGCCACACAACTTTTCTTCCGGCATCGGCAAGATAGAGCAGATCTCCGGCTTCGGCTACCGCGGTGATAAGGGATCCTGAATCGGGTGGTTCCCGGCGTTCGACCAGGATGCCGGCCGGGTTCCAGATATCGAGGTGGTCTTCCATACCGATGGCCAGGTTGCCGTTTTCGAGCCAGGTGATGCACCATGCCTGCCAGGGGATGGAAAACCGGATTAATCTTCTGCCGGAAGGGGTAAAAATCTCAACGCCTCCATTGCCGGCCACGGCAAATTTTCCTGTTTTATCGGCGGTAAGTGCCCGTGGTTCGGCTACCGCGATGTTGACGGGCGGGATTTCGGTATAGGCAGGTACGGTGTCAGTGGTACGCAGGTTCTCCATCCCGTAATCGAAACGGTTGGGTTCCGGCTCCTGTTTATCCGGGAAGAGATCGAGGAGGATCCATACCGCGAGTGCCAGGAGAAGGATCACTGAAGCTGTCAGCAGTATTTTAGGTTTCATCTTTTTCGCATATCAAGACAGACCATTGTTTTGGAATCGCGCGCCAGCAAAAGCCCTCCTGAAATTGCCAAAGGCCCCCAGGCATCCTGGCCTTCCATGATCCTGGCTTTATCCAGCACATCAAACGATACGGTAGTGGCCCTGGCGATGGTCATCTCCCCGTCATCGTTCAATATAAAGAATTTGCCATCGGCCAACAGGTATGGGCCTAATCCAAACCGCTCGGTTTTCCCGCTGGTGATTGTTATTTTTGTTACATCAGAGGGTGAAACCCCCACAAACTGGTTCCGTGCCCCTCCGGCGTCTTTGGGCAATATGGAAAAGACAGCTCCCTGGTGAAATACCGGTGTTTGCTGCTCTGAGGCAATGCCTTCGCGGGGATCGAATTGCTGAACCAAAGTGACTTTCCATTCCCGACCGCTTCGTGAAACGCGGATCATGGCTGTGCCTGCTCCGTAACCTGCGGTGAGAAGAATACGGCCTTCGGTGAGTACTACCGGAGTGGGTGCCACCACGGCAGGGGCAAAGATGCCGGATTCCCACAGCATTTTTCCGGTCTCCGGCCCCTCAGCCGCTACGCCGCAAACGCCTCCGATGGCAAAATAGATATACATGGGAGTTTCGTCGATTTCAGCCTTGACGACGGAGGCGTGCGACATTTTCCATCCCCGTGGATTTGGTGTTTCCCAGAGTGTCTGGCCGGTATTACCATCGATGGCCACCATCAAAGATTTACCGCCAGGGGCAAGAATTACGGTATCGCCGGCGAGCAGGGGACACTGACCTGTGTACCAGAATGGAACTTCGGTCCCGTATGTTTTTTCCATGTCGATCCCCCATTTAAGGTCGCCGGTTATACGGTCCACGCACATCACATGGCATTTTGGCCCGATGGAAACCACCAGTTTTTCGTTAACGGCGGGAATGGTCCGCGACAATCCATGGTTGCGTTTCAGGTGCACTTTGTAAGCCCTGCGCCACAACTCCTTACCGGTTCTCAGCGAAAAGCAGCGCAAGGCGTCCCGTTTCTCTTTTTCATCATAATCGAGTAGATAAACTCTTCCTTTATAAATGGCGGGCGCTGCATGTCCTTCGCCCAGCGGAATGCTCCACAACAGCCTTTCCTGAATATTTCCGAACTTGTCGGTCAGGGGAATATTCTCTTTTGCGATATTATCCCTGTCGGGCCCGCGAAACCCGGGCCAGGAGGCTCCCTGCATCTCTTCTTCTGTAGCGAAAAAGGTAAAATGTTCACCGATAACCACCGGTTGTCCGGTCAGTTTATGAGCGCCAGCCAGGTGATCCATCCCCGGAACCGAGGGTTGAAAAGCGGAGGTGGGATCGGCAAACAGCCACCAGGCCAGGAGCCCGCAACCGGTCAGGATCAGCAATGAGGCTGACCATAGCAACGCTTTATTTGCAGGGAGGGTCACAGGTCACTTCCTTCCGGTTTTATAAGCCAGGAGCACATCACCGTGCCTGATCAAAAGAAGGCCATGGGCCACCGTCGGATGAGCCCAGAACGGCCCTTTGCCCGCGGTGACCTTAAAACTGCCGATCAGGTCGAATTTTTCCGGCGATGGCCTGACGAGGCCAATATTCCCCCACTTTTCATCGAAACAAAGGAGCAGATCGTCGCAGGCAATGATCGCACCTTTGTTGAACCAGGTGTGTTCCCAGGCGATTTTTCCGGTATGCCGGTTCAGGCAGCACCAGTTGCCTTTGCTGTTGTTTACCCAGTTGGAGCCGTAGATATAATCGTCATGCCGGACGACACCTCCATGATGGACGTCAAGAACTGTATCTATCCAAACCTTTGTTAGCTTTTCACCATTTTCAGAAATCCGGAACATCACCCCTGCATGGTCATAACCTCCTGTGATATAGATCATTCCGTCATGATATAGTGGAGTATTGGTATTGGTCCGGGGCGCTCCCGGCCAGATCTTCAGCCCTTTCTCCGGAAGGAGGGAAGCAAAATCGTATTTCCATAGGATCCTGCCATCGGAAGCATCGACCCCGAAAAACCAGCGTTCGGCAAGGGTGGCAATGATCTGTTTTCCACCGTGGATGAAAAGCAATGGAGAGACATAGGCGGAGGTATCGTGGAGACTGGCCGATGTCCAGATTGTCCGGCCGGTCATTTTATCCAGGGCCACCATGGTGGTTTTATTGCCAGCCGGGGTGTAGATGAGTTTATTGTCTACGATCAGAGGGGATTCGCAAACACCCCAATCGCCATAGACGGCTCCAAAGGTTTCCTTTCCGTTCACGCTCCAGATTACTTCTCCCGTGCGCGAGTTCAGACAGGTGATTCTTCCCAGCCCGCTGATGGCATAAACACGTTCCTGGTCAACTGTCGGGGTGCTGCGGGTATCGGGATAGGGACCGTCGTAAGCGGGTCCGACCACTTTTTGCCAGGCAATTTTTCCATCCGGTAACAGGCATGTCATCACATCGTCGGATCCCTTCATCCCGGTGACAAAAATATGGGTGCCATCATGCACCGCCGAAGAGTATCCTGTCCCGATCCCATCTGCAAGCCAGGCTATCGCCGGGCCGCCTGTTATCCATGGCGCCGGATCGATAGCATCGGGATAGGACCCGGTGCGGTCTGGCCCGCGCCATTGGGCGGTAATCTGTGAGACCAGTGGCAGTGCCGGAAGCAACAACCATGTCATGAGAAAAACCGACTTCAGAATGTACCGGATTATGGTTAACGAAAAGGGATGCATCATCAGTGACTATTTTTTAATGTGATATACCATCAGGGATGTCCCGTGCCGGACATAGAGCCGTCCGTCGTGGATGACAGGATGTGCCCAGTGGGGATCTTCCCCGAAGGGAATTTTAAAGCCGCTCACCCTGGTCATTCCGTCGGAGGTTGGAAGGGCCAGCACCATTTCACCCTTATCACTGTAGCAATATAGCATCCCATCGGCACTGATGATGGTTCCCCTGCCGGTAGGTTTCGCTGATCCGAGGGTGGTACCGGTCTTCCAGTCAAGGCAATACCACGCCTTGTTGGAATCATCACTTCCGTATAGCTTTCCGTTGAGCAATACAAATCCGCCCATGCGATTGTCCATGGCGGTATTTCTCCAGACCTCTTTGACCGAACTACCATCGGGTGAGAGTTGCAGCATAACTCCTCCTGTGCCGTATCCTGAAGAGACGAAAAGCAATCCATCATAAAAAAGCGGCGAGTTGGCGTGGACCGAATATTTATTGGTTTGCTCATGGCTCCAGAGTAAAATGCCTGTGGATGCATCGATGCCCAGGATATGGTCAGCCGTTTGGGTAACCAGTATTTTTCTGCCCGAAAGGATGATCAGTGCGGGGCTGCCGTAGGCGCTGATGTCGCCTTTTCCTTTGCAACTCCAGATCAGTTTGCCGGTATGCTTATTAACAGCGATCACATTATGAACGGGGCCACCCACGGTGCAAAAGACCTTATCGCCGTCGATCATCAGGTTTTCAGTATAACCCCACTTCAGGTTAACCCCGCCATATTCGGCAATTACATCGATGCTCCATACAAAAGCGCCGTCATCGGCCTTTCGGCAAAAGAGCTTTCCATAACCACTGAGCATGTATAGTTTACCATCGCTGAACTGAGGGGTGCTGCGCACACCCGGCCAGCTCTCCATCCACTCCTCTCCATAGGGGAGTTTCCATCTCAGTTTCCCGTCCATGGTGAAGGAGAAGATGTGCCCGATATTGTTGATGACGCCGGTTGTATATATCCGGTCGCCATAAATGGCGGATGATGCATGCCCGGGCCCAAGATCATCATAATGCCAGAGCAGCGTCGGGCCGGTCTCAGGCCAGATATGCAGCAAACCCTGACCGGGAAAAATTCCGTCCCGGTTCGGGCCCCGCCACTGCAGGGCATCCTGTGCATATACAGTAGTAACTATTAGCAGGAAGAACCCTGCCGATATGACTTTTCTTATCATAAAGGAAAGATTAGAATGAGAATGTCAAAATTAGTGAAAAATGGGTTATGACAAACCCACAGTTCCGACAAAGGTGGGTAAACGCGCTGACGCTGATTTTCAGAAATAGTTGGGACGAAAATTGGGTGGAGCGCACAGGTGGAGGGATACGGCCCTCTTACCGGATACATTTTTTAATTCATTTCCGGTAGATGAGCCGGTAAGGGCGATGACGTCATTCACGTGAAGAATGCTGAAGGAAAGGACAGCCGGAAGATTCATCAGGTCATAAGTCGTGGTCTGCAGTTCTCCCTGAAGCACCTTGACCATGCACCCTTCGGTCGGCAGATCGTGAACCGGACAACCCTGACCGGGCTCCCAGCAGAAAATGATCATATCAAGGAGGTCGTTCAGCCGGTAGGTATACCGTGTGTAATGACTGGCTGTGAAATATTTATAGGGCTTCCAGTCAATGCCGTTATATTGGGTGAGCAATACCGCCAGTTCATCTATCCTTTTTCCGTTTCTCAACCCGGCGGATACGGCCTCAAATAATTCATCGAGCAGTTTCATAGCGGGTAATGGTTTGAAGGTTCGTTGTCAGGGGTTTGTGACAAATGCCCGCCGGACGCCTTGATAATTGATCTTTCCGGCTACGCCGAGATAGCGGATCAGTGCTTCCGCGGTGGTCAGACTCGACAGCGTTCCTGGGTCTTTGTGGCGGAAGGCGTATGTATTGGCAACATAATCGTTGACAGCCACCAGGTATTCTTTACCAGGATCAAGCGGTGCTCCGGACAGGTCGAAAAGTTCGACGGAACTGCACTGTTTTTGTCCATTATCCGTGATTCGATAAGTCATACCGGATACCTGCAGGTCGATCCCCTTCATCAGTTCGTAACCATAACAGATCAATGAGCCGATCTCATCGGGGGTCATGCTGAAGAGTTTAACCGGATTGTTGAAAGGATCGAGTTTGAATACATCCTTTAACGTAATATCACCCTGCTCCAGGTCGCGGATCCGTATTCCGCCTCTGTTCTGGATGGCGATATCGGCATGGAGCTGATGGGTTAGCGCGTCGGTCATCAGACTTCCCAGTTCGTCCGGGCCGGAGATATCGGTAAGGGTATGGCCTACTACTTTGCTGAACTCTTTATTGTCGTTGTATTTATCAATAAACTGACGGACAATAAGGTTCTCTTTTTTCAGGTCTTCGAAAGAGATCAGCTCTCCCTTTTTATCCACGATCTTACCATCTTCCAGGGTCAGGGTGATTTTGCCCACATACCGTAGGTTGGCACCGGTCTGGGCGATCATCACGCCGTTTTCGGTGAGCGGTTTTTCGAGGACGGTGTGGGTATGCCCTCCGATGATCACGTCGAATTGGGGATAGGTGCGGGCCAGCACGATATCATCATCTACCCCGAGATGTGACAGGGCGATCAGCAGGTTAAAGGTATCTTTCAGGGCAAGATAATCCTTTGCCTTTTCTATGCCGTTGGTAAAACGGATACCGGTCAGATTGGAGGGATGAGCGCTGGGGAGGCCGTTTTTATCGAGCTGGAGCAGTCCCAGAAAAGCGATCTGCACATCATCACCTGCCCTCAATACATGATAGGGTTTGGGTTGTTTCAGGACAGCGCCGCTGGTTTCGAAGTTGCCGCAGATAAAGCGAAAGGCAGTCTGGTATAATCGTTTATTGAGTAATTCCTGTCCCATGTCGAACTCGTGGTTGCCGAAAGCGCTGAGGTTGAAACCGCAGCGGTTCATCAGGTCGATCATGGGATAACCTTTATCGGGGATTTGGTCCACCACCGGGTTTCCTGTAAAATTATCACCCGCGCTGACCAGATAGAGGTATGGATGGATCTGCCGGAGACTATCGGCCAGGTAGGCCAGTTTGGCCATGTTGTCGATCTTGGAATGCATGTCGTTGACATGCAGGATGATGATCTCTTTCCGTCCGGAGGGTGGTTTTTCGGCGGCCGTCGGAACAACCGGGAAAAAGAAGATCATGGATATCCAGAGGAGGAAAATATGTGTGGTTTTTTTCATGACGAACTTGATTGATCAGATTCCAAAGGTACGCAATTATTCAGCGAAACGGGAATCAGGGCATGCAGAGTTATTCCGGAATTAACAATGAATTAATCCATAAAACCGGATTATTGGTACATTCAGCTCTATCCGGTTTTCTTTTGAGCTTCATCAAAATCAGGCGCCCGGTTGAAGGACGTGTGTCATTGCAGTAAAGTAATATCGAAAGTCATTGTACCTGCGGCAAGAGTTCCTTGAGAGAGATTGACCATTTTCAGCTCGACCAGGCCGGGAGCGCTGACGCGGGAATAGGCAATGATGAGTCCATCGGGAAGCTCAGTGGCCGGTGATACAAAGACGGTCTGGCCCGGGACGGCACCGGTGATCTCAATGGTGATCCTGGCGGAGCGACCAGCGGCAAGTTCAGCGACCGGTGCTTCTTTGCGTCCTTTCATCGGGGTGTAAGGAAGGGTGGACGGATTATCCACCCGCATGATCTGGCCGGTGCTATCCACGTAAAGGTTCGGGCTGACCCCGGTGATGGTGCTGTTATAAGCACCCATGCAAAAGAGGCTCTGGATGTCTCCATTTCCCAACCTGACCTGGTCGCTGGCCGTGACTTTGGCGTTATGGCCCAATGCTATCG
>CAYLVY010000050.1:0-24940 GCA_964387205.1 uncultured Draconibacterium sp.
CTTCACCGCCGGCCATGGTAATCACCGGTGAAATCGTTCCTGAGGTCACCATAAAAAATTATGGCACAGAGGCGCTAACGAGTATCCCTGTGAAATACAGGAACGGACAGACCGGGCAGGTGTTTACCGAAACAGTTCCCATGCTGGATTCGGCAGCAACAGCCCGGGTGGTCTTCCCTGCCTGGAGCGCTATTCCGGGAGGTCCTTACGATTTTATCTTCTACACCGATCTGCCGGGAGATGAAAACCACTCCAACGATACACTGGTCAAACAGATCATTTGTACCGGGTCCAATCAAAGTTATGCGCACTCCTTCTCCGGCGGACTCTATCACAGCCTCTCCATCTGCAACGACAAAACCCTTATGGCCTGGGGCAGTAACACCAACGGACAGTTAGGCGACGGAACGAACACCGACAGCAACATCCCTGTCCATGTGTCCGGTCTGACAGATGTCATCCGTGTTGCGGCAGGAAAGTATCACAGCGTTGCCCTGAAGGAGGATGGCACGGTATGGAGTTTCGGGAACAACGGCAGCGGTCAGCTTGGAAACGGCAGTACGGTCAACAGCAATGTACCTGTTCAGGTTTCGGGATTGACCGATATTACCTCCATCGCCGCGGGTGACGATCACACCCTCGCGATACGGGGCGACAGCACCGTTTGGGCATGGGGTAGCAACTCGTGGGGGCAACTGGGCGACGGGACCATGAACGACAGTGATATCCCTGTCCAGGTTACAGGCATTTCTGGTGCAGTCGCCGTGGCGGCCGGAGAAAGTTTCTCCATGGCGCTGCTGGGTGACGGTACCATCATGGCATGGGGTGCAAATCAAAGCGGGCAGTTGGGCAACGGCACACTCGTCAATACCACGATCCCTCTCCTGGTGCCTGATTTTGCCGACGCAATTGATATTGCGGCAGGGACAACTCATTCGGTTGCCCTGAAAAATGATGGAACCGTCTGGGCATGGGGCTATAACTACCTGGGCCAGATCGGCAACGGTACCAATGCCGACAGCCGGGTGCCTCTTCAGTCAACAGGAATTCAGTCTATTACAGATATTTCAGCAGGAGGCGCTTCCACTTATGCCATAAAATATGATGGAACAGCCTGGGCCTGGGGCTGGAACTCGAACGGGCAGCTTGGAAACGGAACCACCCTTGATAGCTACCTGCCGGTACAGATCAGCGGTCCTTCAAGCATGATCGCGATCGCCGGAGGCAGTTTTCACGGTCTTTCCATTGATCAGGAAGGAAGCCTTTTCACATGGGGATTTAACAGCTACGGGCAACTGGGAAATGGCAGCAACGCCGACAGCCACGTTCCCGTGCTGATCACGGGGCTCTGTCCGGTTTATACCTCAACAGGAGACCCCGGGGAGACTCCGAAAGCCGGACTTTTCCTCTACCCGAATCCTACCGGCGGACCAATTGCATTGCAGTTTGAAACGGAAGAAGGAGCGCTGATGAAGGGGTTCGCTGAAATCTATAATGCCTTTGGCGAAAAAATAATGGATTTCCCCATTGGCCCGGGGAACCAGAGCCGTATCGATCTTACCGGCAAAGGCAAGGGATTCTATATTGTGCGGGTGAGCACAGAGAGTGATGTCCTGTACGGTAAACTGATTGTTAAATAGCCTGTTTCATGATGATCACTGCGATGAAAACCCAAGTCAAAAACTGCATTCTGCCGGTTGTCATGATGTTTTTCCTGCTGACCATCCATGTGACCGGATACGCCCAGTGGCTGCAGATGAACGGGCCGACCGGCGGGTCGGTAAGTTGCATGACGAGCAAGGGCAACTATTTGTTTGCCGGCACTAAAGGGGCTGGCATCTTCCGGTCGGACGATACCGGCAATAGCTGGACCTCCTTCAACAATGGAATTACCGCGATGAATCTGTATTCAATAACCGCTGACGCAAACACTGTTTATGCCGGGGCGCACGGATTTATCGAATATGGTATCCAGGCGCTATTCCGTTCGACCGATAACGGAGAAACATGGGATGCCCTGAGTGACGGGCTTTCCGGTCAGATT
Organism: uncultured Draconibacterium sp.; assembly: GCA_964387205.1. Classification (GTDB taxonomy): domain Bacteria; phylum Bacteroidota; class Bacteroidia; order Bacteroidales; family FEN-979; genus CAIVAT01. The sequence continues at coordinate 2,045 of CAYLVY010000050.1, forward strand.
GTTTATTCCCTTCTGATAAACGGGGCCTACGTTTATGCCGGGATCTATCCATCGGGAGTATTTCGCTCCGCGGATAACGGCACTACCTGGACATCCGTCAACAACGGCATCAGCGGTCAGTTTTTCTATGCCATGGCTGCTGTCGGGACAGAGATTTTTGCAGCAACCGATAGCGGCGTTTACCGCTCGGTCAATAATGGCGACAGTTGGACACCCGCCAATAACGGACTGCAGCATGTTGCATTTTCACTTGCATCCAAAGGGAACGACCTGTTCGCAGGAACATACAGCGGAGGGGTTTACCGCACCACGGACCACGGCGCAAACTGGGTTTCCGTGAATAACGGCATTTCCGGCAATACCATCAATACGATACTTTCCAACGGACCCGATCTTTTCGCCGGAAGCAGTGAAGGGGGAGTCTTCTGGTCGTCCGACAATGGCGCAAACTGGGTTGCTGTCAATACCGGCCTGACTTCCCTGACCATCGGCTCTCTGATGGCCGAGGGAACAAATCTGTTTGCGGGGACCTCCGGCGAAGGGATTTTTATATCAGCCGATAACGGGGCAAACTGGACGCCGTCGAATACCGGTTTTCTCAATCGCTCCATCAAGGCGTTCATTGAGTCGGGCCCCTGGATTTTTGCCGGGCTTACCAATGGCGGCATGTACCGCTCTGCCGACAATGGCCTGAATTGGTCTGCCGTCACCAATGGCATTCCGAACTCCACCACCATAACCTCATTTGCTGCTATTGGCAGTTATCTCTTTGCCGGTTCATCGGGATCAGGAATCTACCGGTCGGATGATCAGGGGGCCAATTGGTCAAACCTCGGAACCTCTGTTATTTCCAATATCGTGGCCCTGGCCGTGATCGGCCAGGATCTCTATGCGGCGACCAATGGTATGGGTATTTATAAATCGACGGATTACGGGGCTACCTGGGTGGCAAAGAACTGGGGCATGGGGCCGGAGGAACAGCGTATGCAGACTCTTTATGCAAAAGGGAATGTATTGTTTGCCGGCACGCTCTACCTGGGTGTTTTCCGCTCTGTTGACTTCGGAGAACATTGGTACGCATCCCGAACCGGGCTATCCAATTGGGCAGTCAGGTCGTTTGCCTCCAACGATTCATATATCTTCACCGGAACCCTGGCCGGCGTCAACGAAGTGAATGTCGGCGGCGTATTCCGTTCGGATGATAATGGCGATACCTGGTCTTTGACAGGGTTGTCGTACCATCATGTGTTATCATTGACGACGAAAGGAGAGAACATTTTCGCCGGTTCAGCAAACGAAGGCGTATGGCTTTCGACCGACAATGGTGACCTCTGGACGGATTCCAATGATGGTTTTACGGATTTGCCAACCGTCAATGCCTTGCAATTAACAGATGAATACATTTTTACAGGAACGGATTATCTTTCAGTATGGCGCAGGCCATTATCCGAAATGATCATCACCGGTTTGGATGACACGGTCAGAGCGGATGCCCCAGGCTCGTTATCCCGGAATTTCCCCAATCCCTTTTCAGATATAACTTTCATTGACTATACTCTAGCGCAAAATGCTCCGGTAAACATTGTGGTTTGCGACGTTACAGGCCGTGAAATTGAAACGTTGGTCAACACTGATCAGATCAATGGGAGATACAGAATTAAATGGAATGCAGCGGAATATCCTCAGGGAGTTTATTTCCTGAAAATGAGGTGTTTTGGTAAGACATCTGTAAAGAAACTGGTTGTACAATACCATTGATCAATCCGACCTGCTGAACCTTTGTGTGCGCCTTTGTGCATCCTTAGTGTCCGTTGTGGTTATTTTACTTATATCAATTGACAGCCGATATTTATATTCTATTTTGGAAAATGAAAAATCTTTAAAATGAAAAAAACATTCTTTATTATAATGATTATTGTGCTTTACACTACACAGATTAATGCACAGGGCTGGAACGTAGGCTCAGGTGGAAATTCTTCAAGAAACTGTTTGTCAGTAGTCGCAAACGGTCCGGCAGAGGCTGATATTCTCTGGCAGAAGGAAATTGACGCTGTATTATCTCAGCAAACTGTTATTGATGGTGAAATTGTAGTCACGTGCCCTATTATTGATATCAACGATGTACTGCATGGTACCTTAATTGTTGCCAGGGATTTATCCACAGGTGACACGCTATGGACGAAAGATCTACCTGTTGATTTTCCGGGTACAGATTGGAGAAACAGGGTTTCAAGTTTTAAAAATGGAGTGATTTATGCATCCCGTGCAGGCAATACAAATTATTCATATTTGTATGCACTTGACTCATCAGAAGGCTCGATACTTTGGAAATCAGATGCTTTACTAGATGAATATGGATCTGAAAGCTGCTCTTTTACAGATGATGGGAATCTGATTGCGGGGAATTTGTCTACTATTATTTGTATAAATGCTACTACCGGAGAAACAATCTGGCAAACTCCACGTGTATTTCCATGTCCAACATCTGGAGGACAGGAAGTTTCTGTTTATGGTAACCGCGGGTATTACTGGATAGCTGGCGGAAACGGTCCAAAAATAAGCGTTATAAATCTGGAAACGGGCGAAAATCTTTATTCAAGCGAATCCGTTAGCCCGGGACTCTTTCAACAGTTATGTCTTTTTGTTGGAACAGATGGAACTGTATATGCTCCAAGATCTCAAAACAATCCTGCAACGGATTTCATTGTTGCATATCAGGATACCGGGGATACTTTATCCGAGAAGTGGAGAGTTCCAATTGGTTATTTTCCTTTTTCAACTTCAGGAGAAGGACCTGATGGTTCGATCTATACATACTCTTCATCCGGGGAATTGATTCGTTTGAATCCGGCGAATGGCGAGATATTAAGCACTTCGGTTCCTTTTCTTGCGGAGCCTGTTAATTCTGCCAGAATGGCTATTGATAAAGCAGGACTGATTTTTGTGACCAATGGAGGAGAAAGCGGCGCAATTTATTCCTTTAATCCTGACTTAACGCTAAGGTGGATGGCTTATGTCGGAGTGTTGAATCACAGCGGGCCTGCACTTGCTCATAACGGAACATTGATTATTTCTTCATCTGAGTATGTTATTGCATTTAATTCCGGAACTACTGCTGTCGAAAATATTTCACTTGAAGAATATTCAATTTACCCGAATCCGGTTATCAATTACTTGTCTATTGATGGATTAAACGAAAACGCAGATGTTGCGATTTACGATTTGACAGGTAAACTGATTTATAATAGCGAACTTATTAACAGTCAAATTGATGTGAGCAATTTCCAAAGCGGACTTTACACGATGAAAATTGAAACCGCGAAAGGAATCGTAACGAAAAAATTTGTAAAACAATAAAATACAAGCAATAAAAATATTAAAAATCACTAACATCCCACGCCCGACAATTTAGGGCTTTGGTTGCAAATTGATATTTTCTTGAGACAACAAGCTAGTACATCGTATATTACTCCATAAAGGCAAGTGTATGAAAAAAATCTTTTTTACTATTACCACGACAATTATTGTTTTGATTCATTGTATCGCGCAAACCCCACCTACCTACATAGCCAACGGTATAGATTCAATATTTCAGGAACATGTAAACAGCAATATGGGATTTTTTCCGGGGCACGAAAGTGAAACCGGTCATGTAATTCGAGTTGAAAAAAACGGTAATTGGGTTTATAGTAATTCTGCCGGACTTGCCTCTTTATCTCCACTGGTCAATGCACAACCTGAGATGAAGTTCAAAATTGCAAGTATTACCAAATTATTTACCACCGTTGCCATATTCAAACTCATACAAAATGGGCAAATCAGCTTCAATGCACCCATCAGCACATATCTGCCGCCTTCGGTTGTTCAAGGTTTTAACGACCATCAATTTATAACCATCAAAAAATTACTCAGTCATACCTCGGGTATAGCCGAGCCACAACTTGACTATCAAGGCAGATTGAACTACTGGATTTATATGAACCGTTTTCAGGATATTCCCGTAGATTCACTGATTTTTTGGAGTAATGCTAATCCTAATGGGCTCGGGAATTACCAATATAGCAATGCTAACTTTTATTTGCTTGCTGAAATCATAGCGGCAGTTTCAGGTGTAAGTTGCCAAAATTTCATAATGACCCATATCATTGCACCGCTTGGGCTTATGAATACAGATTTTAATACCATTCCAACCGGTGGTTTTATGCGAGGTTATTTACTGGGGTCATTTTATCCGATTGGCGCTGTAGTTAATGGTGGCCTGGTACCAGATTCACTATATGATTTCACCGAAGCAAGTAACTCATGGGGCTGTGGAGCAGCAGATATCTGGTCAAATACAACTGACTTAATAAAGTTCCATAAAGCTCTGTTTGGCGGGCAAATCATCAATGCAAACTGGCTCGACACAATGAAAACCATTGTAAACAACACGGCCGATATGAATGCATATGGATATGGAATGATGCAATTTAAAAGATTCAATGGTGGACCAATTTATGGTTTTGGACACACAGGTACTGCATTTGGTTATGGTTCAATGCTCTGTTATATGCCAAGCCCTGACATATATATAAGTTCGGGTTCAAATTATATGAAGATCGGGCAGGAATTTCTTCAAAGAAATATTTATAATTTCCTTGCAAATAACACAAATGGCATTATCGAAACCGATTTGAATAATAGTATCGGTATTTTCCCAAACCCAACAACCAGCATTCTTAAAATCGGCACGTCATTGCCTGATTTTGAAATAACCGTGTTTGACATGAATGGTCTATTGGTTTTAAATGATAGAAACAGGCACACAATTGACGTATCTGACTTTTCGAAAGGTCTGTATGTTATCAGATTGCAAGACCTGAATACAAAATCAATCATAACGAAAAAGTTTATACGTGAATAGAAAAGCAGCACATAACAACTAAGCATTTGTTGCGCCCGTATGAATGAACAATTATAAACCGAATTATTTCAGATTATCCAACATGAAACTGATTAACCAGAGTGAAATTGCCCAGGCAAAAAAAATATTTGCATTGGCAATGTTTGATGATGACCTACATAAATATTTCTTCCCGGACGAAAAATCAAGAATTGAAAAATTGCAGCATTTCTATGAATTTAAACTGAAAACAATGCTTTTAAATACTTACAAAACCTCTGAAAAACATGAGGGGTTTTGTATTTTGGAAAAACCTGATGAGCATCGCAGCACAATAACATTTAATGATGTAATTGAAGGTTTTTCATTAGTGTTTAACATAGGAATGTTTAGCCTGGTTAGAATGGTCAGATATCAATTGTGGTCAACTAAGCTGAAAAAAAGGCTTATATCAGGACCATATTGGTATCTGGATACGGTTGTTGTTTCGCCAGACTACCAGGGAAAGGGCTTTGCAAGTAAGATGATTAAACCTTTTTTATCGGAAGCAAATGCCAGGGGAGAGAAGGTATATCTTGAAACACAAAATATGAAAAATGTACCTGTTTACGAAAAATATGGATTCAGATTAATATCAACTCAATACCTTAATAAACGAGTGACACATTATGCTATGGTCAAGTAATTTGTTTAACTACAAAGAATTAATCAGATCAAAATAACAATAAACGACCCGCTAACACACATTATTCCTGATCAATGGAGCCTTGGCGGATGTGAAGAACCCGAATGTTAGTCTTTAAGACAGGCAACCGGCACAACCAGTACCCCGTCGTTGCGCCGGTAGGCATATTGCCCGCCGGTGATGACCATCAGAAATGAGGGTTCGCCCATTTTATCCTTGTCAATGCGGTTTTTCAGGGTCAGCAGATTCTCCGCAGCCAGATCGATTTGTTTATTGCCCAGTTTCACTTCAATTGCGCCCCAACGGCCATCGCGGAGGCGAACAATCAAATCGGCTTCAAGACCATTTTTATCGCGAAAATGAAACACATCTCCGTCGTTTGATTGCGCGTAAATCCTGATGTCACGGGTACATAAGGCTTCAAATAAAAAGCCAAAATAGCGGAAGTCGGTTAAGATTCCCTCCGGATTTGTCCTCAGAACAGCCGCTGCAATGGATGGATCAACAAAATGCCGTTTAGGCGAAGTGCGAATGGCTGATTTTGATCGCAACGACGGCGCCCAGGCAGGCAAATCCTCAATCAAAAAAATCCGGCGTAAGGCATTCAGGTACGTACTGATGGTTTTATCGGAGATGGTATGATCCGTGGCTTCCATGTCGTTTCTTATGGTTTCGTAAGTGGCTGTCGTTGCGACATTTCGCGCCAGGGAGCGCATCAACAAACGAACCCTCCCGGGATTTTTTTCTACATTGTCAACGCGTGAAACATCATGATTAATTACTGCTTCCACGTAATCCACGGCCATCCGCAATGCGGCGGTTCCTTTTAACTTCACGCTTGCCGGCCAACCCCCTCTGCATAAGGCGTATGCGATCTCTTCAATGGTTAAATCCGATATGCCTTCAACAGAGGTTACACCATCAAACAAAGTGCGCAGTGATACAATTCCGTTTGATTCCAGCGACTCAAACAAGCTCATCGGACGCATCAACAACCGCGCAATTCTGCCGGTTCCCGTGTGGGAGGTGACATTATCGGCAGGTACGGCTGAACCGGTCAATATAAACTGGCCGGCTTCTCCTCTCCGATCAACTTCGAACCGGACAGAATCCCATAAGACCGGAGCCATCTGCCACTCGTCAATTAATCGCGGAGTTTCTCCTTTTAATAGTAAAGATGGCTTGGTATCAGCCATGGCCATGTAGGAGGCTGTATTATCGGGATCCTGCATGTACAGTGCGCTGCGTGAAGCATTCAGCGCTGTGCTGGTTTTACCGCACCATTTGGCTCCTTCGATTAATACGGCCCCTGCCGATTGCAATGCACTCTGTAAACCAGCATCGCATAATCGCGGCATATACAACTTTGTATTCATTGGTAAAGTCCTTTTGTGTTTTGCAAATATACCATAACTTCCGAAGTTGGCGAATTTTTACTTCCGGAGTTGGCGCATTTTTACTTCCGGAGTTGGCGTTTTTTACCGATTGTTGAGTCACCGGGGATTTGAACAGGCCAGGATCATCATGACCCTGAGAAAATCCGCTACTGAATAGAGCAGTCGTAATAACTGTTACTGATATTCGAAACTTGAGAAAATAAATCCTTCGTGCCATTCAATCAATGAAACCCGGTGATGAATAAGTGGCGCTGAAATTGGTTTTCCATTCATCTACTTTTGAAATGATTAAAAAACGAATCTTCAGAACCCACCCGAAAAATTGAGATAAAGAATGTTGCAAAAGAAGTTAAAATCAAGTGTCCTGCTCCTTTTTCCGGTTACCCTTCACTGGCTGCCTCCGGAGATACCATCCATGTTACCTGGTAAGATGATCGCGACGGCAATTCTGAAATCTACTACAATCGTTCAACCAATGGCGGCCTTTCGTGGGGATTTGAAACACGGCTTACCAACAACCCCGGTTATTCCTGGTCTCCCTCTATTTCGGTCTCCGGAAACCAGGTGCACATCGTGTGGTTTAACAATATCTCCGGTAGCGAAGAGATCTTTTATAAGCGCTCCCTCGACGGCGGCATTACCTGGGAAAATGAAATCCGGATGACAAATGCCGCGGTATTTTCCGATAATCCCTCCATTGCAGTCTCCGGCAATGATATCCATCTCGTATGGCAGAGCAATCGTGACGGTAATTTCGATATCTACCATGGATACTCCAATGATGGAGGCACAACCTGGGCGCCGGCAGAGCGCCTGACCTTCGCAGACGGCGCTTCCTATAATCCGTCCGTTTTCTGTTCCGGGTTGGATCTGCATTGCGTATGGTACGACACCCGCGACGGCAACTATGAAATTTATTACAAGCGTTCAACAGACAGTGGGACATCCTGGGAAGATGATTTTCGCCTGACCGACGACCCCGCCTCTTCTGCCTTTCCATTCATCGCGGGTACCGATAGCGCTTTGCATGTCATGTGGCAGGACTTTCGCGACGGAAATCCGGAAATTTACTATAAAAGGTTCCTGGTCGAAAACCCGGGAACAGGCATCCGGAATCTCTCAACAAACCCGGCAAAAGCTTTTTCACTCGGGCAGAACCATCCGAACCCCTGCTCCTCGCTGACCAGAATCAAATTTCAGGTGCCAGGCGCCGGAAATGTGAACATCACTTTGTATGATCTGTTTGGAAAGGAAGTAGCAACGCTGTTCAATGAAAATCTTCTGCCCGGCACATACGAAATCACATTCGATGCTTCAGGCTTAACCCACGGGATCTATTATTACTGTCTAAAGACAGGCAATTCAACAGAAACTAAAATATTGATTCAGATGTAAAAAGTCACAAATCTTCATATATCCCTAACCCTTTGTTTGTCAAACACTAAAACCACCCATTATGAGAAAACTGTTTACAATGGTTATTCTTTTATGCATCGCAGGCGGAATGAATCGTCTCCACGCTACAACCTGCGAGCAGGCTATTGCCATCCCCGGTTCACCGACGTTCCCCTATGTCATCAACCTGACATGCGGGACCACGGATGATATCAACGGATACAATGCCGCTTACTGCGGTGACAACTACTATTACATGAACGGTTATGAGGCTGTTTATGTCTGGACGCCGACATCCAACTATCTTAATGTTACCTTTACCTACACAGGACAGAATTACACCGGTATCTTCCTCTACGAGAACTGCCCCACTTCTGCCGGAACCTGTCTTGCAAATGTCACCAGCGGTGCAACCACGAAAACACTCACCTATCTCGGATCAAATGCAACTTACGGGACAACGATCAGCCTTTTTTCAGGCCTGACCTATTATATCATTGTTGACAGATGGGGCCCCCCGTACGACCCGTGTCCTGGAACCCTGACCATCAATGGTACCTTGATGCCGCCATGTTCAGGCACCCCAAATCCCGGATACGCGATCGCATCGTCCAACCCGGTCTGTTCTGGCGAGAATTTTACTCTGACGTTGCAGAATGCAGTCCCCGGAACAGGCGTTACCTATCTCTGGGAGTCCTCCGCTGATGGAGCAACCTGGAACCCGATCGGCGGAACCAGCGCTTCTTACGCCACCTCGCAAACCGCCTCCACCTGGTACCGCTGCCAGGTAACCTGCTCAGGCAACACCGGCACCACCAATCCTGCGCATGTGACCATGAAGCCTTTCACCGACTGTTATTGCCCCTCTTTTGCCAGCTCAACTGGCGCCGAAGAAATCTACAGCGTTACATTCAACGGTGTCACAAATGCATACAACTGTACTACTGTGGCTCCCGGACCGGGGTCGATCCTGGAGCGTTACTCCAACTTCACCACCCTGGGGTCGTTGTGGACATTCCCACGAACGGGTACGGTAAACTTCACTATTGCTGTTGACGAGTGCGATGGCGCTCCATACAAGAACAGTGGCTGCGCTATCTGGATCGACTTCAACCAGGATGGCGATTACGCGGATGCCGGCGAGCGGGTCTATGTCGAAAATGAACTCACGATCAGCCCGAGAACCATCAACAGCAACTTCTTCATTCCCGTTACCGCTCTTCAGGGTACAACTGGCATGCGCATCACGGTGGCCGATAACTTTTCCGGTAATATGTTTACTCCCTGCATGACGTATGGATGGGGTGAAACCGAAGACTACCTGGTCACCATCGGACCGACGCCGGCCTGCCCCAACCCCAACCCGCTGACCGCCACCAATATCACAAGCACATCTGCCAGTCTTGGCTGGACAGAGAAGGGCACTGCCACCGAGTGGGAGATCGAGTGGGGACCTGCCGGATTCTCTCCCGGCACCGGAACCCTCATCACCCCGGTAACCGTCAATCCTACCCCAATTTCCGGACTTACCCCGGAGACCGCGTATGCTTACTATGTCAGGGCGAAATGCGGTCCCGGCACATACAGCAACTGGTCAGGTCCGGCAACCTTCACCACGGGGTGCGGCGCCATCCAGGCTCCTGTATGCGAGTTCTTTCAACAACAGGTGATACCGCTCTGCTGGTCCACCTCCGGCCCGGGCCAGCAGTGGCTCTTCACGAAAACATGGCCTGATTACGGAGCCTCCGGCCTGGCCGACCATACCGGCGGCAACGGAAGTTTTGCGGGTGTTGATGGCAGCGGTACAGCCGGACTTACAGGAATCACCCTGACATCGAAGACCATCGATAAATCATCCATACCGGGTGCACAACTGCGCTTCTTCCTCTTCAACAACAACATCACCACCACCAACCCCGCCGACGAGCAGAAGCTGATGGTCTATATCAACGATGGCGCCGGCGACAACCTGGTCTATACCTGGGATTACGGGCAAAACAGCGCAAACTGGACCGAAGTGACGATTCCTTTGAGTGCATTCGGCAATAACTTTACGATCAAGTGGGTGGTCGACAAAGGAACCAATTATCCATTTTATGACGACATCATCATCGACGATGTTTGTGTGGAAGATCCGGCCTGCCCAGTTCCTTCCAGCCTGACAGCCAGCAATATCACCGGCACGCAGGCTGTCCTTAACTGGACCCAGAACGGGACCGCCTCCTCATGGGATATTGAACTTGGATTGCAGGGTTTCACCCCAACCAGCACGCCCACCCATCCCGGTGTATCCAAGCCCTATACCTGCACCGGTCTTACTCCGCTGACCAATTACAGCTACTATGTCAGAGCCGGTTGCAGTGGAGGTAACGGCCACGGCCTCTGGGTCGGACCGAAAAACTTTTCCACGTCATGCGGGATAAATTCATTGAACTACTGCCAGTACTTCCCGACTGATATCTTCCCGCAATGCTGGACGCAGACCTTTGATGGTACGCTCTCCTACAACGGATGGTCGATGAGCAACACAAGCAACGCCTGGGGGGACCCCTATGAAGCCATGTGCACCTACCAGAGCGGTATCGGGGTTGCCAGGTTAGTCTCCGCGCAGATGGATGTTTCAGAGCAAGATGCGGTCAGGCTTACTTTCAGGCACAGGATCTGGGACTACAATGCCGGGGTCAATGATGTGAACTTTAAGGTTCAGTACCGGATCGATGGCGGCGCCTGGACGAACCTCTGGGAACATGCCGGAGGCATCGGCTCCAATGTGCCGGCTGAGATCAAAACACTGGATTTCCCGGTCTCCGGTAACATCCTGGAGGTTGGCTGGGCGGTTGACGGGAACCTGTACAACTTCTGGGACTGGTCCGTCGACGATGTCTGTGTGTCCATGCTGCCAGCGAGCCTGAGCGCGGTGGTCACCAATGCCTCTTGTCCCTCTGCAGCCGACGGCTCCATTGACCTGACCGTAAACTTTGGCCAGCCACCGTATACCTATGAATGGAGCAACGGCGCCACCACCCAGGATCTGACCGGTCTCAACCCCGGCACTTACTCGGTGATTGTAACCGATGGCGCCGAAAACACGGCAACCCGCTCCTGGACCGTGACAGCCACGAACCCTGTGTGCGAGTTCTTCACAGCCACCGGAACTGCCAGCTCAACAGTCTGTTACAGCGCCACCAATACCCTTTCAGTCCAGAACTTCACTGTTACCAATACGGGTAACGTTGAACTGGTAGCCGGCCAGAAAATTCTGATTCTGCCGAATACATCTGTACAGCTGCAGGGACAGCTCTGGGCGTACATTTCCACTTCGTACTGTACACCGACAAAAGACTCGGAGGTTACAGGAGGCGAAAGTCCGGAAATAGCGTCAGCCCGGACAAGCGGGAAATTCATGCTCTTTCCGAACCCCACCACCGGAAATTTCATCCTGCAGCAAAAGGAGAGAAATTCCTTCGAAATCGTTTCGGTTGAAGTGTACAGCATGAGCGGAAACCGGGTGATGACCGACAGAATGATCGGGGAGAAACGCCGTGAGTTTGTTTCGTCATCCCTGCCTTCCGGAGTCTATTTCGTGAAGATCGTTGCCGGCGATTATATGGAAACGATCAAACTGGTGAAGACAAGGTAGCTTAATTGACGATTGGACGATTGAGGGATTGGGGATTGAAATGAGATCGTCATTTCAATCCCCAATCCCTCAAACTGTTTTCCGGTTATCTGGTTGATCCTTAACAATTATGAATAATTTGACTTTTAATAACTTATGTTCCTTGAAATGGAAAAAATAATAATTGAACAAGTGAAAAAGATATTCCAGGGTGCTGATGAACGAAATTGGCAAAAAGCAGCTGACGTCATGGATAATCATGTAATGCTTGATTATTCATCAATGACTGGAAACCCAGCTAGTTTGCTTACACCTCAGCAAATCACTTCAGCCTGGGCAGCATTTTTACCCGGGTTCGACAGAACGAACCATAAACTTTCAGATTTTACAGTGCAAATAAAAAATGATGAAGTCTCCGTAACATATCAAGGAGTAGCAGATCACTTTTACAACTCAAAAGTCTGGACCGTAGAAGGCTCCTATACAACCAGGTTAAAATTGATTAACAATAACTGGTTGGTAACAGCACAGACTTTTCATTTTAAGCAACAAAGTGGTGACACAACTTTGCCATCAGAGGTATCCATCAAAATGCAAAGAATAGAGATGACTTAGAAACTGTTTTGATTTTATTTTTCGATTCTGTTAAGCATAAGCCTGATCATTGCTAATTGATCATCGTTTCACTTGTATCAGTCAGGTATTCATAGCCTTTGCTGAGTCTTCGATAACTTTCAAACCAGGAGAAAGTCCTTTCAACCACCCATCGTTTCGGCAAAGCAACTAAAGCCTTCTGATCGTCACTTCTCAAGACAATATCAATCACCCAACCATATACTCTTTTAACGTTGCCTATCAATTCACCTCGGTATCCTCCATCGGCAAATATTTTAATCAGCCGTCCAAAGCGACCTTTAAGCCTGCTTATGACTTCCATGGCTGACTGGCTGTCATGAATGTTGGCAGCATGAACAACTACAACCAGTAACAATCCTAAGGTGTCTGTAATAATATGCTGTTTACGTCCTTTCACTATCTTTCCACCATCGACCCCTCTGCAAAGGTCACCAGAACGGGAAGTCTTGACAGACCGGCTATCGATGCAAGCCGCACTTGGCGATTCTTTATGTCCGGCAATTTTACGTACCATGTTGCGCAGCACCTCGTGGATTTCTTCAATCAAACCATTGTTTTTCCATTGACGGTAATAGTAATACACTGTATTCCATGGTGCAAAATGCGTTGGTAACATGTGCCATTGACACCCTGTCAGCAAATAGAAAATGGCATTGAAAATTTCTTTTAAATCATGTTTGCGTTTTCGGTTATCGTTCAGGATATTTTCAATAACTTTCCACTGATTTTCGGTTAGATTGGTTGTATAGGTTTGCATCGCTTTATGAATTATGTGGTTAATAATCATAAAGTTACAAATTTTTATCCAGCCATCTAACTGAATGTCAAATAGTTATGAACATTCTTTTCAACAAAGCACTCCCTTTTTAAAAAATCAAAACAGTTTCTTAGCAATCCCCGTAAAAATTAAATCCCAAACGTTCTGGGTGAGAACTGACATCCCAGAAAATGCTCAAAATCTATTGAAGGCAATGAACATGAGGATACCACCAAAAATCTTATAAAAAACAACAAAATGTAGTGGCACAAACTCATTGTGCCTGTTTTAACATGCTGGTTATTATTGTATTAAAAAAGACAAGTGTCAAACTCGGGACTTTTATCATGGGCCGGGTTTGAAAACGTTGACCCATTTTGCATTCACACCATCCTGACCTTCTATGATACCAAATGGGTTAATTGTCTTTCAGACAGCGAACATAGAGTCCATACCTTTTGGCAACCTGTGAAAAGGTTGCTGAACTGGAAAGGTAGCTGAGAAACAGTCTTCCGGCATTTACTTCATAGGAACCGGGAGGGTTCATCTCGGTTACCGACCAGAATAATCCGTCGGTATTATAGTTGTAAAAACTTCCGTTAGGGTGGCGATAACCTCCGGGCAGCGCGGTGAATCCACTGGTATTGGTCGCGCCTGTGTTGGGAGCCGCCCAATGGTCCTGTGTGCTTTCTTTCATGGCACCTCCGGCTGAAGCAGATCCTCCAAGATATTCAATCAGCGTATTCCATTCTGCTTCGGAGGGCAGATGCCAGCCGGCAGGGCAAATACCCTGGACATTTCCGGTCGGCTCGGGATACCAGGTTGTACTGTCGCTTGCCCCGTTGAGGTATTGCACCATCTCTCCCCAGCGGTACATACCCCCGTAAGTGTTGCAATTTCCGGAAAGATCATTATAGCAATACTTTTCGATCACTCCGTTGTTCTTCTGCTGCACTGAACCACTGATCATGGTACCGATATTCAGGTTCTGGCGGAACCAGCATTGGGTTCCGATCTGTACTGTCATGTACTCCTTGTTGTCGCGTGGATCGGTGATATTCTGGTTGCAGGTCCAGGGACAAACAGGGGTAGTCTGGGTTAGGACAATGGAGTCGGACCGCCCGCAATCATTCTTGGCCCAGACGTATCTCGTGTACGCCCAATTGCAGTTCAATCCTGTTTCGGTATAGGTTGTCGAGGTTCCCATACTGAATGAATTCGCAAACGATGAACTGCTACTCCACCGGTATTCTGTCGCCCCGGCAGAAGCCTGCCAGTTCCAGGTGACCGATGATGCGGTTGCAGAATGCGTTCCGGCTTCCGGCCTTCGTGGTACAAGGCATCCTGTCTTCAGGATTTTCCAGGAACCGTTATGAAACACCATAGGACGACCGGTGTTTCCGGTTCCGCAGTCGGTGCAGTAAATGATCAATCCGTCTGCAGGGTCTGCAATAGCGTTCATCGCTGATTGGTTCATCCGGGGAGGCAGAAATCCGCCGGTGACGCTTTTAACCTCCAATCCTGCCGCAGGATCGGGCGTGCTTTGGTCGGAACTGATGCTGACCTGCCCAAAAACCTGCTGGATGGTCAGAATGATCAGGACAATCGAAGTGACAAATGCATTCTTCATCTTTATCGTTTTTTTCTATTGTGCCATGGGTCTCAATGATAAACCATCAATCTTTGATACACCGGACTGAAAGTCCGGCAGATTTTGAAGAAAAGGAAAGGGCCGCATCAGCAGATTGGTAATTTAGGAAAAGCGTTGTCACATCGCCGGAATAAATAAACTCATCCGTTCCCCGGAACATACCGTCCGTTGTCAGATAGCCGAAGCCGCCTCCCGGCTGGCGCCATCCGCCGGGCAAGCCTGTGAATCCACTGCTATTGGTCGCTCCCGTATTGGGCGATGACCAATGGGTTAGCCCTGTTTCTTTCATCTTTCCTCCATGATCGTACCCCAGAAAATACATCAGCGAATTCCATTCACTGTACGACGGGATATGCCAGCCGCTTAGGCAGATACCCTGTACATTCCCCGATGGCGCCGGGTTCCAGGATGTTGTGTTGGTGCCGCCATTGAGGTACTGGACCATCTCGGCCCACTGGTATAGCCCGCCATACACATCGCAGTTTGATTCGGTATTGTTGTAGCAGTATTTCTCGATGACGCTGTTGTTTGACTGATCATTACTGTCGTCGATACGTGTGCCGATATTCAGGTTCTGGCTTAGCCAGCATTGGCTTCCGATCAATACTGTACCATAGCTCTTTGAGTTTCGCGGGTCGGTGACAGCCTGGCCGCAACTCCATGAACAGGTTTGTGTGGTTGCGGTAAGAATAGCTGAATCCGATTTCCCGCATGCATTGTAAGCCCAGACATACCGTGTATAGGCTGTGCCGCACGCCAGACCGGTTTCCGTTTTTGTAGTAATGTTTCCCAGATCGGTGGCCGCAGCATATGATCCGGATGCGCTCCATTTATATCCTGTAGCCCCGGTTGCTGCATTCCAGTTCCAGACCACTTGTGTCGTGGACACTGTATGACTGCCCTGTGATGGTGCAGATGGAAGCAGGCACTCTTCGGAGAGGCAGCGCCATCCGCCGTTGTGAAACACGGCCAGGCACCCGTTTGCTCCTGTGCCACAGTTGGTGCAATAGACCATCAATCCGTCGGCCGGACTCTGAATGGAATCCAATCCCGTGTGGCTCATGCGCGGCGGGAGGAATCCCTTATCGATAAATTTGACATCCAGGGCCGACGAGGGATCAGGGGAACTATTGTCACGGTTGATAGCTACCTGGGCAAAAAGAGATCCGCCAGTTTGAATCATCAGGACGAAAATCAGGATAACATTTCTCATAAGGTTGATCTTTTTCTGTTAGTAATTCATCAGGCACCGGACGGATAAACCGAAAACCTTATCCTGAACAATCGTGTTGATCGCCCCGCTATTGAACAAGAGTTGTCTGGCAAATGCCGATGTCGGAGAAGCTTCGGTTGATGTCCAGAAATAGCCGCTGAAGGTGAGTTCGGCAAACATCCCCATCGGTAACCGCTGGCCACCGGGTAGTCCGGTAAAACCGCTAAGATTAGTCGCATCGGTGTTGGGATTGGCCCAGTGGGCAAGACCGGCCTCTTTCAGCTTTCCGCCCGCTACTGAAGCGCCTCCGAGGTAATTGGCAAGGATATCCCATTCAGGGTGAGAGGGCACATGCCATCCGGGTGGGCAGATTCCCTGAACATGACCTGGAGGCGGCGGATTCCAGCTATTGTAGTTGGAAGCGCCATTGGCATACTGGACCGCTTCTCCCCATTGGTAAAGACCGCCATAAATGTTGCAGTTGGCATCATCGTTATCGTAACAGTACTTTTCGATGATCATATTGTTCGTTTGGTCATTCACACCCGGTATTTTTACCCCGACATTCATATTGGAGGTCATCCAGCACTGGGTTCCTATCCCCACAACGCCATAAGTCTGGCCATTCCGGGGATCTGTGACACTTGCCGGACAGGAGGGACCGCACGGAGCGGTTGAAAAAGTCAGGATCGTAAAAAGGGAAAAACCACATGCATTGTATGCCCAGATAAAACGGGTCTGCACCGAATTGCAGGGCAGGCCTGTTTCGGTGCGGTTAGTTACATTTCCGATATTGGTGGCGGTATTGTAGTTATTTGTTGAACTAAACCTGTATCCGGTAGCGCCGGGAACAGGGTTCCAGTTCCAGGTGATAAAATTCTGACCCGCTGTGTGGGTCCCGGCAACCGGAGCCGGCGGGTTTGATAAAGTCGTTTTGGTCAGGGTTGTGGACACAGAGTGTCCGCACGCGTTGTATGCCCACACATAGCGCGTGTAGGCCGTGTTGCATGCCAGACCTGTCTCCACATAGAACGGATTGTTTCCCACGTCCGTTGCGCCGGTATAGTTGTTTGTCTGACTCCATTTGTAGCCTGTTGCTTCCGGGACAACCGTCCAGTTCCACTGTACCTGGGACGCAGTGGCAGTGTGGGTTCCGGCCAGCGGTGAAGCAGGAGGCGTGGAAGCAGTGGTGGCAGTGAGAATTCCGACAGGAGAAGAACCACAGGAGTTATATGCCCATACAAAGCGCGTGTATCCTGTATTGCAGCTCAGCCCGGTCTCGGATTTCGAGGTGGCCGGTCCCATGTCGGTGGCGCTTAAGAAATCGTTGACACTACTCCATTTATAACCCGCTGCCCCACCCACACTGAGCCAGTTCCACGTCACCGAGGTGGCCTGTACCGAATGGGCGCCGGCTCCGGGAGCAAGCGGAGAAAGGCAGTCCGAATGCATGATCCTCCATTCCCCTTGCTGATAAACACATAAGGCGCCTGTCTGCCCTGTGCCGCAATTGGTACAGAACGCCATTAGTCCTTCGGCAGGCAAAGGGATTGCCAGCAACTCCGCGTGTGTAACCCTTGGAGGAAGGAAGCCCCGGTCGGAGAATTTCACATCGAGCCCGGCGGAACCATGGGGCTGGCTGCTATCTGCATTGACGGCTACCTGAGCATTTCCAATCCATGGGGTCAAACAAATAATGAACCCGGCAGCCAAGATAAAGAGTCTGACCATAGTATTAATGTTTTAATGGAGTAAGAAAGTTTGTGGTTAAGAAAATAACAACAAATATAATACAACACAACAGGAAAGTCAAATAGTCAGATTAGTTTTATCTTACACCATCTGGATCCCTGATTCAGGATGGGATTCTAACCAACTTTAAAGACATGTGTCGTCTCCTGTCCGTGAAGCATGTCGCTGTTGAATTGCACTGCAATAGAATTTCTTTTATCGGGAAGATTGTGAGGAGTATTAAAGTAATTTGATCAGCAAAAAAGGAAGTTGGGCCCCTTTGATTTGTTTCTGTATTATCTTCGAATTAAAGTTTTCAACCTTTGCGATACAGATTTTCCTTTTGGCGGCGCTACTCTGGGCCATGGAAGGCCTTGCCAAGGTGTCTGACCGGAACAACGGAGGCGGCAATCCGAAGAGGAATGGCTTCAGTCTTGTGAACGCCTTTTTTTCGCATACCTGCACCGGGGACGACGGCTCGGTGTTTGCCCCGTGCGGGGATCGGATCGTCCGCATCGATCCGGCCAGCGGATCGGTCATCGATTCCACTGTATCCTTCTGTTCCAATCCCGATCTTTTCCAGCTTCGGCTTTCCGCCACCCAGAACAACCTGGTCTTCGCCACCAACGGCGAAAATAAGTTGGCCTTATTTTACGCAGACCTGAATGGGAACATCGTTAAATGCGGAATCATCTCTTCGCGGCTTACCATGGTTGAAACAAGTAACCTTTGCGAAGGCTGCTATTTCCTCCAGGTGGTGGATCAGGGCATTAAGATTTTTTAAACATCTCCATTCAATCATCGTCGAGGTGTTATAATCTTCTAAAACCCAGGAGACGAATGGGCTCCATTTAAAATGCGCCCAATGATGCCAGCGAAATTATATTTATCCCGTCGTTCCGGGTGTAACTAATTCCGGTTCCTGTAATAATGTTAAGTGACCTCGGTGGCTTTATCTTTTTACTGTCCAATATCGAAACCAACTTAGTGAGGTTAGCCGCTGCCTCGTCAAATTGCCCGGTCCCGGGTTTCAGTTTACATTTTTACACCTTTTTGATTTACACATTTTAAATAAATGGTTTACACTTTTTAAAATTCAGGATCAAAAGGAATCCTGTCCCGGCATACAGGACACTTCCAACGCCCTTTCGCCGTCGCAATTCACGATCCCGATCACCGGCCGGGTGGCGTTGCGGGCAAAGTATACGGCCTGAGAATTTCTGGAAATCGGGAAGGTGGCAGGGATCAGGGTGCGGTCGCCAATCCGGGCGTGGAAAACGGTTCCATTCCTGATCACGAAATCGAAACCGAACATAAAAGCCAGGAAAAGCCTGTCGGGTCGCTGAACATCACTGTCCACGGGTGCCAGTAAAGGAAACCAGTCGTTCTCCGGGGTCTTCTCCCGGATTCGCAGTTCCAATCTTCGGTTATGGACATTGTTGAAGGCAATATCCATGTCGCCACCCGGGAGCGCGACAATGGCCGGGATCCGATAACAGGAATAGGGCGGTTCGCCGATGGGAAACACCGGGACGGGATCATTCACAACGGTCGCCCGGCCGGACTGGCCTTCCAGCGCGCCGCAGACTGCAACCAGGTAAAACAAAACAACTACGAACCGAAGAAACATGATGGTGAGCTTTCCGGTAAATATACCGAATCGGAACAAGTCTTCAAAATCATCGTCGCCGTTACTTCCGGAATAATAGCATTTGCAATCATGCACAAAGTGATCGGCCATCTCTTTGGTTTTTGTCTATCTTTACGATGCAGTTCCATTCCGCCCTGGCTTGCGCTGTGATATTCATTGGTATAATTTTGACATTTGAATTTGAATTTTGAATTTTCATCCCATATTCCCAGTTTCAGGGATAAAAAACAAAAAACATGAAGCACCACTATATCGCTGGTGAATGGACGGGAAAATCCGTACGGGAGCCCATCAACATCATCAATCCCGCCTCCGAAGAGGTTTTTGAACAGGTCCTGGCTGGCACCAGCGAGGATGCAGACGCCGCTGTGGTAGCCGCCAACAAGGCTTTCGAGGTATGGCGCCGCATGTCCGCGATATCGCGCGGCGAACTCCTTCACGAAGTTGCGGACCGGCTGAAAGCACGCACCGGAGAGATCGCCCGAATCCTGACACTCGAAGGAGGCAAACCGCTTAAAGAGAACATCGACGAAGTGGGGTGGTGCATAGCATGTTTCCACTATTACGCAGAGATGGGGCGTAATAGCCGGGGACGGGTCATTCCCGGCATCGAGTCCACCCAGCTGTCGATGGTACTCAAGGAGCCCTATGGGGTCGTGGTTTGCATCGTGCCTTACAACTATCCGCTGCTCCTGATGGTATGGAAAGTGGCGCCGGCCCTGGCCGCCGGCAACACGGTCATCATCAAACCCAGCGAAGTAACTCCGCTTGCCACCCTGGCTCTAAGCGAGTGTTTTGAAGTGCTGCCGCCAGGCACGGTTAACATCGTCACCGGCGATGGCGAGGTGACCGGTAAGGCGCTGGTCACCCATCCCGGCACGCAGGTGGTGGCGTTTACGGGCAGCACCGCAACGGGACGCAAGATCGCCCGCCTGTGTGCCGAGCGGTTCAAAAAAGTAACCCTGGAGATGGGCGGCAAAGATCCTTTCGTCGTTTGCGAAGACAGCGATGTGGAGGTGGCGGCCAAAGCGGTGGCCTGGGCGGCCTTCCTCAATGCAGGCCAGGTGTGCACATCCTCCGAGCGTATCTATGTGCAGCGCACTATTGCTGATCGCTTCCTCGAAACCTTGGTGAATTTTACGGGAACCCTCAGGATCGGGCCCGGCATCGAACCATCGACCGACATCGGTCCGCTGGCGCGTGACCGTTATCGTCGCAAGGTGGAGGACCATGTGGAGGAGGCTGTGAAGATGGGCGCGGTCGTGTTGACCGGAGGAAAGCGTCCCGTGGGATTTCAGAATGGATATTACTACGAACCCACGGTGATGATCAACGTTTCGCACGCCATGAACGTGATGCGCGAAGAGACCTTCGGCCCCGTGGCGCCCGTGATGCTTTTTGACGGGTTCGACGAGGCGCTACGCCTTGCGCAGGATACACCTTACGGGCTCGGGGCCATCCTCTTCACCCGCGACGCCGCGAAAGCCAAAACCTTTTTCGAGGAGGTCAGGGCCGGGAGCATCTGGATCAATGACCCCCTCACCGACAACGACGCCGGACCGTTCGGCGGCATGAAGATGAGCGGCATGGGGCGCGAGTTAGGGCCGGAGGGACTGGAGGAATTTCTGGAGACGAAACACGTGCACTGGGATTTTGTGCAGCAGGAAAAGCCCTGGTGGTATCCGTACCGGCGATAATAAGTTAACGCAAGATGCCAGCATTTTTGGCACTTGATACCTGGCACTTGATACTTGATATCTAAAGCCGGGTTTACCTGATAACAGGGATCAAGTTGAACCTGACATCGGAGAAATGCTGTGAGAGACTGTTTTTCATCGCCTCCTGCAGGTCGGCTATCTCCGAAACGCTCCTGCTTTTCGAAAAAACCAGCTCGATCTCGATGATCTTCTGCCGCCCGCTGGTTCTGGAATATATGTATCCAAGCTCTTCATACCGGTCGAATTGCTCCGAAAGGATCTTCAGGATGACCAGTTGATCAGCCTCTTTCAACGGCAGGTCGATTAGGGCTTCAAAGTTTTCCTTCATGACTTTCAGTGAATTGAATATCCAGTAGCCTGCAAAGAAGAGCGAGAGCATCGTATCGATGACCCTGGCCAGATGGACTTTGTCGGAATGCTGGAACCAGAGTGCGATTAAAAGGGAAACTGCTGAAATAATTGTCTCAATGAGACAGATCGTGTAATACACATTGTAGGCTTTCAGGATCGGCGAATAGGCGTCATGCCGCTTCATGATCGAATTGGCCCACCATTTCAGCAATAGCAGGCGAAGATTGATGTAAAGGAAAGCGATTTGTGTATACCCGAAGCTGATTTCCGGCGGTGCCTGAACCGTATTCTTCCAGATTGAATAAATGACAATGCCCACGCCGGGCAGGCTTAGCGCCGCCTGAAAAAAACTGATGAAATTTTCCAATCTTCCGGTTCCGTAAGGAAATTTATACGTATTGTCTTTGATCGATAAACTCAGTGCCACGATCGCAAAAAAATAAACGATAAGCGATAATGAGTTTTGCAGCATGAAGGTAAAAATGGTGAGCGATTTAGAGAGATTGGCGATATACACGCACAGAAGGGTTTCCAGCAGCAGCGTCCAGAAACCGGCAATGAAAAAACGCCTGATCTCTTTTCTGGTTCGTAAAATTTCGTCGGTCAGCATGCTCATTCTCTTTATTTCTTTTGATAATAGGAGTTATTCACCTCAGAAGGCACTAGGAGAAGCAAGCGAAATTACATTAATACTGTCATTCCGGGTATAACTTATTCCGGTTCCTGTAATAATGTTCAGCGACCCGGGAGGCTTTGTCTTTTTACAATCCAATATCGAAATCAGCTTGCTGAGGTTAGCCGCTGCCTCGTCAAATGGTTTACACTTTTTGAAAATCAGGATCGGAAGGAATCAGGTTCCGGCAGAAGCCGGCTGTTTTTTTCTGCCGGAAATAACTCATCTCCCCCATTCAATCATTTAAATCTGCATTAAAATAACTCAGCGTATATTAGTTAGTTACGATGATTACTTTTGTTTGCTGCAGCAAACTATCTTGTTAGATACCTCAAGTTTCGGGGTTGACAAATCGCTGAACACTAATCAATAAAAACACAAGCGGGGCAGAAAGGAAATTGAAGCATCAGATTTGAATTTCGTGTTTTTCGTGATTTTTTCGTGGCTTTCGTGTAATAATTCACGGCAGGTTTCACGAAAAACACGAAAAAATCACGAAAGCCACGAAATGTTCAATCTGGGTCATTGATCAATTTG
>CAYLVY010000051.1:0-7179 GCA_964387205.1 uncultured Draconibacterium sp.
GTTCTCCAGTTCTTTGAATTCCGGAGTGATACCCGGTTCAGCGCCCAATGATTCGATCAGGTCGGCCGACCAGCTTTCCAGGATGATCATGACTATATTGGGACGATGTTCGCGGAGTACATTTACCGTTGAATCGGTTATCGGTTTATATAAATGTTCCATAATGGCTGCAGCTTTCCCGGCAGGCATGAAGACAAACGGATTTTGATCCATGTTCTGTAAATTCTCAAAAACACTGATATACAGATTGAAACCATTGTTCACCGAAACAATATTCAAAATATTATGCCTGGAGTAGAATGACTCACTCTGGTTGATCGGGATCTCCTGGATACCGCCCCTTAACCCGATAAAAAGCAAACCAGGCGTGATAAGGGTGAACAATGCAGCAAAGATGGGATTAAGTTTTTTTTCCCGGGAATCGTTACCGAAGAAACGGATATACAGGAATATAGCCCCGGCAGTCAGTCCGATCCATAGCAACAGCAGGATAAAAAAAGTACCGGTTTGGGCCGAATCGTAAATCTCGGCAGGATGCTGCAGGTATTTGATTACTTTATAAGTCAGTTTAGTCTTCCACTCCGGGTAAATCCCGATCTCGCCGGCCACCGTCAGGGCATATCCTGCAATGATGACAACAGCATATCCAATGTTGACATACCGGAGCCACCCTTTTCTCAGGACAAAACCCACGATCAGCAAAAGAAAAGGAAAGATCATGATATAGCATGCCGTGGCAAGGTCCAGTTTTAAAGAATGGTAAAAGACACCGGTAATTTCAGACAGAGGGATCTTTTCAGCACGGATAATATTATTATGGAAGATCAAAAATACAAGCCGGCTGAAACTGAAAAATAAAATCCAGAAGAAAAATTGTCGCAAAAATGTCAAAAGGGTATTCTTCATAGCAAATAAAAAGCAAAGGTAAGCGCTTCAGGTTTACCGGCAAATTTGTACTTTTGATAAATATTGCCGGATGATGTCAGTGATTAGTAATATTAATGAAATCAGGAGAATTATACCACCGGAGGTAACGATCGTGGCGGTTTCCAAAACCCGCACTGTTGATGAGATCATGGAGGCCTACCAGGCAGGTATCCGCAATTTCGGTGAAAACCGGGTACAGGAACTGATGACCAAGAAACCAATGTTGCCGGAGGATATTCGCTGGCATTTCATTGGTCATCTCCAGCGCAACAAGGCCAGGATGGTGGTACCGGCAGCCACACTGATCCATAGTCTTGACAGTGCCGGACTGTTGAACGAAATTCAGACTGTGGCCGAAAAAAGCAACAAGGCCATCGATTGTCTCCTTCAGTTTCACATTGCCACCGAGGAGACGAAATTCGGGATGACGGAGCAAGAGGCTTACTCCCTTGCCGAAATCTGGATCAACAGCCGGTACGGCCATGTTAACCTTACCGGGGTCATGGGCATGGCGAGTTTTACTGATGATCATGCATTGATCGAAAGGGAATTCAGGTTACTGAAAGGATATTTTGATAAGCTCAGGACAGATTTTTTCGGGAATTGTGAACGGTTCAGCACGATCAGCATGGGGATGACCGGCGATTACCTCCTTGCGATCCGGGAAGGTTCAAACATGGT
Organism: uncultured Draconibacterium sp.; assembly: GCA_964387205.1. GTDB lineage: Bacteria > Bacteroidota > Bacteroidia > Bacteroidales > FEN-979 > CAIVAT01. The sequence continues at coordinate 1,609 of CAYLVY010000051.1, forward strand.
GCGGATAGGAACCGGGATATTCGGCCATTAGCAGATGCAAAACTATCGGGTTAGTGATCTGACAAACCTGGGCCTATCATTCAGGTCTTTCAGGATTACCGTATCGGGAAACCCGGATTTTTTGGCCATTTCCATCGTCTGCAGACCGCAATGCTCATGGATTTCCATGTAAATGGCACCGCCGGCCACAAGATGCGAGCGGGAGAAATCATAAATATTCCTGAAGAAGAGCAGTGGATCATCGTCGGGAACAAAAAGGGCATCAAAGGGTTCATGCCCTATGACATTGATGTCCATCTCCTTCATTTCATTCAGCGGAATATAGGGAGGATTGCTTACAATAAGCTCGAAATGATCCAACTCGCTCCAGGCAGCGGGATTGGTGATATCCAATGCAGCGAAACTGATCTCCGTCTTGTTCACCAAGGCATTCTGTGCTGCGACCTCAATGGCGCGCGGAGAAATGTCCACAGCGGTGACAGTGGTGTGGGGAAACCGCGATTTAAGATCAATGGCGATGCATCCCGAACCGGTACCTATATCAAGGATCCTGAAGGGAAGAGGAAATCCTTTGCCCAGGAGTTGTTCGCCGATCATGGTGCACAATTGCATGGTTTCCTGGCGAGGAATCAGCACGTCCGGGGTCACCTTCAGTTGCAGGTCATTGAACCAGGATACACCTATTATATGTTGCAGTGGTTTTCCGGCCTGCAGGTGCTTCAAACCGGTCAGCATATCGGTAAGCAGGTTCTCCGGCACCTCTTCATGATTGTGAAGTACGATCATGGCTCGGTTCATTCCCGAATAGTGTCCGGCGACAAGATAAAAGAGGTTGTTGGCCTCCCTGGTCCCACAGAGACCGGTTAAATTACCAAGAAAGAGCTTTTTCAGATCACCATAGGTCATACCATGCTTTTCATTGTCCGAAATTAGGACTAATTTCGCATCCATGGATATGGCTTCAGACGAATATCTTTCCATCGAAAATGAATCGACAGGAATATACCGTGAAAAAGCAAGCAAATTTATAGCTCATGCTTTTCCGGTTTCTGACGATGAGGCAGTTAAGCTGTACCTTGAAAAGTTACGGAAGCGGTTTCACGATGCCAACCATCACTGTTACGCTTACAGGATCGGGCACGGGAACCATCATTACCGGATCAACGACGACGGGGAACCATCCGGATCTGCAGGAAAGCCGATTTACGGCCAGATCCTTTCTGCCGGACTGTCGGATGTGCTGATCGTGGTTGTCCGATATTTCGGAGGCACTAAACTTGGGATACCCGGATTGATCCATGCCTACAAAACTGCCGCGAGAGAGGCACTGGATCAAGCCGTGATCATAAAAAAGACCGTGACCATGGAAGCTGCGGTCACCTTCCCCTATGATGCAATGAACCTGATTATGAGAATACTGAAGGATGAATCGGTAAAAATCATCCGCCAGGAGTTGACAGAGTCTTGCAGGATCGTGTTCCGTTATCGCCAAAGTACCCATGATCACATTTCCGAAAGATTCAGTCAAATCAGAACGGCTAGATTTCATAACAATTATTAATGTATTATACTGATATATAATTCTATACAAATTTGTACCAATTCTAAACAACTCCTGCGACCCAACAGGTTAAATTTTTAACAATTTGACCCGAAATCGGTTAACAGAAAAGTTTCAGACCATGATAGGCCAACCCCCCCTGAGACAAAAGATAATTTTCGAGAAAGTCAAGTTTAAAAGATTTTTTTTATTCACTTTTTTTCCGAAAATTTGTTAATTAAATAAAGAGTTGGGGCACGTTGAAAATTCAATATTTTCAATTGCTTCGTAATCTCCTGGTACACTGATGGCTTAAGTCAGTAATTCAATAAAATAGGCAGAGGAATACATGGAAAAGACCGCGGTCGACGTTTGGGAAAATTGCCTTAAGGTTATTAAAGACAATATTAACTACCAGGCCTTCAAGACCTGGTTTTTACCGACTACGGCACTTCGGTTGAAAGACAATATACTCACTATTCAGGTTCCCAGCCAGTTTTTCTATGAATGGCTGGAGGAGCATTATATTGGGTTGTTGAAAAAAACCATCCGGAAGGAACTTGGGCCTGAAGGAAGACTGGAATACAGCATTATTGTTGATAATTCCGATACCAACCCGGGCCCTTTCACGGTGAGAATACCTACCGGCGAAAAACGAGCCACCATAAATCCATCGGTTGTCATGCCCATAGACCTGAATAAGGGTGTCTCCAAGGAGATTCCGAACCCGTTTATCATCCCCGGGCTGAAAAAACTGAAAATCAACTCGCAGTTGATCGAAGGCTACTCCTTCGATAACTTCATCGAGGGAGACTGCAACCGCCTTGCGCGCTCGGCAGGTTTTGCCGTAGCAGGAAACCCGGGCAAAACCGCCTTTAACCCGTTACTGCTTTACAGTCAGACAGGTCTGGGAAAAACCCATCTTTCACACGCTATCGGACTTCAGATCCGCAACCAGTTTCCGGAAAAAACGGTGTTGTATGTAACAACCGATCAGTTTGTCAACCAGTTTATTGAAGCCACCAGAAACAACAATCAAAACGACTTTGTCCATTTCTATCAGATGATCGATGTCCTGATCATGGACGACATCCATAACCTTGCCGGAAAAGACAAGACACAGGACATCTTTTTCCATATTTTCAACCACCTACATCAGAAAAGTAACCAGATCATCCTTACCTCCGATAAGCCTCCGGTAGAGATGAAAGGAATTGAACCCAGACTGCTTTCGAGATTCAAATGGGGCCTTTCCGCTGATCTGCAGGTGCCTGATTTTGAAACCAGGATCGCCATCCTTCAGAAAAAACTCTATAATGAAGGTATCCAGATCCCCAACGAGGTGGTGGAATACCTGGCCTATAATATCAATACCAATATCCGTGAACTGGAAGGGGCCTATATATCACTTCTTGCGCAATCGTCGCTGAACAAAAAAAATATTACCATTGATCTGGCCAAGTCCATGATCGATAAATTTGTACGCAATACGTCCCGGGAGATCTCGATTGATTATATTCAGAAAGTAATATGTGAATATTTCAACATCCCCGTCGATTCGATCAATTCCAAAACAAGAAAGCGGGAAATCGTCCAGGCACGGCAACTTTCAATGTATTTTTCAAAAAAACACACCAAATCTTCCCTCGCCAGTATCGGACAGCAATGCGGCAATAAAGACCATGCCACCGTTCTTCATGCATGTCGGACCGTCAGCAATCTGGTGGAAACCGATAAACAGTTCCGGTTGTTTGTTGAAGAGTTGGATAAACGTATCAAATTTTAATTTCGTTCTGATTGATCTCTGTATTATTCGTCTGTACCGGCAATATTTGCCGCTCTCCTATGGCCGAAGGGATCATGGCGGATAAATTCCGCAAGGCCGGGATAGAGGCCGTGGTGGATTCGTGCGGATTTGAATCCTTTCATGCCGGCGATCCTCCCGATTATCGTGCCATTGAGGCTGCCTCGCGCAGAGGGATCGACATCTCCGGTCACCGCGCCCGCCTGTTCACAAAAATGGATTTCAGCCGTTTCTCCCACATTTATGTCATGGACCAATCCCATCACCGGTCTGTGATGAGACTGGCAATTTCCGATGACGATCACCGAAAAACCGATTATCTTCTCAATATCCTCTATCCTGGTGAAAACCGCGGGGTGACCGACCCCTGGTATCATGACGCTGACGCCTTTGAAGAGGTATTTGAATTGCTGGACCAGGCATGTGAAGGCTTGCTGAAAAAATTCAGCCATGGAAAAAAATCCCTCTGACAAGTCCATTCTGCCGATTCCCGACCGGCAGACGATCGAAGCAGCACACCAGCGCATCTCCCCGTACATCCGGCATACACCGGTCATGACCAGCACAACCCTCAACCATCTTTATAATACTGAACTGTATTTCAAATGTGAAAATTTCCAGAAGGTTGGTGCGTTTAAAGCAAGGGGAGCCACCAATACGGTGTTGTCCCTCTCCCCTGCTCAACTAGCCAACGGAGTTGCTACCCATTCTTCGGGCAATCATGCCCAGGCCTTATCCTGGGCAGCAAAGCTGGTGGGAGCCAAAGCCTATATTGTAATGCCCGTTGATTCTTCGAGGGTCAAAGTTGAAGCGGTCCGGTCATACGGGGGTGATATCACTTTTTGCGAACCCAACCTCGCTGCCAGGGAATCAACATTAAAGGAGATACTGGACCGCACCGGTGCCACTGAAGTACATCCCTATAACGACCCAAGGATCATTGCGGGACAGGCTACTGCAGCCCGGGAACTGTTGAACAAAGCGGGTCACCTCGACCTTATCCTTGCCCCGGTTGGTGGTGGCGGACTTCTGAGCGGTACCGCCCTTTCGGCCCATTTTTTCGGCGAAAACACCCGGGTTATTGCCGTGGAACCAGCCGGAGCAGACGATGCCCAACGGTCGTTCAGGCAAAAATCGTTTATTCCTTCTGTTAATCCACAAACCATCGCCGACGGACTGAGGACCTCGCTCGGCTCTGTTACCTTTCCTGTCATCCTTCGCTATGTTGATGATATTGTCACGGTTGATGATGATGCCATTATTCGCGCCATGCGTTATCTCTGGGAACGGATGAAGATCGTTGCCGAACCCAGCGCCGCAGTGCCCCTGGCCGCAGTCTTTGAAAAACGGGTCGACCTTACCGGTAAAAAAGCCGGGATTATCCTTTCCGGAGGAAATGTGGATCTGGATTCCCTTCCATGGTACAAAAAACATGAATAAAGGAACCTTGTACCTTCTCCCCTCACCACTGACGGAGGAGGATCCCGGGCTCGTACTGCCGGAGGCCACCCTTAGCAAAATAAGGGAACTGCACTGCTTTATCGTGGAAGAGGTACGCACAGCGCGACGCTTCCTGATCAGGGCCGGGGCCTTCCGGCCAGACCCCGCGCCTGTTTTTCTGGTTTTAAATGAACACACACCGCTACTCGAGTTGCCGGAATTATTAAGGCCATTGATGGAGGGCACTGATACCGGACTACTGTCTGAGGCCGGTGTTCCATGCGTGGCCGACCCCGGCGCCCTGCTGGTGCGGGAAGCCCACGCACTAAACATCCGCGTGGTACCTATGACCGGTCCATCCTCCATCCTGCTTGCCCTGATGGCATCCGGGTTTAACGGACAAGATTTTGCCTTCCGGGGATACCTTCCGGCCGACCGCGAAGCCAGGAGAATACGGTTGAAAGAGCTGGACCGCCATATCCTCTCCACCCATCAAACACAGATCATTATCGAAACACCTTACCGGAATATAGCTCTGTTCGACACCATCCTGGCCTGTTGCCATCCCTCCGTAATGTTGTGCCTTGCCACTGACCTTACCGGAGCCGATGAACAGATAACGGTCAGGACCATCGCCGACTGGAAAACAATAAAACCCGACATCCATAAGAAAAACACAGTATTTTTACTGCACTGTCCATGATTCCGGATACCAGTGTAACAATAAGGGAACAGGAACGTCTTACACACATTATTTCATCCCAAATAATTTCCATCTTGAGCCAGA
>CAYLVY010000051.1:7207-24070 GCA_964387205.1 uncultured Draconibacterium sp.
CATTGAACGATCTGTCGCTGGAAATAGATAAAGGACAGATTTTCGGCATCCTGGGGCCAAACGGAAGTGGCAAAACCACAACACTCAGCCTCATTCTCGACCTGATCCGTGCCGATCGGGGGGAGTATAGCTGGTTTGGGAAGCCACCTTCCAAAGAGACCCGCAAGCAGATCGGCAGTGTGATCGAAAGCCCCAATTTTTATCCCTATCTTACAGCAGTGCAAAACCTGGTTATCATTGCCAGGATCAAAGGAAACGGAGAGGACGACATCGACAGGGTTTTGGAAATGACCAACTTGTCCGAGCGCAGGCATTCAAAGTTTAAAACTTACTCCTTCGGGATGAAACAACGACTTGCCATTGCGTCAGCTTTGCTGGCCAATCCGGAGGTTCTGATCCTGGATGAACCCACCAACGGCCTTGACCCGCAAGGGATTGCCGACATACGACAGTTGATTCTTCGGGTCGCTGAGTCGGGAACCACTATCATCCTGGCCTCCCATTTACTGGATGAAGTGCAGAAAATCTGTACCCACGTTGCCGTTCTCCGAAAAGGCAATAAACTGTTTCAGGGCATTGTGAGCGAAGTTCTTGCCGTTTCCGACAGTTTTGAACTTGCCTGCGAAAATATTGAACGACTGACCTCCATTATCCAGGAATTCCCGGGTGTCAGCACGGTATTGCCACAGGAGCGGTTCATTCAGGTTTTTTTCAAAGAAGTCACCAATCCTGCTGCCATCAACCAATACTGCTTCGACCAGGGAGTAGTACTGACCAGGCTGGCAGAGAGAAAGCGGAGTCTTGAACAACATTTCCTTGATCTTTTAAATCATACCGATGATCAAACTGCTCGAAATTGAATATCTGAAAATCAGAAGTTACAAAACTTTCTGGATCCTTTTTGGTCTTTACTTTCTCTTCCTCGCGCTGGGATTGCTCATGGCGGAATATATGGTCAACCATATTGTGGATGACATCAATAAACATACTCCGGTACCACTACCCCATGTCAAGATCTACTTTTTTCCTTATATATGGCAGAACCTTGCCTTCTTTGCCACCTTGCGCTATATGTTGATTTTCCCGGCTATTGTAGTGATCATCCTGATCACCAATGAGTTCACCAATAAGACTATCCGACAGAATGTGATTACCGGCATGAGTAAGTCCGAATTTCTCGCCGGAAAACTCGAACTGATCCTGGTTTTTTCACTGGTCATGACCGTGTTTGTACTCATCGGCACAATAATCCTGGGGATTTCCAACACGGCTGACATCACTGCAGCGATGATTTTCGAAAAATCGCTCTTTATTATCGGCTATTTCATTACCGTGATTTCTTTCCTGGTATTTGCCTTGCTTTTTGGTTTTCTTTTCCGCAATACCGGAATGGCGATCGCCCTCTTTACTTTGTACACACTGATCGCCGAACCCATTCTCTATTATTTCCTGAAAAGCCCGTTGGTCTTCGAAAATAATATTTCACGCTATTTACCGGCCAATGCCATACTCAGCATCACCGAATATCCATCGATACCGGTGCTGAAAATCATTTTCGGGGTAAATCTTCAGGATACAGTAACCATGGCCGGGATCGGAGTACCGCTTGCTTACACAGCCGTTGTAGTCGGGATTGTTTTTCTGATTCTCAACCGGAAGGATCTCTGACCACTTTTATCATCGACCTTCCCGCTTGCGGAAAACCCATTCAGCCGCAAGCAGTATCAGAATCAGGGTAAAATACCATCCGGCCGATATCATGTCGGTGAGTTGAACAATCCGGTTTGAAACGGTACTGACATCCTGACGGTCCAGGATCATCCCGGTTAACTTATCTGCATCTCTCGGATACAACATCTTTCCGTCATGCGAAAGTGCAATGGACGATAATGTCTGATGGTTGGCGACCAGGGTCACGGTTTCCGCTTGGATTTCGCTGACATAGAATTCGCCGCTCTTCTGATAAGTATCACTACCGACCCTTACGGTGGCATTGTAGCGGTACGCACCTGTGGGATAGAGGCCCGCATTCAGTGAATAGTAGCTTGCGCCTTTGCTGAACAGATAGGGATAAGTTTTCCCTGATTCATCAATAATATTCAGGTTGATGTCCGGATCGGTGATCCGTTCATAGGATTTATTGAAGACCTCAGCTTCCATTTCTACCGGTTCATTTTCAGAAAACCGGGTTTGGGTATGGATCCGCAGAAAACTTCTGTCTTCACGTGCAGAAAGGTAGATGGCGATTTTATCCATCAGCAGGTCAAAAATATCGAAGTTTGCTTGTCTGGAAAAATTGGCAATTCTCCAACGCCAAATATTTTCTCCTGCAATGATCCCGATTTTCCTCTCAGCCGACCGAGTAAAAAGTATAAGTGGGGTCCGGGTAGCCACGCCGGCAATTTCCTGATATATCAGTATTTCTGATGCGGGTGTGAACTGATAGGTCCCAAAAGGAGAGAGGAGTGGTGGAAATTCATCCAGTGTGGCCTGCTCCTCCCTGTTCATAAGAAAAAGAGAGAAATTGCGGTTGGCGATCGGTTCAGCCTCGTAAAACGAGTTTTTGGCTGCATTGATGGTCAGCCCTGTTTTCATAGCATTGAACGCATTGATATCGGTCTGGCTCCCCAAAACAAACAGCAGCGATGCTTTGGACGAAAGCAGCGGCTCGAGGTTCCGAACCGCGGTGATGGAAGGCAACTGATGGAGAATGAGCAGGTCGTACGAATCCCATTTGACCGATGTTTCGGCGGGTGCCAGCAGATCGACATCAAAATGGGAAGATGCGGACAGGGCTTGGTAAATGGCCATAATATCCGGATGCGGGGCATTAAATACAATCCCGGTTTTTTGTCTGGTTTCGCGTACCTCGACCAGAAAATCCGCATAGTTGTTCTCCTCGTTCACCTCTCCGGTTACCGGAGAAATCGAGACACGATAACGGTGAATCCCGGTTTGCCCTGCCTCGAGCCAGAAGGTTACACGTTGCACCGATTGTTCTCCGGGAACTCTGATCTCCCTGCTTTCCACCACTTGATCACCTTTCAACACAGCCATCCTTATGTTATCCCGGCCACATTTGTTGAATTCAGCCAGCACTTCAACCGGGAAACGGTCGTTACGGTAAACTATCCGGTTGGTGCTCACCTTTTTAACAATAGCGTCTTTCCTGATAGTGGTATCCCCCAGTGCCACCGTGTAAACAGGCCAGGCAACAGGGCGGGCAGCATAGTAAGGATCAACCCCCTGCGTATATATACCATCGCTGGCAAAGATTACGGCAGCCACGTTCCGGTTGGTAAACCTGGTTTTAATTTCGCTGAAAAAGGCCGACAGGTCGCTCCCTTTTTCAGTATAATCCGCGTTGAATCCTTCCCTGACTCCGCTGCCAACTGAGAAAACCCGTACCTCCGCCTTTTCCTCCAGCCCTTTCTGAACCTCGCGAAGCTTCTGAGGCCAGTCAACTTTATAAAACACCGAATCGGGACTCCTGATCACCGATTCACTGTTATCGATTCCAAAAATGACGATGGGTTTCTCGATCACGCGTTCCGACAATCGGATCAACGGTGACAGTAAAAGGAAGGAGATCAGGGATACGGCAAGAAAACGGAAAAGGAACATGAACCGGACAACCCATCGCGAGGAGAGCCCGCGACGGAGGTCATGATAATAGAGCCATGAGGCATACAATGCACCCAGTAAAAGGCACAAACCCACCCATGCTGCCGGCCATTCAGTAACAATAACCAAAAAGAATCCGAATTAGTAAGTAGTGAAACGTTTGTTTCGCTGGTTAAGTATGCAAACCGCCGCAGACGGTAATCACCTGACCGGTGACATAACTGCTCAGGTCGGAGGCAAGGAACAGCACCAGGTTTGCCACGTCATCAGGAGTACCGGCCCTTTTCATCGGAATATCCTGTATCCATTTATCCCTGAATTCCGGGGAAAGCCGCGCGGTCATTTCCGTCTCGATATAACCGGGAGCAACGGCATTGCAACGAATATTGCGGCTGCCAAGTTCCTGTGCGATCGATTTGGTAAATCCGATAATACCGGCTTTACTGGCCGAATAATTGGATTGGCCGCTATTGCCTTCTACACCCACGACAGAACTCATGTTGATAATCGAGCCGAAGCGTTGTTTGATCAGCACCCGCTGAATCGCTTTGGTTACGTTGAAAACCGATTTCAGGTTTACGTTGATAACCTTGTCCCAGTCCTGCTCCGACATCCTCATCAACAGGTTGTCGCGGGTAATGCCGGCATTGTTGACCAGAATATCGATGGTAGGGAATACTTCAAGCACGCTGTTGATCAGTGCTTCACTGTCGCTGAACGAACTGGCATCTGAGGCGAAACCCTTTGCACGGGTTCCCAGAGCGGCAATTTCTTTCTCCAGCGATTGTGAGTCTTCATTATAATGAATATCTGTGAAAGCAACATCGGCTCCGTGAGCCGCCATTTTCAAGGCAACGGATCTTCCGATTCCGCGGTTGGCACCCGTGATCAGCGCTGTTTTTCCTGCAAGTAATTTCATGATGTTTAATTTGGTCAGACATAAAATCAGATCCACTTTACCAGGTTGAAATCCTGACGGTGGGGCAATAAGGGACTTTTCGGGAATACCCTGAAGACATAATCGTAAACTCCGGCCCGGTTGATCGGAATGTCGCAGCCGAAAACCACAATATTTCTTTCCGATCGGATGACCTTCATCTCTTCTATGAAGTCGGGCGATTTCACCTCATCATTCACCTTTCTGCCAAAGAGCACCTCGATCCCGATATCGGTGCCGGAGAGTTCATTCAAATCCAGGATGATCTCGGCTTTGAAGGATTCGCCTAAGGTGAGGGGTTTATGACTGGAATCAGGTGTCTTTACTGAGATGACCTCAATACTTTCCCAGCCTCGTATAACTTTCCGTTTCCAACTGGCAATATGCCGTGCCATCTCATAATTCTTGCCGGTCATGATCCGGGAGCGTTTCAGCAACGGATTGTAATACTGACGGATATAGTCATCCAACTGTCGCTTCATGGTGAAATGCGGAGCAATTTCGCTGATGGTATTTTTGATGTAGGATATCCATTTTTCAGGAATATGCTTACTGTTCAATTCATAATAGACCGGGATGATCTCATCTTCCAGGATCGAGTAGATGGTTTCGGCATCGAGTTCATCCTGGAACTGATGGTTGTCATAGGTGGCCTCCTCCTGAAGTGCCCAACCGGCATTGGGCCGGTAACCTTCCGCCCACCAGCCGTCCAGCACACTGAAATTGACAACGCCATTCATCACCGCTTTTTCACCACTGGTTCCGCTGGCTTCCAGGGGCCTGGTGGGAGTGTTGAGCCAAATATCCACACCTTTCAGCAAATACTTGGCAAGTTGGATATCATAATTCTCGAAAAAGAAAATTTTTCCGATGAAATCAGGCATGTGCGAAATCTCGTAAATTCTTTTGATCAGATCCTGACCTGCTTTGTCCTGTGGATGTGCTTTTCCCGCAAAGAAAAATTGAACAGGCCGGGCCTTGTTGTTGACAATTCTCGAAAGCCGGTCAAGGTTGCTGAAAAGCAGATGAGCACGTTTATAGGTGGCAAAACGTCTGGCAAATCCTATGGTGAGTGCTTTAGGGGTGGATGATTGCCTCATCCTGAAGATCAGTTTTGGGTTTTCATGACGGCGGGTCATGTCGTCATACAAATGCTGCATCAGGTAATCGGTCATCTGAGACTTCTGTTTCAGCCTGATTTTCCATATCAGTTCATCATCCAGCTGATGGATCTTTTTCCAGTATTGCGGATTCGACTGATCTTCGAAAAAACCGTCACCGAATTCCCTGGCGTAAAGCTGCAGCCAAGATTTGGCTGTCCAGGTAGGCAGGTGCACTCCGTTGGTAACATACCCGATATGCAGCTCTTCCGGATAAAAACCCGGATAGAGTTTCGAGAACATGTCCCTTGTCACCCGTCCGTGGATTTTGCTTACACCATTGATCTCCTGCGAGAGACGGGCAGCGAGGACGCTCATCGAGAATTTTTCGTTGACTTCATCGGGAACCATCCTCCCGAGATTCATGAACTGCTCCCAAGTCAGGTTCAGATGATCGGGATAGTGAGAAAGGTATCCGCGGATGAGGTCTTCAGGAAAAGTATCATGCCCGGCCGGTACAGGGGTATGGGTAGTAAACAACGTAGATGAACGAACCACCTCCTGTGCCTGTTGAAAAGTGAGTTTCTCATGCTGGATCAACTTCCTGAGCCTCTCCAGGCTAATAAATGCCGAATGACCTTCATTGCTGTGGTAGATATCAGGCCTGATTTCCAGGGTGTCCAGCATACGGATTCCTCCAATGCCCAGCAATAATTCCTGTCTCAGGCGGTTTTCCAGATCCCCACCGTAAAGCTGATGGGTAACTCCCCGGTCAACCTCGAGGTTATCATCGATATCGGTATCCATCAGAAAGAGTGGAACACGACCAACATCGCATCGCCAAACCTTGGCGTGCAAGGTACGTCCGGGTAAAGCCAGAATGATCTTAACCCATTTTCCATCCTGATCACGAACAGGGATGATGGGCAAATGGGTGAATTTCTGAGGGGTATAAACCGCTATCTGGTCTCCGAAGATCGATAAGGATTGGGTGAAATAGCCATACCGGTAAAGCAGGCCAATCCCCACAATATTATAATTGGAATCGCTGGCCTCTTTGAGGTAATCACCGGCAAGCATGCCAAGACCGCCGGAAAAGATCTTGAGTGTATCATGAAGACCATATTCCATACTGAAATAAGCCACCATGTCCTTGGGCTTTTCCGCGGCTTTGGCCATGTAAGCATCAAAGGCTGCAGTGACCCTGATCAGTTTGTTGACGAATTTCTCATTCAGGCTAAGATCCTGTAATTCGCTGTATGACAACGACTCAATCAGGGCGATAGGATTATATTTCAGGCTTACCCATCGCTCCTTGCTGATCATTTCAAAGAGTTCGGACCCTTCATAATTCCAGGACCACCATAAATTCTTAGCAAGTCTCTCCAAACTTCTGAGGTTTTCGGGCAATTGCTGTGAGATCAAGACTTTTTTCCATTCGGGCCTGGCATTGGTAGCCACCTTATGGGCCGGTGTCAACACCTGGGGCTGCTTCCCTGCATAGAGTTCTGCCCTGGCGGCTGCTTTTTCTAGTGAATCAGAGTAGAGCCGCTCGTAGTTGTGAATAAGTCCTTTCCATTGGGCTGTCCGCGAAATCTCCCAGGCTTTGATTTTGCTTTTGATGATCTCTTTTTCTGATTTGGAGGCACAGGTAAATACGTGTCTGACAATGGCCTGAACCACTTCCTGGTCATTATCATCGTCCCGGTCCACAATGGCTGTACAATCTTTCAGACTCGGAAAGAGTTGTTTCACCCATTGGCCAAATCCTGAAAGTGAAGTCGTGATGGTAGGAATGTGATAGGAAAGGCTTTCGAGGGATGAATATCCCCATGGTTCGTAATAGGAAGGAAAAATCGTGCCGTCGAAACCGATCAGCAGGTCATAATAAGTAAGGTTGAAAACTCCGTCGGAACCATCGAGATAAGTCGGTATATAAACCACTTTAAGCTTGTCCTCCGGTCGGTTCTGAAGTCCGCATTCCTTGATTTTTCGGAGTACCTGATCGTTTTCGGGCTCGGCTATGTTATGGGTGGAAAAATCGCCTGCCCTGGGACTTTGAAAATCACGGTTGGCTATTCTGTCGAGTAAATATTTCTTTGGCCCGACATGTCCGGTCGGAACGGCAATGAAGGCCACCACATGCTGGGGAAGTTTCGACTGGCGGTTTAATTCGCCCATCGCCTGGATAAAAATGGATAATCCTTTTATTCTCATCTCATTACCACTGGTGAGAATCAGGATAGTATCCTTAGCCAGTTCCTGACCGGTAAGGGCCGAGGCTACCTCCAGCAATTTCTTTCGTGCCTCATTCCTTTTAAGGTCGAAGGTTTTTTTGGGAGGTACCCATGCGTCATCAAACCCGCTGGGAGTCAGCACATCGGCGTCTTTTTCAAGAAATTGACGGCATTCGAGGTTTATATTCCGGCAAAGCGTGCTGAATGAATCTGCTTCCCAGGCTGTCAGACGCTCCAGGGAGTACTTGGCCATGACCCCGAACTGTCGGGCGATGGCCTCGGCATTATAGTTCTCCAGGTTTTTGTAGAGAGGCAGGGAATTGGATGCAATGGCACGCCCTACCACTGTGGCATGGGTAGTGAACACCGTACCCACCTGGGGCACATGCTCTTTCAGGTGAAGCACTCCGGTACCGGTAAGCCACTCGTGAAACTGGGCAATGATCTTATCGAGATGTGAAAGATTGTAATTGTAAAAACTTTCAATCAGTTTACCGGCGGCATAACCGAAAAAGGCTGGTTCGATATAGTCCCAGCCTCCGGTCAGTGAATCAAGTTTGTAATGCTCCCAGAAATGGGCAAATATCTTATCCTTCTCCGAAAAATAGGGAGTGAAATCGATCAGGAAAACAACCGGTTTACCAGGGATATTCCATCTTCCGATTTTCAGCCTGAAACCTTCAGACTCGGCAACTTCATGCCAGGATTTATAGAGGAATTTATCTTCGGTAAACTCTGGATTCTGGTGGGTTTCCTTCCAGATATCCGGACCGATCAGAATGTAATTGTCCTTATACTGTTCGGCCAGCAGTCGGGCTTTGGTGGCTATGGCAGTGTAAATCCCTCCTACTTTGTTGCATACTTCCCAGCTGGTCTCAAAAAGGTAGTCAGGAGCTATCAAATTCTTTTCGGTCATCATTTTTTCTTGATTGGTTTATCTTTTTGGGTAGCGACCCTGGTCTGGTCCTTCACGGCTACTTTTTTGGTGGTTGCCTTTTGCATCTTCTTTTCTCCGCTGTCTTTGACCGTCCCTTTTCCGGATCGGGAAGCGGTCTTTTTCGCAGGCGTTTTTTCTGACACGGGTATTTCCGGATCTTTCGTGATAACCGGTTGTCCTGATTGATCTTCTACCCGGATCATAAAATCGGAAAGGACATTCATATAGTTGATAAATGCCTCATAGGGAGATCCATATGGATTAAAATACTTGTGAACCTCGCCGGCCGAAAACCACTTGGTACACATATAGTAGAAATGATTGCTGGTTTGAAGGTGCAGCCAGTCGCTTTGAATTACCGGATCGGTGCACTGTCGAACCTGGCTTTCGATACTGTATAATTTCGAAAAAGCCTCATTCTGCAGTTCGTTTCCAAGCCAGGCGGTCAGATCCCGTTCTTCATCCGCCCATGAAATGGCATGGGGTACCGAGATGGCTGCCATTGGCTGCAAAGCCTGGGAGAGTATGGATGGCGTTTCAAAAGTAAAGTTGGAATTGCTGAAAACCATGGAGGGGAGATGACGGAAAAATTCGAAGATTCCTGTCTCAGCCCATTGGTGTTCTCCAATGGTTTCATAATCGATGAAAAGATTGATCACCTCTTCCTTTTTCTCAACCCTGTTCAGCCATCCCACAAATTTTTCGGTGGTCGGCGGCCATTCCGACCAGTCCTGATTGGAGAACCTGAATGTCAGGTCATCGCTTAACTGATAATTGCGCAATAAAACCTTGAGTTTCGGATTACGTTTGTTGCAATAGATATAATTAGGGCTTTTCCATCCCAGAATATGTTTCGCCCCTTCCGTCAGCATGGAATGAAAGCCCATTTCGGCTACCATCTCTCCTATTCCGTCGGAGTATATCAGTTCTGTGTTCCGGAAAGTAACAGGTCGTTTGCCGAAAAGGGATTCAATTTTTCCGGCATGCATCATGGTCTGGCGAACAAATTCTTCTTTGTGCCCCAGTGAAGCCAGGGAATGGGCATAAGTTTCCGCGATAAACTCTACCTGGCCGGTATCTGCCAGTTCACGGAAACTATCGATCACTTCGGGTGTATAGGTCTCCATCTGATCCAGTGCAGAGCCTGAGATAGAAAAACTGATCTTAAAAGCAGTGCCATACTCCTTGATGAGAGTAAGCATAAGTTTGTTGGCAGGGAGATAACACTTCTCTGCTACCCGCTTGATAATGTGACGGTTCTGATAGTCGTCGTAGTAATAGTGATCCTGTCCGATGTTGAAAAAACGATAGGTTCTGAGCCTGTAGGGTTGATGAACCTGAAAATATAGGCAAATGGATCTCATAATATTATTGGTTTACTGCTTTGTTATACACTGAAAGGATATTACTGGCGGCGTTTTCCCAGATGAGGTTGTCAACCTCTGTTTTACCGTATCGGACAAACATTTTCCGCAGTGCGTCATAGTGAAGGATTCCATATATGGCGTCGGCCAGGGCATCGACATCCCAGAAATCGACCTTGAGGGCGTGAACAAGCACTTCTGCCACACCGGATTGCCTGGAAATTACCACGGGAACATTCGAGCGCATCGCTTCCAACGGCGAAATTCCAAAAGGCTCTGAAACAGATGGCATCACATACACATCGCTCATTGCAAACATCCGGTCCACCTCTGCACCGGCCAGAAAACCGGTAAAGTGAAATTTGGTGGCAATATTCAACTGGGCAACACGGCGGATCATTTTATTCAAAAGATCCCCTGAACCCGCCATGACAAACCTGACGTTAGAGTCTTTCTTTAATATTTTATTGGCGGCTTCAACAAAATAGTCAGGTCCTTTCTGATAAGTGACCCTTCCAAGAAAAGTGACGATTTTCTCTCGCACATGACGCGTAACACCTTCCAGTTCAGGGCGGTCGGATGGCTCAACAGCATTATGGACAGTGATCACCTTTTCCGCAGGCATGCCATATCGTTCTATGACGATCTGCCGGGTGAGGTTACTGACGGTAATGATCAGGTCGGCTCCGCTCATGCCTTGACGCTCAATGTCATACACCGGCTGATTTACATTCTCGCCTGAGCGGTCGAACTCGGTTGCATGGACATGGATGACCAGGGGTTTTCCTGAAACTTTCTTGGCAGCAATCCCGGCCGCATAGGTAAGCCAGTCGTGGGCATGGATCACATCAAACTCATAGGATGAGGCTATGGAAGTGGCAACCAGCGCATACCGCGACACCTCTTCCATCAGGTTGGGACCATACTTGCCCGAAAAAGAATATTGTTTCGAAAACACCGCGCTGGTCTCGCAACTCCCGGTCATTTCAGCGCCCGTCACCGCTCGTTCAAATTCTTCCGGATCGAGATATGGAACCAGGTTGCTGCCGATCTCCATAAATTGTATTTTACTCCAGAACTCCTGAGTCTCCCGGTGGGTGAAGTCCAGTACCACATCACTGGCATTAACAAGCCGGAAGCCTTCCTTTGTCTCATCACCGTATGCTTTGGGAACTACAAAGATCACATCCACACCGTTTTTGACCAGGCCTTTGGTCAGCCCGAAACAGGCAGTACCCAATCCTCCTGTGATGTGGGGCGGAAACTCCCAGCCGAACATTAATACGCGCATTGTATCTCTTTTAGGTTGAAAATTCTTAATTTATTTGTATTGTTCGATCAGATATCCCATCCGCAATACTTCAGCCACTGAGGACGCCTGACTGATGGCTCCCCTGCCGTGGTGAGGCGGATCACCGTCGTAAAGTTCCGAGATAGTCCCGACACCGTGTTCACGGACAACCGGTTCAAACTCGGCTAAGATATTTTTCACGAAAGTTAACCCGCTTTTTCCATGGATCTTCAGATAACCTTCAACAAAATGTCCGGTCAGCCAGGGAGAGGTAGAACCCTGGTGATAGGCAGCCTCCCGCTCATTCTGATTTCCTGCATATACTCCTTTATAAACCGGACTTTTCGGAGTTAAAGTTCGCAACCCTCTTGGAGTCATCAACTCCTGGCGAACCCTGCTGAGTACCTCCTTGCGGATCTCCTCACTCACCGGACTGTACGGTAAACTAGTGGCAATGACCATATTGGGTCTTACGGTCCAATCCTTGTATTCCCCATCCACATAATCCGCCAGATATTTCTTGGCCGGGTTCCAGAAAACTTTGACAAAACTGTCAGGGATCTGGTCGGCCAGATGCTGCCAGGCTTCTGCGAATTCACGGTCTCCGGCCTCTGAAGCCAACTCCAGGCTGAATCGTATGGCATTGTACCATAATGCATTGATTTCAACTACTTTTCCCGGTCTTGCGGTGACAGGTTTTCCCTGGGCGAAGGCATCCATCCAGGTGAGCGCCATACCTGGTACCGCCGCATGGATCAAGCCATCCGGTTCGGCATGGATGTTGAAATCGGTACCATCCCGGTAACTCTCGAGGATAAGTTTCATCTTCCGGCCATATTCTTTCCATATCCGTTCTTTCTCGCCGGAAAACATGGCGTATTGCTGCAAGGTCCAGAAAAACCACAAAGAAGTATCTGCTGCACCATAAAGTGCAGAGGATCCGCTGCCGAACAATGGAAAGAATGGACCATTCATCTCGGAAACCAGCGTATCTATGATGGTTTTGGATGTCTTCAGGTCTCCTGTCACCATCGTCAGACCGGGTAGTGAGACCATGGTACTTCTCCCCGATCTTCCGAACCATGGAAAACCGGCCAGTAGCTCCATATTTCTGCCTTTTCCTACCACAAATTGCTGGGCAGCGTTGAACAGGCAATTCCGGAAACTGTCGCGCGGAACCCGTTTCTCCTGCTCGCTGTCGTATGCATGCTGCATTCTGGATGGTTTGATTTCATGAGTGCCGGCCGAAAACCAGATGCTCTCCCCGCAGGCGATCTCCATTTCAAAAAAACCCGGAACATACAGATCTTCCTGATACTCATAGCCGCGCTCCATCTCTTCCTGATATTCGACATTGTAGTACCAGTCGGGTACATGAACATATTCCATCGGTTTGGAGAACTGCAGGAATAAATCGGTATAGCCCTGGTACATCCTGACCTTTATTCCGTTGGCCACGTTTTCATATTTCTTGTCGGCAAAGATATTCTCCTTGCTAAGGGCGTGAATATTCCGGAAAGCCAGGAAAGGTGTGAACTTCAACCGGGTAGGTGAATGGGCCTCCTCAAGGGTATATTTGATAATCATCCGGTCCTCTTTGGATATGAAGACCATCTCTTTGGTCAGGATTACCCCACCGATGCGATAGGTCATCTTAGGATATGGTTCGATATCGAATTGACGGATATACTTATGACCCTTCGGACTGTACTTACCTCCCGGGTATTTCCTGAGACCCAGATTGAACTCGGCATCCATCTGGATCACGGTCTCGTCGAGCGCAGAGAGCAAAACATGGTTCTCATGGTCAATACCCGGCTGCGGAGTGATCAGCATCCCGTGATACTTACGGGTGTTGCAGTTTACGATAGTCGAATTCGCATAAGATCCTGCCCGGTTTGCACGAAGGACTTCCCTGTTCAAAGAAAACTCCAGATTTACCAACTGGTTTTTGTCAAAACTAATATAACTCATTATCAATGTTTTACACGATCAGAGTGCTGTTTGATTTCCGAAAAATGAATTGCAAAGGTACAATTTTCTGCCGTTAACTCGTTACCTTTGTACGATTTGATCATACATCAACCCTTATGAAACATTACTTTCGGATATTACCTCTCATATTGACCATCCTGCTCCTTGCTGCCATTTCATGCCGGAAATCCGATAAAACTGATCATACCCCCGGAATTAGTCTCGGATTTTCAACCGATACCGTATTATTCGACACGGTTTTTACTACTGTTGGTTCCGTCACCCGGCGCTTGATCGTCTATAACCCGAACCAAAACAAAGTATCGGTTTCAAAGATAACGCTTTCGGGTGGAAATTCCTCCAGCTACCGTCTGAATATCGACGGCATTGCCTCTTCTGAGGTGAACGACCTGGAGATTTCAGGCCATGACAGCATTTTCATCTTCATCAGGGTTACCGTTGATCCGGAAAACCTGGCTACACCGTTTGTCGTCTCCGATTCCATCAGATTTGAACTTAATGGAAATCAACAATATGTAAAACTGGTGGCATGGGGAAGGGATGCGGTGTTTTATCATAATGAAATTCTCACCGGTGCCCACCAATGGGACAGTACACGTGCCCGGGTCATTTTTGGCAGTCTCAGGGTTGATACCTCGTCCACCCTGACCATACTCCCCGGAACGAAGGTCTATTTCCATAAAGACAGTTACATGGCCGTTTCCTGGCTTGGGACGCTGAATGTAGCTGGTACCAGTGACTTTCCCGTCTGGTTCCGGGGCGACCGGTTAGACCCGTTTTACAACGAACTCCCGGGTCAATGGCTCGGTATCTTTCTGGAAAGGGGTAGCCGTAACCACCGGTTTGAAAACGCCCGCATCATAAACGGGGTCTATGGGGTGCTGGTGGATAAGCCATCCTCCCCTGTTTCTGTTATGCTGACCATCAGCAATACCATTATCCGGAATAAGACTATGTCGGGGATCTATGCCTTTGGCACTACCATTGCCGCTGTTAACTGCGTAATTGGCGACTGCGGCCAGCATGCGATCGATATTTCATACGGTGGCTCATATGATTTTCGACACCTCACGATCGGGAATTATTGGTTCTCCTCGGTACGGCGTGCCCCATCGGTTACCCTAAGCAACTATTCGTATGATACAACCGGTCAAAAAATTACCAATCCTCTGGTTAAAGCCTATTTCGGAAATTGTATTGTTTTTGGCGCCAATGATGAAGAGATGGAATTTGATTCTGTGACCGGGGTTCCATTTGAATACAAATTCGAAAACAGCCTGATCCGGACTATGTTGCCTTTAACCAACACCACCCGGTTCGTTAACTGTCAGAAAAACAAGAATCCGCGGTTTATTAATACACCGGATTGGAACTATCAGATCGACAGCATCTCTCCCGCAATAGATCAGGGCGTTGATCTTGTGCTACCTTTCGACCTCCGTGGTTTGAGTCGAACGCTGCCACCCGATCTTGGCGCCTATGAATATATAAAAGGTCGGTAAATTCAGCGTCAGGGCCGTACACATTTCAACATGGCCGTGCCCAGGTCGGCGGGTGAATCGACAACCACCACTCCGCATTCTTTCAGGATTGCTTTTTTGGCCTCGGCGGTATCGGCAGTACCTCCCACAATGGCGCCGGCATGCCCCATGGTTCTGCCCTTGGGCGCTGTAACCCCTGCGATGAAACCTACTACCGGCTTGGTGCCATGTTCTTTGATCCATCGCGCTGCCTCGGTCTCCATATTTCCCCCGAT
This sequence comes from uncultured Draconibacterium sp., assembly GCA_964387205.1. Taxonomy (GTDB): domain Bacteria; phylum Bacteroidota; class Bacteroidia; order Bacteroidales; family FEN-979; genus CAIVAT01. Next base: position 22,449 of record CAYLVY010000051.1, read on the forward strand.
CTCTCCGATCATGATGATTCCCTCCGTACCAGGATCTTCCATGAAAAGTTGTACCGCTTCCAGAATGCTAGTGCCCGGAATCGGGTCCCCTCCCACACCGATCATCGTGCTTTGTCCCAATCCGGCTTTTGTGATCTGATCCACCGCTTCATACGAAAGGGTTCCCGAACGCGATACGATGCCGATGGAACCAGGGGTATGGATGAAACCCGGCATGATCCCGACCTTGGTATGGGGTGGCGTTATGATTCCCGGACAGTTGGGACCGATCATCCGAACTTTATGACAACGAAGGTACTCCTTGACGGCGATCATATCCCTGACCGGAATGCCTTCGGTAATGCAGACAATAAGGCTGATGCCCGCATCGGCAGCCTCGAGGATGGCATCGGCTGCCAGGGGTGGTGGCACGAAAATCACAGAAACGTTCGCCAGTGTTGCTTTCACCGCTTCAGCTACCGTATTGAAAACAGGTCTGTTCAGATGCACCATGCCCCCTTTTCCGGGGGTGACCCCGCCTACCACATAGGTACCATAATCCATCATCTGACCGGCATGGAAGGATCCTTCGGAACCGGTAAAACCCTGAACAAGAACCCTTGAGTGTTCGTCAACGAGTATACTCATACTACTGTATTTATTATATTGTTATGACTTCAATTTGTTTTCCAAATTTAATCCCTTTTGCAAAAATGGAAAGATTTTAGCGATTTTTTTTGACTTTCGCATTAAAAATTCCACATATTTGTAGGGTTACATTTAAAAGGAAGAAATCATGAGCCGACTCTATGACACCTCCGACACCATCTGCGCCCTTTCAACCCCTCCCGGGACGGGTGCTATCGCCGTAATCCGGATTTCAGGGAGCAATGCCATTGCCTTGGCTGCCAGACTTTTCAGACCCGTACGAAAAAATCTGGATTTACAAACAGCTCCCTCACACACGATACATCTGGGTTTAATTGAAGACGAAGGTCATCCGGTTGACGAAGTCCTCCTTTCACTATTCCGGAATCCACATTCCTACAATGGCGAAGACCTGGTGGAGATATCCTGTCACGGTTCCCCCTTCATCCAGCAGCGGTTACTCGATACACTGATCCGGCATGGTGCACGCCTGGCTCGCCCCGGGGAGTTTACACTCAGGGCATTCCTGAACCGGAAAATAGACCTTTCGATGGCCGAGGCGGTAGCCGACCTGGTAGCCTCTCATTCCACCACTTCACATGAGCTTGCGCTAAAGCAGATGCGGGGTGGATTCTCCTCCAGGATTGCGGAGTTGAGAGAAAAACTGGTCACCTTCACTTCGCTGATTGAACTGGAACTTGATTTCAGTGAAGAACAGATGGAATTTGCCGATCGTCGGGAATTGAACGAACTGCTCGACACCCTGGAAACGGAGCTGGTACGGCTGGTGGAGTCATTCCGGTTGGGGAATGTGATCCGGCAAGGGATTCCGGTTGCCATTGTCGGGAAGCCCAACGTGGGAAAATCAACCCTTCTCAACGCCATACTGAATGAAGAGAAAGCCATCGTAAGCGAGATACCGGGCACCACCCGCGATGCCATTGAAGACACTATTGTCATCGGGGGTTACAGTTTCAGGTTTATCGATACCGCCG
>CAYLVY010000051.1:24080-24714 GCA_964387205.1 uncultured Draconibacterium sp.
CGGGCTTCAGAAGACCATAGCGAATCGATCGGGATTGAACGCACCTGGCAGAAGATCAACGATGCCAGTATCATCCTCTATGTTTTCGATGTCAGCAACGCGAGTTTCTCTGAAGTGAGCGATGCGATGGCAGAATTTGCCGAAACCTTGCAGAAAGATCACAAACGGCTGATCCTCGTGGGCAACAAAACCGACCTTCTTGATGAATTGCCCAAGGGTTTCAGGGAGTTTCTCGAATACGAAACCATCTTTGTTTCGGGAAAGCGCAGGGAAAACATTCATCTCATCGCCGACCATCTATACAAACTGGTAGAGCAGATCAACATCCCCGACAATACCATTGTGGCAAATCTTCGTCATTATGAAGCCCTGAAGGAGGCGCTCGACTCCATACGCAATGTACGCGATGGCCTCGAAAACGGATTGCCGGTCGACCTGCTTACCCCCGATATCCGCCGCGCGTTATATCACATGGGTGTCATCACCGGCGAAATAACCACCGATGAAATTCTTGATGGCATTTTCGGGAGGTTCTGCATCGGGAAGTAACCGGCACTTAGCAACCAAATAGCATCCCGATATTATTTTCACTGAAAGCCCCGTAGATCGGGGTTTTTCTTTTGTTGATAACTAT
>CAYLVY010000052.1:0-252 GCA_964387205.1 uncultured Draconibacterium sp.
TCCGCTCCGGGGTGTCGTTCTCCCATCCGAAAATAAAACCGGCGATCACGGCGATACCGTATTTGTGTAGTTTTTTGAACACCGTATCAAAAGAATCCACTCCCATTTTTACATTCAGCCGTTTGTTGGCACCCGAAAGCTGATCTTCCTGTTCCGATTCGATGCCGATAAAGAGCATCCTGCAACCGCTTTTGGCAGCATAACGGAGCACCTCTTCATTGTCTGCCACGTTGATCGATGCCTGGCCGATCC
>CAYLVY010000052.1:262-24248 GCA_964387205.1 uncultured Draconibacterium sp.
GTAAATTCCACCCGGTGGTCGATCCGCTCCGGGGTGTCGTTCTCCCATCCGAAAATAAAACCGGCGATCACGGCGATTCCGTATTTGTGCAGTTTTTTAAATACATTGTCGAATGAATCCACCCCCATTTTTACATTCAGCCGCTTGTTGGCACCCGAAAGCTGATCTTCCTGTTCTGATTCGATGCCGATAAAGAGCATCCTGCAACCGCTTTGGGCGGCATAACGGAGCACCTCTTCATTGTCGGCCACATTGATCGATGCCTGGCCGATCCAGTCCTTCCGTATCCCGTTTTCAATCATGGATCTGAAGAGTTCGATCGCGCGTTCCTGAGAGCGTTTGTTGTTGCCCACGATGTTATCGTCGAGAATGAAGAGGTTTCGCTGGGGTATCTCTTTCATCTCTTCAATCACCTCGGGGATGGGGCGGTTGCGGTAATGGCTGCCGTTGAAAGCGGTAACGGAACAGAAGTCGCAGTTCATCGGACAGCCCCTGGTAGTCTGGACCGAGGCAAAGATATATCCCGGATGAAACAGGTCGCGGCGTGGTTGCGGCGACCTGATCAAAGAAGTGAAAGCTCCCCGGTAAACTTTCTGCAGGGAGCCGGCCTCAAAATCGCTGATTACCTGCGGCCAAACCGATTCCGCCTCGCCGATCACCACGCAATCGACATACTTACCCGCTTCATCCGGGCACATCGAAGCATGGATCCCGCCTATCACGGTGGGGATTCCCTTTTCACGATAGATTTTCGCCAGTTCATAGGCCCGGGTCACCGTGGAACTGAAGGCTGTAAAACCTACGAAATCGGCATCATAATATTGAAAATGACGAAAATTCTCATCGATGATCTTGATCTTCCAGTCGGAGGGGGTGAGCGCTGCAATGATCCCGAGGCTCAGCGGTTGGTACCGGGTATCTTTATTGACAATAAAACCGCTGCCGCTTTTATTGGCAGGATTAATGAGCAACAGGGTCTTTCTTTTCTTTTCGCTCATATTTTTCCTTCCGTTGCCTGATATTGGTAGTTGCTTGGTTTTTCCAGCCCCACACTCCGGTAGTTGAGGTTGGAATTCCATGCCCACACCGCGCTGCGGATACTTCGGGTATTCCAGAGCGTCCGGAGAAATTTCCACCGGATGGTATTCATATCGCAGATCCGCTTGTAAGATTCATTGGTGGTTTCGGCGAGGCTTTGCGGTGTCATTTTCATCGGTTTGAATACCACGTCGGAAAAATGAAAGTGCTGCCAGTCTTTTGGGAATTGACGGCACAGGATTCTGTCTTCTCCCACCAGACGGTTATACAGCGTGGTTCCGGGCAGCGGGGTCATGACACTTGCCTGGGTTACATCGACGCTGCTCCGGAGGATATAGCGGGTCCGTGCTTCAAGGGAAGCGGTGGTATCGGAATCCATGCCGAAAATGAAGGCTCCCAGCACCACAATCCCTTGACGGTGGATCGTTCTGAAGGCTTGCCGGTAACTTTCCACTCCAAGTTTAAGGTTGAGTTTTTTATTGGCATCCTTTAGGGCGGCCGGGTCTTCGGCTTCAATGCCGATCAGCAGCATCCGGCATCCGCTCCGGGCCGCAAGTTTCAACAATTCAGGTTTTTCGGCAATGTTCAGGGAGGTTTGGGCAAACCACTCCTTTCGGAGATTTCGCCGGATCATCCCTTCAAAGATGGCGCGGGCATGATTTTCCGCTTCCTGGTTATAACCTGCAATATTGTCATCCACGAAATAGATCATCCGGTGCGGCAGTGAGGCGATCTCATCCACCACCGTTTCCGGGTCGCGCAACCGGTACTGGTGGCCGTTAAAGGCAGGGACGGAGCAGAAATCACAATTCATAGGACAACCCCTTGAGGTCTGGACAGAGGCGAACAGGTAACCGGGATGAAACAGATCGTGACGGGCAGGCGGCACCTTTTTCATATCGGTGAGTTTCGACCGGTAGACCTGCTGTAAACGGCCTGCACCGGCATCTTCCAGTACCTGATGCCATACGCCTTCTGCTTCGCCGATGACCACTGAATCTGCATAATTCAATGCTTCGGAAGGAAGGGAAGAGGCGTGAATCCCGCCCAATACCACCGGGATTCCTTTTTCACGATACAGCCCGGCGATCTGATAAGCCCGGTTGACATTGGCCGTCATCGCGGTAATCCCCACCAGGTCTGCATCGCGGTAGCGAAACTCCCTGAAGTTTTCATCCGCGATCCGGATACCCCAATCGGAAGGAGTGAGCGCCGCCAGTATCCCGAGGGCCAGGGGTGCCTGCTTCGACTGTCTCCTTAGCAAATAGCCTTTACGATAGGTATTGGCCGGGTTTACCAGCAGGAGTTGTTTCGTGGGTTTCACCATGTTGCAAAGATACCGAATTCTTATCTGCAGTAATGGATCGGCCGTTCAAACATGATGTTGCGGTATTGCTTGTTCACGGCTGCCGACCAGATGGCTGCTTCCAGGTTACGTGTATTGATCAGTGTCCTGAAAAACCGGCTATGTCTGCGCATCGGGTGGTACATGCTCTCCCAGGCACGGGTCATTCTGAGAGCCAGTTCTTCGGATGGGATCAGGGGATGACGGATGACAATATCTTCCCAATTGTAATATTGCCAGTCATGAGGGAAATTGTCGCAGGCAATCCTCCCTTCCTCTTCCATCCTCCTGGCAAGTTTGGTGCCGGGATAGGGGGTGAGGATGCTGGTCTGGATGCAATCTACATTCAGTTTGTTGATGAAGCGGGCACGGGCAGTGATGCTCTCCGCGGTATCGGTCTCCATGCCGAAAATGAAGGTTCCGAATACCGCAATTCCTGCTTTCTGGAAATTTCGGATGATATGGTGATAATTTTCACTTCCTTTGCGGAGATTGTTCTTCTTTCCGGCCGATTTCAGCGCTTCGGCGCTTTCCGTTTCAAAACCTACCAGCAGCATTTTGCAGCCGCTCTTCGCCGCCAGCCGCACTACTTCCGGGTCGTCGGCAAAATCGACAGAGGTCTGGGAAAACCAATTGAATTTCATGCCGCTGCCGATGATGGCACTGAACAACTCTTTGGCCCGCTCCCGGTGGGACTGGGTGATACCGCCGATGTTGTCATCGACAAAGAAAATGTTCCGCCCGTCCCCATGGAATTTTTTCAGTTCATCTATCACCTCCTCGACCGGTCTGGGCCGGTACATACCGCCGTTGAAGGAAGTAACGGAGCAGAAGTCGCAGTTCATCGGGCATCCTCGGGAGGTTTGCACCGATCTCCAAACATAAAGCGGATGCTGAATATCATGCCGCGGAACCGGCTGATGGTGCATTTCGGTGAAACTTCCGCGATAGATCTTTTGCATTTTTCCGGCTTCAAAGTCGGTCAGCACCTGCCCCCAGACAGTTTCGGCTTCTCCGATCACCACGCAGTCCACAAATTTCAGGGCCTCTTCGGGACACATGGAAGCGTGGATGCCTCCCATGACGACAGGGATATTACGTTCCCGGTAGGTGCGCGCAATCTCATAAGCCCGGTAAGCATTCGGTGTGTATGCAGTCAGCCCAACCAGATCGGCTTCCCGGAAGCGAAACCGCTGATAGTTTTCATCCAGTATCCTTGTTTTCCAGGGTTTGGGCGTGAGGGCAGCGATGATCCCCAGGCAGAGCGGCGGGGTTTTATCGTGGTCATAATGGGCAAGCCCGACTCTGTACGTGCTTACCGGGTTGATAAGCAACAGCCTGGGAGTAGGGTTGTCCATCCGTGTCAAAGATTTTACGGCAAAAATACGGTTATTTGCGGTAAGCCAAAAAAAATTATCTTTGCACCATAAAGATACTGAAAATGAACATTGAAGAGTTTATCAAACATATTGAAGCAGAATTCGATGATCTGAAACCGGGGGTGCTGAAACCGGAAAGTATGTTCAGGGAAGTTTTTGAATGGAATTCCATCAATGCGCTGATCCTGATCGCGATGGTGAAGACTGAATATGAGGTTACCCTGACGGCTGATGACCTGATCAAATCAAAAACCGTAAATGATATTTATAAACTGGTTGAATCCAGGGTGGCATAGACAATGGCTTTTTTAACCCTCAGCGGGATCAGGTTCTCCGGGCTTGCCGGAGCCGTTCCAAAGCAGAAAGAACAAAATGCCGGTTACCGGTGGATCACTGTGAAGGAACGCGAGTCACTTATCCGGAATATCGGAGTGGAAACACGACGTGTGGCTGCAAGGGGAACTACTACTTCAGATCTGTGTACCATTGCCGCTGAAAAACTTCTCACCGAACTGGAGTGGGACCATGGTAGTATCGATCTGCTGATTTTTGTCTCCCAGTCGAGGGATTACCTGGTTCCTACCACCGCCTGCATTGTGCAACACCGCCTGGGATTGCCCCATTCCTGCGTGGCTTTCGACATGGCGATGGGCTGTTCGGGATATGTATATGGTCTTTCGGTCATGGCGGGCATGATGCAGTCGGGAATGATCCGCAAAGGGCTGCTGATGGTGGGGGACATCTCCACGTTGACCACGAGCTACCGCGACAAAAGCACCTATCCGCTTTTCGGCGATGTGGGAACGGTTACCGCGCTGGAATACGATCCACAGGCGCCGCCCATGCAATTCAACCTGCAGACCGATGGTTCAGGGCATGAAGCGATCATCATCCGTGATGGTGGCGCCCGTCATGTTATGTCACGCAAATCCTTTGATATTAAAAAGATTTCGCCGGGAATTTACAGGTCCAGGCTTCATCTTGAACTGGACGGAATTGAAGTATTCAATTTTACCCTCCGGGAGGTGGTACCCAACATTAAAGCCTTGCTGAAGCAGACCGGACAATCCCTGGATCAGATCGACCACGTGGTATTTCACCAGGCCAACCGCCTCATCAACGAGACCCTGCGGAAGATGCTGAAACTCGACCCTGCCAAGGTTCCGTACTCCATCCGGGAATTCGGCAACACCAGTGGCGCTTCCGTGCCGCTGACCATGCTGGTTGCCCTTCGTGATCCTTTACGGAACGAATCGCTGATGTTGTTGCTTTCCGCCTTTGGCGTAGGCCTCTCCTGGGGCTCGGCCATCGTAGAGACCAACAGGTTGTGTATCCCTGAACTGATCGAAGTGTAAATGATCCTGACGTGAACGAATTTTCCTTATCCGGCAAGAAAATCCTGATCACCGGCGCCTCCTCGGGCATTGGCCGGCAGGCTGCCCTTTTGGCTGCAAGTTATGGCGCCACACTTTTCCTGACCGGAAGGGATGAGGGGCGACTGCAGAAAACCGTCAGGGAAATTTCGGCCCAACCTGCCATCGCAGGGAATCCGGCATCATACCTTTTAGACCTGACAGTGGAAAAGGAGTTGGATGTTTTAGCGGAAGCGCTTCCCGGACTTAATGGAATTGCCCATTGTGCAGGGATTGTCGGTCCCCTGCCGGTAAAATTCATCACGGAGGAAGATATCTGCCAAATGTTCGGGATCAACTATCATGCTCCCGTGAATCTGACAAGTAAACTATTGAGAAAGAAAAAGATAGAGCCTAATGCCTCTGTTGTTTTCATGTCCACCATTGCTACCCGCAACCCATATTTCGGAGGTGCCCTGTACAGCGGAGCAAAAGCGGCGCTCGAAGCTTACTCCAGGACACTGGCCCTGGAGATGGTGCCACGGGGAATACGCTCCAATTTTATCATGGCAGGGCTGGTCGATACACCGATGATCGAAAACCCTTCAGAGCCGGGCATGCAGCAAGAGGCGCTTAAAAGATATCTTTCCCGGTATCCGCTGGGAGTCGGGAAACCTGAGGATGTGGCTTCCGCAATCCTGTATTTCCTGAGTGACGCCTCCCGCTGGGTCTCCGGAACCTCATTGATCATGGGAGGAGAATAGATGATGGAAAAAAGCAACTTTTACTCTGTCGTCATCCCGGTCTTCAACAGCCAATCCTCCCTACGGGAACTTTATATTGGAATTGCAGCCGTTTTCCATCAGGAATCCGCACTTTTTGAGGTCATTTTCGTGGACGATTGCAGTCACGACGCAAGCTGGGAGGTGCTGTCAGCCCTTCAACAGGAATATCCCGGATTGGTCAGGGCGATAAGGCTGTCGCGCAACTTTGGCCAGCACAATGCCACCCTTTGCGGACTCACTTTTGCCCGGGGCGACCGGATCATCACTATCGACGACGATCTTCAGACGCCACCGGCCGAAATCAAAAAACTGATCGCCTGCCGGGAAAAGTATGACCATGACCTTGTTTACGGGATCAGTCGCCGGAAACACCATTCGGCCGCACGCAACCTCGGGAGCCGGTCGCTGAAGGTCTCGGCCCGTACCTTCCATCAATCGCGGGGAGAAGGATCATCGTTCAGACTCATATCCAGGGAACTTTGCGACAGGATCATCCTCCATCGCCAGAATTTCATATTCCTCGACGAGGTGATGCAATGGTACACCGATGATATCGGATTTGCCGAAGTGGAGCATCTTCCACGAAAATATGACCGCTCGGGCTATTCATTTGCCAAACTTTTTTCACTGCTGGCCAACATTGTACTTTACTATACGATGATGCCGCTGAAATTGCTGGTGTATGGAGGATTGGCTATTTCCTTCGTCTCATTCCTCTATGGCCTCTTTTTTATCTTTAAAAAGATCGTATTTGATGTTCCGCTGGGATATACCTCGCTGATTGTCACGATCCTGTTCTCTACCAGTATTATCCTCTTCGGCCTTGGGGTGCTGGGTGAGTACCTGAGCCGGATGTATCAGATACAGAACGGCAAACCGCCCTATTCCATCAAACGTGTGCTGGATGCCCCGGTGAAGGAAGATCAGAACCGCAGGGATCCGGATCATTCCGGTTAAGTATTGTTCACCCCCGCAGCCCTTTTTTTCGAAAAAAATTCATAAGTTGAGAAACTACTTCATCAACACCTTTATAACCAAGGGTATTGAAGAATGGCAGTCTGACGATGGTATCGGAAAACCTGTCGGTATGAGGTAAAAGCCGACCGTCATGACGACTCCGGAAATAGGGTGCGCTATGCAGCGGAAGGTAGTGGAAAACGGCATGGATCCCATTTGATCTGAGAAACTGCAACAATTGATCCCTGAGCTCCGGCGTAGAAAAGGTAACGAAAAACATGTTTCCGTTCACGGTGGCATATTCCGGCATTTCCGGACGTTTCAGGAAGCCCTCGTTTTCGGGCTCCCTGAGGGCTTCATAATATTGATGCCAGATCTTTTTCCGACGGGACTGGATCCGGTCGAAACGTCGCAGTTGTGAATATAGAAAGGCTGATACGGCGTCGGAAGGAAGAAAGGAGGAGCCGATGTCCACCCACCCGTATTTGTCGATTTCGCCACGGTAGAATGCAGCCCTGTTGGTGCCTTTTTCCCAGATGATTTCAGCCCGTTTCGTATCTTCTTCACGGTTAATGATCAGGAGTCCGCCTTCACCGGAGATGATATTTTTGGTTTCATGGAAAGAAAAGGTGCCGAAGTGGCCTATCGAACCCAGGGGTTTTCCTTTATAGAAGGAGTCGATGGCATGGGCGGCATCTTCCACCACCAGCAGGCCATGACGGTGAGCCATTGCCATGATCTTGTCCATATCGCATGCTACACCGCTGTAGTGGACTACAACGATGGCGCGTGTTCGCGTTGTGATCAGCGGTTCAATTCCGTCGGGGTCGATATTGGGGTAACCGGGAAGGGTATCGGCAAAAACCACCCTGGCCCCGCGAAGCAGGAATGCATTGGCAGTAGACATAAAGGTAAAAGACGGCATGATCACCTCATCACCCGGCCCGATCCTGCACAGCAGGGCGGCCATCTCCAGGGCGTCGCTGCAGGAGGTGGTCATCAGGGTTTTACGAAATCCGAACCGTTCTTCGAAAAAGGCTTGACAAAGTTTCGTATACCTTCCGTTTCCGGCAATGGTGCCGGCCAAAGCACCTTTTATCATGAAGCGGAAGGATCCCAGTGGCAGGTATGGCTTATTGAAAGGGATCATGGTGACGGGCGGTATTTTTTCCGGGATAAAATAGCCGATTGGAAGGCTTTCGTGATGAGTACGGTCACAGGTTCACAAATTGGGTTAATTTTGTGTGCTAATTTAGCCATTTTTTAATTCTTAGGGATTGGCGAAGAGAACCTATTTCAGGGATATCCTGAGTTTCCTGGGGAGTAATCTGATGGTTACTTTCAGTAACCTTTTGGTCGGTATCCTCCTGACCCGGTTGCTGGGGCCCGCAGGGTTCGGCCTTTATTCAGCCATTATCGTCGTGCCGATCATTGTCATTGGTTTTACCCAGTTGGGTATCCGGCGCAGCGCGATTTATCATATCGGCAACAAGATACTACCGGAAGACCGCATCGTTTCGGCCCTTTTCATCCTGTTGCTTTACACCAGCACCCTGAGTATTCTGATCTGCGGTTTCGTCTATTTCTTTTCCGCCACACAGACCATGGACCCGCTTATCATCGTGCTGGTGCTGATCACCATACCGATGCTGCTTTCCAATGTTTTTGCCGGAGGGGTGTTTCTCGGCAAGGAGGAGATCCGACAGGCCAGTCTCATCAATGCAGGGCCAACGATTCTTACACTGGCTATGACCATCCTGTTTGTCTGGTTGCTGAAAATGCAGGTACTGGGGGCTTTTTTGGCCATTTCGGTGGCCAACCTCATCATGGTATTCCATTCTTATCGCGTACTGATGGTGAGGTTCCGGTACAATATCACCTGGAAATATCACGAAGGGATCATGAAAAGCATGATCAAACTTGGACTGGTCAATGCCATTGCCATATTCATCATGCAACTCAATTACCGTCTCGATATCCTGATGCTGAAAAAACTCTCGTCGCTGGAACAGGTTGGATTTTACAGCCTTGCCATGCAGATCGCGGAACAGCTCTGGCACATCCCATACGCCATCGAGATGATCGTCCTCAGCCGGAGTGCCAATTCCCAGGATGATAAATTCATCCACCGCACCGTGGCCTCGATCTTCAGGGTTTCACTCATCATCAGCCTGGCCGGGGGTATTGCCATCTTTTTCCTTGCCCCCCTGTTGATAGCCCCGATTTTCGGAGAAGAATTCAGCGCAAGTGTTCCGATGATCCAGACCGTATTACCGGGTATCCTGGTGCTGGTCGGATTCCGGATACTCAACAGCCGCCTTACCGGCATGGGAAAACCCCAGATCGCCATTTATACCTTCGCCCCGGCGCTGGTCATAAATTTTGTCCTGAACCTTTTCCTCATTCCAAAATATGGAGGTATCGGGGCCTCCTGGTCCACCAACATCAGCTACGCCGCTGGGTCGCTTCTCTTCCTGTTTGTTTACTCCCGGCAGGTGGGGATGCCGGTCAGGGAGATATTCCGCTACCGGCGCAGCGACTTCTATTTTTTCAGGGATATCCGTTCACGATTGAAATTCAGGCCCAGGGAGATATGACAGAAAATCCGCAGTTCAGACCTCTGCCCCTTTTCTTCATCATGGGCCGTCCGCGCTCCGGGACTACCCTTCTTAGCACCCTTTTCGATGCCCATCCGCATGTGAAGATCCCGCCCGAATTCCCGATCCTTCTGCCCCTCTATCAACAATTCAGGAAAGTGAAGCATTGGGATGAGAAAACCATTCACCGGTTTGTCGATTTCATCTTTCAGCACAATGTTTTTATCCACAGAACACTGGAAAACCTGAAAATTGACAGGGATGCCTTTACCCATGACCTGATGACCCTTCAAGGAAAGGGTAGGTTGCAGGATTTTCTGATCAGGGTCAATTACAATGGATACAGCATTTTTCCGAAGAAGGAAATTTTATGTGTGGGCGACAAGAACCCTGTCTATTCCATTTACATGAAACGGTTCATGAAGATCTTTCCGGAAGCGAAATTTATTTGTATTGTCAGGGATTACCGCGACAATTTCGTCTCCATGAAAAAACTCGCCGATCTGAAACTGGAAGCCCCTGTACTTTCACTCCAGGTATTTCGCTGGCGTTATGTGGTCAGCCTGTTTCTTCAATGCCGGGAAAAGGATCCCTCCCGTGTGACCATCATCCGCTATGAAGATCTGGTTACCCGTCAGCACCAAATTCTTCCGGAACTATGCAAATTTATTGACATTCCTTATGATCCGGGGGTGTTTGACTTTTACAAAAAGCAGGAGGAGACCCAGCGGGCATATAACAATCCTTTGATCGAAAGGTTCCATGGCAGTCTGATGAAACCGGTGAATACCGGCAGGATGGAGCTATACAGGAAGGCGATGAGCGGGGAGGAGATCGCCGCGGCAGATGCCCTGGCCGGACGTTACGGCCGGCATTTCGGATATACGGCAGAGGGAAGAAAGGGCGACTTTTTCAGGACAATCCGGGCTTATCCCATGATGGTTTACGGCTGGCTGATTTTCAAAGTGTATGTCGCCGGATCTTATCTCCCCGCCAGGCTCAGCCTGTGGCTCTCCGTGAAGCTGCTTATCCTGGTCAGGACATACAGTTACCTTGCCGGCAGTATCAAGGCCCGGCGTTCCGCCGAAGGTATGTAACGGAGGCGAAAACTGACTCTCTGTCGGTATTTCCGGTTTCCCTGTCTAATTGCATCTGCCGGTTTGAAAAGCGTTTGTTATTTTCGCTTTGCTACACGACCTCCACATGCCGCTACCCATGTTTTTCATTCTTGGACGTCCGCGGTCAGGGACTACATTACTCAAAACGCTATTTGATGCCCACCCGAATGTAAAGATCCCGCCCGAGTTGCCTGTTCTTCTGGCGCTATACCAGCGTTTCAGGAAAGTAACCCGATGGGATGAGGCAGATATCCGGCGTTTTGTTGATCATGTATTCCAATCCGACAGATTTAATTTCAGGCGAATAGAAAATTTCGGCATCGACCGTGAAGCATTCACACGGGATCTGATTGGACGCAACGGGAAGGCCACACTGCAGGAGCTTCTTACCAGTATTCATGCGCATAGTTTTTCCCTCTATCCGAAAAGGGAATTGCGGATGATCGGCGATAAGAACCCGGTTTACTCCATTTATATCCACCGCCTAATGGAGATATTTCCTGATGCCATGTTTGTTTGTCTTGTAAGGGATTTCCGCGACAATTTCGTTTCGCTCCGGAATCTCAGGAATGCCGCCCTGGAGGCGCCGGTGCTTCCCCTTCAGGTAGCAAGATGGCGGATCATTACGGAACAGTTCATCGAATATCGCCGGAAATATCCCGGCCGTTTTTACCTGCTGCGCTACGAAGACCTGGTATCCAATCCCGAAACGGAGTTCTGGAAGGTTTGTGCTTTCCTTGGACTGCCATATACACCCGGGGTGTTTGATTTTCATGTAAAAAAGGACGAATTCCTCCGGATGGTTCCGGATCCCCGGATCCTGGAAATTCACCAAAGCCTGATGAACCCCGTTAACACATCCCGCATCGGAATGTGGAGGGATCAAATGACCGTGGAGGAAAAGAGAATTGCGGCCGGAATGGCCGGTGAGACCGGTAAAAAAATGTCATATCTCACGATTTCCAGAAAACTATCCGCATCAGATTACCTGAAAACAAGACACTGGGTGATCTATGCCCATCTGCTCTTTATGGTGATGCGGTGGAGTACCTACACCCCTTATACACTGAACCGTATACTCTCACGAGGGATCGTGCGCCTCGCGGCCCTTCATAAACGGTTAACCCGCAGGGATCAACGGAAATAGTAGAACCTGCCTTCCGGTGTCGTCTCCTGCCTGACGACAAACGGACTCTCCCTGACTTTATTTTCCCATTCGAGTACCAGCGGATCCTCGAAAGAGGAGGCCGGAATCTGCAAAATCCCTGGTTCGTTACTTTCCGAAATCAGCAGGATCGCTTTCTCGAGACGACCGGCTTTGGCTTCAAAACTTTCCCTGGTTGCCCGGTATTTCTGATTGTGAACCCCCTCCTGTCCGGGTAGCAGCTCGTAGCCGAGGGCAGTCACGAACTGCTGAACGCCGGTGTTTTCCTGTAACACATGGGCGGTAGCTTCATTCCATCCGAAAACCCTGAAAATGATCTCGGTAGTGATATAGGAAATAATCGCAGGCAAGCCGGTGCTGTGGTATTTAGGATCGGGGAGGAATATGCCTCCTTCGCCTGTTTTCTGATCCCAGTCAATATTTTTGAAATTGATCACTCCGATCTTTTGCTGCCTGTATTCCAGAATAGTGTATAGGTTCCGGATATTATTTACTTTTTGGAACCACTCCCGCTGCATTTCGGGTGTTATGTACTCCCTGAATTCATATCGGGAGGCTACCACAGGGTCGTTTCTCCACTGTCGCACCATTTCGATGTCCTTTTCCCGCATCAGGGAAAAGCTGATTCCCAGCCTGCTGTATATCATCTGTTTTATTCGTTATTTCCATTCGGGCAATCTGCCGGGGGTGACCGGTGCGCCATACTTTTCCATTTCCCTTTCGAGTTTCGGGATTTCTGTTTCGCCGATTTGTTTAACCTGCTGATATACGGGTGGAAATTCCTCTCTCAGGATATTGTAGATATTTTTTTGTGTATTAGTGGGTTCACCGGTGGTCATCCAGGATATCCAGGTCAGGCTCCCCAGGCGGTTGTTCAACGAAACCGGTGCAGGCGGGTTCTCCTCATCGCTGGGTTTTCCTGTACGGCGGTTGAATTTGATATTCAGGATGTCATCCAGTTGCAACCGGACCGCACGAACCTTGTTGTTCAGTTCCGGTGGCGCTGCCGGCATACTGTTCAGGGCTTGCAGCATGCTGGTGGCTTTCTGATACATTTCCTGCGCGTAACTTTCAGTTCCCCGCATCACCCTTGTGAGATCTGCTACCTGCTTGTGGAATGCGGTCATGGCGCTTCGGTCTGCTGCCGGAAGGGTTACATTTTGCAGGGAAACCGTATTGAATTCCACTGGGCCGCATAGATCGCGGGTTTCGCCTCCGGCAGTCATCGACAATCTTACTTTATATCGGCCGGGCATCGCCAGTACCCCGCTGCCGTTCTGTGAAAGCGGATCATACTTTTCCGATTCCACCGCCCGCGTCGATTGATACCTCAGGTCCCAGCTCAAACGGTTTAACCCTTTTGAAGGGCTTCTCCGCAGGAGCCTGACCGGTTCGTTTTTCTCATCGGTGATGGTGAAGGTAAGGTAAGGGGCAACCTCCAGTTTTTCTGTCCTGAGTTCTGCTTCCGACGGTTGTGGAACAGGTTCTCCTTTTTCAAAAAGTTTTGCCTCTTTCTCCTTGCGAACCTCCTTTTTGGTTTTCGGCACCTCTTTCAGATGATAAGTAAATATAGCCCCGAAGTCCGGATTTTTCGCGGCAAATACCGTAGATCCCTGGCTGTCTTTTCCCCCGGTCTGAAGATACATCAGGGCATCTTTTACCGGGAAGAGGTATCCTTCCCTGTCCAGATTCTCCTTTTGCAGGTTCCGGAGCGGGGAATAGTCGTCCAGAATATAAAACCCGCGGCCGAAAGTGGCCAGCACCAGGTCGTTTTCCCTTTTCTGTACGGCCATATCTTTCACGGCAATAGAGGGAAGCCCCGATTTGAGCTGTATCCATTTCTTTCCTCCATCAATGGTAAAGAAACAACTGAATTCAGTCCCGACGAAAAGCAGATCAGGATTGATGTGGTCCTGTACAATGGTATGCACCGTACCGTTTTCCGGCAGGTTTCCGGCAATCGACTGCCACGTTCTGCCTTTATCGGTACTCTTCAGCAGATAGGGTTTGAAATCATCCCGCAGGATATTGTCAAACGAGGCAAATACCACATTTTCATCAAATTTTGACGCCAGAATGTCACTGACATAGGTAAACTCCGGCACTCCCGGAAAGCGTTCCGCTTTGCGCCAGGTACGGGCATCTTCCGATACCTGGATCAGGCCGTCGTCGGTACCGGCATAAAGGAGGTCCTCCCTGACCGGTGACTCATCAAAAGCGACAATGGTACCGAAAAGGGAGGTGGATACATCTTTCTGAATCGCATCAATGCTCCAGAATTTGCCCATCACAGGCCAGGTGTTCCGGTCGATGCCGGAGGTCAGGTCATCGCTGATCACCTGCCATGAATTGCCCCGGTCATCACTTCGAAATACCTTGTTGGCAGCGGCGTAAAGCCTTGTATGGGAGTGGGGGCTCAGGAGCAGCGGGGTGTTCCAGTTCCATTTATAACTATCTTCTCCCTTGCGGGGTTCGGGCCGGATATCGACCGCCTCCTGGCTCTGGCGGTCGTAGCGGACCATGTTGCCATATTGTGCTTCGGCATAGACGATGTTGGGGTTGACCGGATCGATCTGGGACCAGAAACCATCACCGCCATTGGTGATGAACCAGTCATCGGAAAGCACCCCGTCGCTGAGAATCGACCGCGATGGTCCGCCCATGCTGTTGTTGTCCTGTGTCCCACCATAAACGTAATAAAAGGGGAGGGAATTGTCGACCTGTACCCTGTAGAACTGGGTGACCGGCAGGTTGGATTTGAAAAGGAACTCACGGCCGTCGTCAAATGTCTCATAAATTCCGCCATCACCCCCGATCAGGAAATGGGTGGGGTCTTCCGGATCGATCCACATGGCATGATCATCCACGTGTCGGAATTTATTGCTGAGAGGCTTCCAGGTTATGCCGCCGTCGGTGGTTACATGGGAGAATGTTTCGACGGAATAGACCTTGTCCGGATCTTTTGGGTCGCAGAATATCTCATTGTAATACTGGCCCTGGGCCGTATGGTCACTCATCTTCTGCCAGGAAGCCCCGCGGTCGGTGCTTCGGTAAAAACCTTTGGATTCAGGGGTTGCTTCGATGATCGCATAGATTATATCCGGATTGACAGGCGATATGGCGAGTCCGATCCCCCCCATCGGGCCGGATGGAAGGCCGGAGGTGAGTTTGTTCCAGGTTTCTCCTCCGTTCACTGTTTTATATATCGCAGTTTCCGGACCGCCCCCGATTTTGGTATGGACATGCCGGCGCCTCTGTTCTGACGACGCATAGAGTACATCCGGGTTGCGGGGGTCCATCACGATGTCATTGACCCCCGTGTTTTCGCTGATCTCCAGCATTTTTTTCCAGGTTGTACCACCGTCCGTTGTTTTGTACAAACCACGCTCACCGCCGGGCCCCCACACCGATCCTTCTGCGGCCACGTACACCACATCGGAGTTGCGCGGATCGATCACTATTCTGCCAATCTGGCGTGAGTCCTTAAGCCCCATGCATTTCCAGGATTTTCCATGATCTTCGCTTTTCCACACCCCGTTCCCATATCCAAGGGCCCGCTGGTGGTTGTTTTCACCGGTTCCGATCCAGACCTTACCGGAATTGGAAGGGTCCATCATCACGCATCCGATGCTGTAAGTGCCATAACTATCGAAAACCGCCTCGAAGGTGGTGCCGTTGTTTACCGTTTTCCAGACATGTCCTGAAGCAACCGCCACAAACCATTCACTGTGCTTTTTCGGGTTCACGGCAAAATCGGCGATCCTGCCTGAGGCGAAAGCCGGGCCAATACTTCTGAATTTCAGGCCGTTGACAAGCGAAGAGTTGTACAGGCTGTCTTCTGCCGGTTTCTCCTTTGGTTTGTTTTTTTCGGTCTTTTTATCCGATTGCTCCTTGCGGGCAAAAAGGTCAGGGGATGACAGCAGAAATGTCAGTACAATCATCAGGGAAGTCAATCTGGTTATCATAAAAAAGAGGTTAATAGTTGTCGGATGGCTTCTGTTTCGGGTTTAATGATCCCTTTTTCGGTAATGATACCTGTAATCAGGCCGGATGGCGTAACGTCGAAGGCCGGGTTGACAGCCTTCGATCCGGGAGAACACACCAGGATTTTCTCAAGTGTTCCCTTTTCGCCGGCTCCTTCCATATAAAGAACTTCATCTTCGCTCCGTTCTTCGATCGGAATGGCTTTGCCATCGGGACAACCGGCATCGAACGTTGAAGTTGGCGCTGCAATATAAAACGGGATTCCATAGTATGAGGCTGCGATGGCTTTTTCCAGGGTGCCGATTTTGTTGGCGGTATCTCCGTTGGCCGCGATCCGGTCGGCACCTGTGATCATCAGGTCGACCTGGCCCTGTGACATCAGCCATGCACCGGCATTATCCGGGATGATGGCATGCGGAATACCTGCCTGATGAAGTTCCCATGCAGTCAATCGTGCTCCCTGGCTTCGGGGACGGGTTTCATCGACATAGACGAATATTTTCCTCCCGGCCTGATGGGCCAGATAAACAGGGGAAAGCGCGGTTCCATAATCCACGAAGGCAAGCCACCCTGCGTTGCAGTGGGTCTCCAAACGCATTCCGTCCCGGATTAGTGTCTCTCCCCAAAGACCGATCTGCCGGGAAGCATTTGCATCCTGGTCGGCAAGTTCATCAGCCATCCTTACCGCTTCAGCGGCCGAGATGACTGCAGCCTGAAAGACCTTACCGGTAGCATAAAAAAGATTCCTTGCCGTTGGCCGGGTGGATTCGATCTCTTTCCTTGCTGTTTCAATGAAGCGAAGATATCCATGGGCAGGGGCTTCCAGCGACGCCTGTGCCATGGCATATCCTGCCATGGCGCCAATGGCCCCGGCGCCACGTACCCGCATGGTTTTTATTACCCCGCAACTGTCCTGATAAGTGTGAGCTTCTCCGATAATGAAAGAAAAGGGGAGATGGTTCTGGCAAATGTAGTAAACCGTTCCACCCTTCATCCAAACCGTCCGGAAGTCGGTGCCGTTAACTTTCATCAGATTGGAAAGAAAACAGCTACAGTATCTTAAATCCGGCGCTTACGACAAAGATGTTTTTGGAGGAATTCACCGGATAAATGGTTGTGTTGGCGTCCACAAATTCCTTGATAACCTTATTCAGTCCGATCTGATAGCGGAGATCCAGGGTCACCATCCATATATCAAAACCGGTTCCGACCTGCACCGACCAGTTGACCGCGGAGAGGTCCGGTTCTTTCAGTTTCACGATCTGTTCATTGGCGTTAAGATCCTTTAACTTTGTTCCCAGCACGAATGAAGCAACGGGCCCGGCATTTATTCTCCAGTTGAGTTTATCTGTACCCACTATTTTAAATCCGACCAAAACCGGAATATCCAGGGTGTGCATGTTTACTTTCTGTTTCCAGTTGCCGGTATTCAGTTTGCTGTCATTTTCAAACACCGATCCGGAGAGGGTATAGTAGACTTCCGGTTGCAGGTAGAGTTTTTTGCCGATCCTGGCGAAAAGTCCGACGTGAAAACCACTGTTGATGCTGGTTTTGATGCTGTCGAGGTTGGTGTTGAGTTTGGATGCGTTATATCCTGCTTTGATGCCGAATTTGAATTGCGCTTCAGCCACCCGGGGGGTAAGGAATAATCCTGAAATGAAAATCAGAATAAAAATGAGTTTTTTCATGGGTTCTGGTGTTGGGATTCAGGGACAAATGTAAAAATATTTCATCATTTATCATAAATTCATATCATTTCAAACATCGTGTAGGGCACCAGGGCAGCAGGTATGCTGATTCCTCCGGGGGTTTGGTTGTTTTCCAGCAATGCGGCCACAATTCTGGGCAGTGCCAGTGCGCTGCCGTTGAGTGTATGGGCGGGTGTGGTCCTGCCGGATTCATCTTTGAAACGCAACTTCAGACGGTTCGACTGGAAGGTTTCGAAATTACTGATTGAGCTGACCTCCAGCCATCGTCCCTGGCCGCGGGCCCAAACTTCCATATCGTATGTAAGGGCGGAGGTGAAACTCATGTCGCCGCCACACAGCTTAACCACCCGGAACGTCAGTTCCAGTTTTCGCAAAAGCCCGCTGACATGCTCCCGCATCTCTTCCAGAATGGCATAGGAATGGTCGGGGTGTGCGATCTGGACGATCTCCACTTTGTCGAACTGGTGGAGACGATTCAATCCCCTGACATCTTTTCCGTACGAACCGGCTTCACGGCGGAAGCATGCCGAGTAAGCCGCGTTTTTCAATGGCAAATCCCGGGCCTGTAAAATCACGTCACGGTAAATATTGGTTACCGGTACCTCGGCAGTTGGTATGAGGTAAAGGTCATCCGCCGTGGCATGGTACATCTGGCCGTCTTTGTCGGGTAATTGCCCCGTGGCATAGGCGGAATCGGCGTTGACGAGATATGGAGGCTGGACTTCCGTGTATCCTGCTTTCACGGCTTCATCGAGGAAGAAGTTGATCAGCGCGCGTTGAAGCCTTGCTCCTTTGCCGGTGTAGAGCGGAAATCCTGCCCCTGTGATTTTGTTGCCAGCGTTGAAATCAATCAGGTTGTACCGTGTCGTCAACTCCCAGTGAGGCAGATAGTCGTCGGAGAGAGGGTGGACAACCCCTTCCATTGCCATGATGAGGTTATCCTCTGCACTGTTGCCGGGGGGAACGGAGGGGTGGGGGAGGTTAGGAACGCGGACCAGCAGGTCATCAAGTTCGGTTTTAATACCTGCCAGGCGCGCATCCGCCTCTTTGGAGAGGTTTTTCAGTTCTGAGGTACGGGCTTTCAGGGCATTGGCCTCCATGGCTTTGCCCGTCTGAAAGAGCATCCCGATCTCTTTCGCCATCTGGTTTGCTTCAGCCTGAAGGTCGTCAAGCTGTTTCTGGGTTTCCCTGCGGAGGTTATCCAGGTGTATGATCTGTCCGATGATCTCTTGTCCGGTGAAATTTTTAACCGCCAGGCGATCGATCACCTCCTGCCGGTGTTCACGGATGTAATTCAGTGAAAGCATATGATCAGGTATTTGGTTTCAGGAAACAAAAAAAACGGCTGGAGTTGACCATGCCGTTTCAGTGGTGCGCCAGGGCGCGAAATAGGTGCAATCGCTTAATTGGCAGGTTCCGTAATCGGGGAAACTGTGACAAATGAGCGGTCGTCTTTACGTTTTTTAAATTCTACGATGCCGTCACTCAGGGCATAGAGGGTATGATCGCGGCCAATCCCTACGTTAATGCCGGGGTTGTGGACTGTTCCGCGCTGACGGAGGATAATGTTGCCGGCCTTGGCTAACTGGCCACCATAGATCTTTACGCCTAAACGTTTGCTGTGCGATTCCCGGCCATTGCTCGAACTGCCCGCTCCTTTTTTGTGTGCCATAATGAAATGATATGATGTTAATTCCTGTATGGAAGGGTTAACGGTTAAACATGAATTTCGTCGATGCGGATTTTGCTGAAATCCTGCCGGTGACCGGTCTCTTTCTGAAAACCTTTCCGGCGCTTTTTCTTGAAAACAACCACTTTATCGCCACGAACATGGTCCATAATGGTGGCATCGATGCGGCCTCCGGTCTCTACCGGTTTACCTACGCTGACCTGCCCGTCATTGTCCACCCGCAATACCTGATCGAATTCCATGCTCTTTCCGGGCTCGCCATCAAGACGGTGGACGAATATCTCCTGGTTCTTCTCTACTTTAAACTGCTGGCCGGCTATTTCAACAATCGCGTACATGATTTCAGATAATTATTGTTTATGAAATTGGGAGTGCAAAGTTAAAAAAAAATTCAATCCGGCAATATTATCCTTCAAAAAAAGCACCTTTTATTTAACTTTGTAATTTGAAAACCAGGTAAACCGATGTCCGGAAACCGGTATTTTCTGACAAGAATGCATGCTGCAGGGAGGTTCCGGCGGAAAGGTAAGATCATGGCATCTCTGCTTCTCCGGCTTGTTCTTTCTGTGCTGCCCCTCTGGGCAGATGCGCTGCCCGCCCTTCTCACCGGTACGGTTACCTTTGCTAATACCGGGCAACCGGTCGTTGGCGCCAGGATTGAAGTCAACGGCCAGATCACTTATTCTGTTTCGGGAGGGTTGTACAGCCTTTCCGTTACACCGGCAGGGACTTTCACGGTTACCATTACCAAGCCGGGTTTCCAGACTTATATATCGGCACCGGTGCAGATTCAACCCGGAATTACGACCACATTGAATGTCCAGTTAAATGAAAGGCTATTCCCGCCGGGTTCCGTTACTGCCCTGCTCGATACGACCTCCGCCCTTATCCCCCTGTTCTGGTCAGCGCCATCCGGAGAGTATGAATTATTGTATGATGATGGATTACAGGAGGGTTTCATCATCTGGTCTTTCCAGGGAAATATGAACGCGGTGAAATTTACTCCTAAAGGGTACCCGGCATCCATTACCGGAGGAAGCATCCATGTGGGCAATTCATCTAACTACCCGACAGGCGGCAATCCTCTTCAACCATTCCAGGTGCAGATCTGTCTGTCTGATGGGGTCAACGGTGTTCCGGGTACCGTGGTTGGCGGACCCTATACCATTGTACCGGCATCATTGGGATGGAATGAGTTTGCATTCCCTGATACCATTCTTGTCGGAAGCGGTTCCTATTATATGGTGATGGTACAGGGAGGAAATCCTCCGAATGCTGCCGGGCTCGCGATCGATGAAACCTCTGGTCAGTTCAGGAGTTTTTCGAGGTTTGTCACCGGCAGCAGTCCATGGTTTCCCGCAGGGGGTAATTATATGATGCGGTCTCGCGTCAGCGGCCCGGGCGGCCCGGCATTGATGCATGACCTGCCTTGCGCCCCCGTCTCATACAGAATCTGGCGGTTGCGTCAGGGTGAAGAACAGAACCAGGCAGCATGGGTGCAGTTGTATGCTACATCCGGGCTATCCTGCATCGACAGCGGGTGGAGTTCTCTTCCCTGCGGACCATACCGATGGGCAGTGGCTGCCGGCTATCCGGGCAACAACTGGTCGGCTCCGGCATTTTCCAATATCATCGGAAAATGTTGGACATCGCCTGTAAATCTAACCATTTCAACCAGTTGTGAGTCTTCTAATTCCAACGGCGCGCTGGTGAAATTCCGTAACCTGGTTTATCCGGACACGCTCTACACCGCTATTGCCGATACCTCCGGTCTCATCAGTTTCCCGGCGGTCTGGAAAGGTAGTTATAAACTCACCATCGCCAGGTTTGGTTATGATACACTGGTCCAGACAGTTCCGGTGGTTGGCCCGGTATCACTGAGCCTGAACCTGCTGCAGGTCCGCATCCCGCCGGAGGAGCTGACAGTGAGCGACAGCAGCCTGATGGCGAGATGGAAGGTGCCAACTTATGCAAAAGTATTATTCATGGAAAACTGGGGTTCAGGCTCTTTTGCCACGCAGCAATGGTCTGTTGTTCCCTCAAACGCAAACTGGGCCGTTAATGCTGCCAACGGCAACCCCGCCCCCTCCGCTCAGTTCTATCAGATACCGCCACTTCAGGGGTACGATCAAACGCTGACCAGCAAATATCTCTCCGGTGTCAGAAGCACCTTGCTGATATTGAAGTATGATATCTTTCTGGAGACTGTCGGAAACACCACCGTTAATCAAATGGCGGTCGAAATATGGGACGGAAATCAATGGACTGTAAAAAAATCCCATTCCAGTGAGAGCGGAAATATTTTATGGACCAGTGAGGAACTTGATATTTCCGAACAGTCGTGGAATGACTTTCGTATTCGTTTCCGGGCTTTCGGCGGCCATTCTCAGGACATCGGCCGCTGGAACATCGATAATATTTCGGTGGTAGCATCCGAACCGGCCCAACAGCAGGCCAACTGCATTCTCGGATACTATTTTTACCTTGATAATGCCATTATCGGTTATACAACCCAGAATGCCTTCCGGATCCCTCCGGAACAGGTACAGTTCGGTTCCGCATACACTGCCTGTGTCCGTGCTTTGTACGGCAGCGGGGATTCCGGCCCGTCATGCACCACTTTTACAGCCCGTTACCTGTATCCTGTCAGAAACCTTGACGGCTATCCGTTTGAGGCCAGTGCATATCTGTCGTGGGATAAACCTGCAGTGGTCACGGATACCTCTTCCGCAACACCACCCGGGCTTCTGGGGTATATAATTTTCCGTGACAATGTCCAGGTGGGTGACCAGACTCATCCTGATTCCTTAAGTTACCTTGATGAAAACCTGGAACCGGGATTTTACCAGTACACCGTTTCAGCACATTACGACCTTGATCCTTATGGATACCCGGGACAGCAAGCCCTGAGCACGGCAGAAGGCCCACTGCAGATCCCTATAACCTGGGGAAGGGAATTGCCCTTTCACGAAACATGGGAGAGCGGCAATTTTTCTTTCAATGATTGGACATTTTTTCCCATACAGTCGAATTGGACCATTGATGTCATGGAGGGGTTTCCCGCCCCTTCGGCCATATTCGCCTGGCAACCCCCGCAGGTGGATTATGATCTGTCGCTGGTAAGTCCCGTTTTTAATGGGGTTCCCTATACCTGTGCAGCCATCTGGCTCGACTTTGATATTCGTCTGGTTGACCGCAACGGCACCTCCGGAGAAAAACTTCTGGTGGAGGTGTATCACCATGGTGACTGGCACAAAAAGGCCGAATTCAGCAATAACGGGTCCTTCGGCTGGAGCCATCAGCAGATTGATTTAAGTTTGGTAAGGGGAAAGGGATTCCGGATCCGGTTCAGGGCTGTCGGTCTGAATTCCGCCGATATGGTGAGTTGGGGAATTGATAATATCCTGATTTCCACCGTTTGTTATCCTGCAGAGCACCCACTGGCGCTGCCGGCCGGAAACGTCGTAAACCTGAGTTGGCAACCACCTGTCTGTCACGGTGGAAACATCCTCGACCAGGGATTCGAGGAGCCGGTATTTCCCCCCGTTGAATGGAGTACCAGGCATACCAATCCGACTGCACGGTGGATACAGGTCCCGATCTCCACTCCCGTGGGTGTGCATTCCGGAAATTTTTCAGCAGGTCTCAATTGGGATTATACCCATCAGGACGAGTGGCTGATTGCCGAAGATGTATATGTGACGGGCGATCTGACGTTCTGGAGTTATGCTTTCCAGGGTTCCCTGCATCAGGACCATTATTATGTGAAGGTATCTTCTGATAACGGACAAACCTGGCAAACCCTTTTTGATCTTTCCGCACTGCCCCCCTATCCTTCGCTGAATGGAATTAACGACTGGGAAGTTCCTTACCATGTGAACTTATCGGCCTATACCGGTGAAATTGTGGATATTGCCTGGCATGCGACAGATGGCGATGGCAACGGGCTCTGGTATCCCTGGGCTGTTGACGACTGCCGGATTGGTATATCCGACCATCAGCCATTGCAATTAACCGGATATGATATATACCGGCGCAAAGGGTTGGTCGGTGAGTTCTCCAGAAGGAACAGCCAACCTGTTCCGGATACCTTGTTTCAGGACCCGGTGGATGAATCCGGTGTTTATTTCTATTTCATCCAGAGCAGGTTTGAAGAATGCATCCTGTCAGAAAATTCTGATACCATTCCGGTTGATATCATCACCGGCACAAGGGAACTATCCGTGGTAAATCTGCGGGTCTTTCCCAATCCGGCACAAAAATCGATCAACATACAGTCGGATCAGCCACTTCAGGAGATCACCATCTTTACTCCGGATGGTCGGAGGATCCTTGCGCGGGCACTTAATGCCGCTTCTTCTGTTCAGATTGAACTTCCACTTTTGCCGGACGGTTTTTACATGCTGAAAATCAGGACAGAAAACAACTCCTTTTACCGGTCACTCATGGTCCGGAACCAGTAACAAGGTTCGCCGGATAACCAAATTGGCAAAAACGGTAAAAATGGATGGCAAAAATTGCAAAAAGTTGCTGAAAGATAGTGTTAATTTAAAAAATGCTGTTATCTTTGCACTTTTGAGTAAGGGAATACGAAAATGCTATATAATTGTAAATCAATAAGATTGACAATTGTTGGCAATTTTTCATTTGTCATACATCCGGCTATGTTATCATCAAACAATACACTTCCTGATTCTACCCCCACTGTTAATGATTCAATCCTTTTTTTTCTTAATTCACTCATTTATTAACCAAAACCTTCAATTATGAGAAATGTTACAAAATTGCTCAGGAACATGCTGGTGATGTTCGCCGCCATGTTTCTGTCCGTAACACTCGGATATGGCCAGCAAACGGTCTTATTGTC
>CAYLVY010000053.1:0-24106 GCA_964387205.1 uncultured Draconibacterium sp.
AGCCAAGCAGAATGGATTTCACCCCGAGGATCTCTTCAAACTGGGGAATGATGGGGATGCTGCCACCCGATCTCACAGGTACAGGCACCGATCCAAGCACCTTTTCCATCGCTTTGCTGGCTGCCTGGTATCCGACGGTATCAATGGGAGATACATAAGCCTGTCCGCCATGGTGGAAGGTAACTTTAACGGTCACATAATCGGGTGCGATTGATTCAAAATGACTTTTAAAGAGTTCACCAATTTTACGGTAATCCTGGTTAGGCACCAGGCGCATACTGATCTTGGCATATGCTTTGGATGGCAGCACCGTTTTGGAACCTTCGGCGGTATACCCGCCCCAGATGCCGTTGATATCCAGAGTCGGTCTGATGCCGGTGCGCTCTTTGGTGGTGTATCCTTTTTCGCCGAAAAGGGCCTTCACCCCAAGGTTTTTCTTATAGGTTTCTCCATTGAAAGGTGCCTTGGCCATAGCAGCCCGCTCCTCAGGGCTGATCACCAGTACATCATCATAAAATCCCGGAATGGTGATCCTTCCGTCATCGTCCGTCAGGGAGGCAACCATCCTGGCAAGTATATTGGCCGGATTGGCAACGGCTCCGCCAAAAAGTCCGGAATGGAGATCCACATTCGGCCCAGTCACTTCCACCTCCATATAGGCCAGACCCCGCAGTCCTACTGTGATCGAAGGGGTTTCCAGCGATATCATACTGGTATCCGACACCAGAATGATGTCTGATTTCAGCATTTCCTTGTACTTTGTGCAGAACGGGCCAATATTGGCGGAACCGATCTCCTCTTCGCCTTCAATCATGAATTTCACATTGCATGGGAGGGTATTGGTTTTGACCATCAATTCAAAGGCTTTGGCATGCATAAAGGATTGACCTTTATCATCATCTGCTCCACGGGCATAGATCTTTTCATCCCTGACCTCAGGTTTGAAAGGCTGCGATTTCCAGAGATGCAGGGGGTCAACCGGCATGACATCATAGTGTGCGTAAACCAGCACTGTGGGTAAAACAGGGTCAATGATCTTTTCTCCGTAAACAATCGGGTTGCCGTCAGTCGGAAAGATCTCGCTCCTGGTACATCCTGCTTCCCGCAGGATTTTGCGCCAGTATTCGGCGGCGCGCACCATATCGTCTTTATGATCAGCTACAGAACTCACAGAGGGAATCCTGATCAGGGCAAACAGTTCCTGCAGGAACCTGTCGCGGTTTTCTTCGATGTATTGCCTTATATAATCCATTGTTTAGTGTTTGAAAATGCAAATGTAATTATTTCGACCAACATAAATATCTGTATATTTGGCCAAAAAACCATTATAATCGCATGGACAAGTTCAACTATCTGCAGCAGTCAGACCATAGTTACATAGACGGGCTGTACGACCAGTATTGCAAGGCCCCTGAATCATTAGAGGAGAGCTGGCGGAAATTTTTTGAAGGCTATGAATTTTGCCGGGCAGGATTCCAGGAGGAAAGTGGAAAAGCGTATATGGTCCCGCATGAGTTCCGGGTGATCGAACTCATTGATGAATACAGGAAAAGGGGGCACCTTTTTACCAAAACCAATCCGGTACGGACACGCCGGCAATATCAACCCACGCTCGATATAGAGCATTTCGGCCTCACCGGCGATGATATGAACAAGGTCTTCCAGGCAGGAAAAGAACTGGGCCTTGGTAATGCGCGGCTGTCAGTCATAATTGACCATCTTCAGGCCACCTATTGTCAATCCATCGGCGTGGAATATATGTTCATCCGGCGGCCTGAAATGGTCACGTGGCTCAAGGAAAAAATGGAACCCGGCCGCAATACTCCCCGCTTTTCGGTCGGTGAGAAAGTTCCGGTACTTCGGAAACTTTCTGAGGGTGTGCTTTTTGAGAAATTTGTCCGGAAAAAGTTCACCGGACAGAAAAGTTTTTCACTCGAGGGCTCCGAATCGCTGATTCCTGCCCTGGATGCCCTGATCCAAACCGGCGCAAAACTCGGGGTGAAAGAGTTTGTGATGGGAATGGCCCACAGGGGAAGGCTCAACGTGCTGGCCAATATTCTCAGGAAGCCTGTCTCCCAGATCTTTTCCGAATTCGAAGGCAAAGAGTATCACGACGAGGAACTTCTCGGCGATGTGAAATACCATCTTGGTTATACTTCCGATGTGCTGACTGAATCGGGTAACACGGTCCGCCTTACCCTGGCCCCTAATCCATCCCACCTCGAAACCGTTAACCCCGTGGTGGAAGGTATCGCGCGAGCCAGGATCGATCATCTTTACCGGGATGATAACAGCAAGGTGGTTCCGGTGCTTATTCACGGCGATGCTTCGATCGCCGGGCAGGGAATCATTTACGAACTGCTCCAGATGGTGGACCTGGAAGGATACCGTACCGGCGGGACGATACATTTCGTGGTGAACAACCAGATAGGGTTTACCACCAATTACCTCGACGGTCGCAGCAGCGTCTATTGCACCGATGTGGCCAAAACAATCCAGGCGCCTATCTTCCATGTCAATGCCGATGATGTGGAAGCAGTGGTTTACACGGTGCAACTGGCGATGGAGTTCCGGGAAAGGTTCCGCAGGGATATATTCATCGATCTGCTGGGATACCGGAAATATGGGCACAATGAAAGTGATGAGCCCAGGTTTACCCAGCCGGTACTCTACAAGATCATTGAAAGCCATCCTGACCCGCTGGAAATTTATATCCGGAAACTCAAACAGGAAGGAACCCTGCAGGAGATGAATATTGATCAGATCCGCGGGGAGATCAACCAGCGGTTTGAAGAGAGTTTCGTTGCCAGTAAAGCCATTGAAAAGGGGGATATCGAACCTTTTCTGGATGATATCTGGCAGGGGTTGCACCGTGCAGCACCCAATGACTTTCTCTCCTCGCCTTCCACCGCGATTTCTGCCGAAAGGCTGAAAGAAATAGGAGGGAAGCTGGCAGCCCTGCCCGAGGGGAAACAATTCTTCCGAAAAATTCTG
Organism: uncultured Draconibacterium sp.; assembly: GCA_964387205.1. Classification (GTDB taxonomy): domain Bacteria; phylum Bacteroidota; class Bacteroidia; order Bacteroidales; family FEN-979; genus CAIVAT01. The sequence continues at coordinate 2,995 of CAYLVY010000053.1, forward strand.
AAAATGCAGGAAGAGCGGCTGCAGATGGTTGAATCCGGTAAACTCGACTGGGCGATGGGCGAATTGTTGGCTTACGGATCGTTATTGCTGGACGGACATCCTGTGCGCATCAGTGGACAGGATTGCCAGCGGGGTACTTTCAGCCATCGGCATGCAGTACTCACCGTAGAGGATTCGGAGGAAAAGTACACTCCACTTGCCCACCTCAGTCCGGATCAGGGCCGGTTCAGCATTTATAACTCTTTGCTTTCGGAATATGGTGTGCTTGGATTTGAATACGGTTATGCATTTGCCACTCCGCACGGGTTGACCCTCTGGGAGGCGCAATTCGGAGATTTCAGCAACGGGGCGCAGATCATCATCGATCAATATATCAGCAGCGCTGAAGACAAATGGAAAGTAATGAACGGAACCGTATTGCTGCTGCCCCATGGTTATGAAGGACAGGGGCCCGAACATTCTTCAGCCCGCATGGAACGGTTTCTCTCGCTTTGCGGACACCAGAATATGATTGTTGCCAACTGTACCACACCCGCCAGCTTTTTCCACCTGCTCCGCAGGCAACTTGCCTGGCCATTCCGGAAACCACTGGTCGTATTTACCCCCAAGAGCCTGTTGCGTCATCCCGCATGTGTTTCACCAACGGAGGATTTTACCTCCGGAGGTTTCAGGGAAGTACTCGATGATCCGGAAGCCGACCCGCAAAAGGTGAACCGCCTGGTTTTCTGCACCGGTAAAATTTATTATGATATCGTGGAAGAGCGTGCAAAGTTGCAGAAAGATGAGGTGGCCGTGATCCGCCTGGAGCAACTTTACCCATTACCGGTCAGCCAGATGAATGAGATTATCAGGCGTTATCCGAAGGCGGAGTACTACGAATGGGCACAGGAGGAACCGGTCAACATGGGCGCGTGGAAGTATATTCTGATCAATTATAACGGAGTGGAGTTGAGGCATGTGGCCCGACCGGCCAGCGGAAGCCCGGCCACAGGCTCAAGCAGGCTGCATAAAATACAGCAGAAACTTATTGTACAGAAAGCGCTTGGACAGTGCACCTGCGACCATGCCAACAAATCTTGCCGCCTCCATTGTGCCGACCATGAATATCAGGTGAATTAACAGAAGGATTGGTTCATCTATTGGCTATCATCGTAATTTTGCAAAACAGAAAATGGATATGCAGATCGAAATAACAGTTCCAAGCCCGGGTGAATCCATCACCCAGGTGCAGGTTGCCAAATGGCTGGTTTCCGATGGAGACCAGGTGGAGAAAGATCAGGAGGTGGTGGAGATCGACTCCGATAAAGCTTCATTTCCGGTGAATACACCGGAACCCGGGATCATTAAAATTCTCGTTCAGGAAGGGGATACCCTGCCGGTAGGTGCAGTGTTGGCGAGAATCGAGGTGAACCAAACGGGATCGCTGCCATCACCGAAACCTGCTGTTAAGGCTGCTCCTGAACCTGTTACCACCAGCCCGGTCACCGCCAACGTACCGGCCTCCGGGGCACCACCCACTGAAGCCAGTCAACTCCATGCCACTCCGCTGGCCAGGAAATTGGTAGAAACTGAAAAATTGCCATCCGGTGAACTCCGGGATTTTTTCGGCGACCGGAAAATTACCAGAAAGGATGTTGAAAATTGGATCGCCGGAAAGGCCGGTAAAACAATAGACCCCGAACACGGTTACCAACGCAGGGAGGAGAGAAAAAAACTTACCACCCTTCGGCTTAAACTCAGCGAAAGACTGGTTCAGGTGAAAAACCAGACCGCTATGCTCACCACCTTCAACGAGGTGAATATGAAGCCTGTCCTCGACATCAGGGAGAAATATGGTAAGGAGTTCAGGGAAAAATACGATACCGGCCTTGGGTTTATGTCGTTTTTTACACGGGCAGTGACTATCGCATTGCGTGACTTTCCGCAGGTCAACTCCATGATCGACGGAGATGAGCTGGTGACCCCCAATTATGCCGACATCGGCATTGCCGTGAGTGCTCCAAAGGGCCTGGTAGTTCCTGTGCTGAGAGATGCCCAGCGCATGAGCATGGCAGAGATCGAACTTAAGATCAGGGAACTTGCAGGTAAAGCCAGGGAGAACAGGATCGGTATAGATGAGATGAAGGGTGGAACTTTCACCATTACCAATGGTGGTGTTTTTGGTTCCCTGATGTCCACGCCTATCATCAACCCCCCGCAGGCCGCCATTCTCGGAATGCATAAGGTCGAAGAACGGCCGGTTGCCATGGGTGGCAATGTGGTGATTGCTCCCATGATGTATGTGGCCCTCTCCTATGATCACCGGATCATTGATGGCCGGGAGTCGGTTGGTTTCCTGGTCAGGATAAAAGAGTTGGTGGAAGAGCCGGTGAAACTGCTTACCGAAGGTTACGACCCTGTTAAACTGATGCTGGAGTTGTAGAGATGAGAAAACATGTCGATTTCCTGGTCATTGGAAGCGGAATAGCCGGTCTTACCTATGCCATTAAAGTGGCGAAGCTTGGGAAAGTGTGCATTGTCACCAAGTCGAAGATGGACGATACGGCAACGAGCTGGGCCCAGGGAGGGATTGCGGCCGTGATGTACACACCGGATTCCTATGAGAAACATATCCAGGATACGATCAACGCGGGGGCCGGTTTGTGCCGCGAGGAGGTGGTAAGGTTTACCATTACCGAATCTACGGCAAGGATCCGCGAACTCGTCAAATGGGGCACCCGCTTCGACAAGACCAAAACCGGACGCTACGACCTTGCCAAGGAGGGAGGGCATTCCGAATACCGGGTGCTCCATCATAAAGACAGTACCGGCAAGGAGATCGAAAATACCCTGCTCGACCAGGTGCGCATGCATCCCAATATCGAGATACTGGAGGATTGCTTTACCATCGACCTGATCACCCAGCACCATCTCGGGCATGAGGTCAACCGCCGGACCGACGGTATTACCTGCTTCGGCGCTTATGTGCTGAATCCGCGCACCCGGTTGGTCGATACCATACTCTCGCGTCTTACCCTGCTGGCTACCGGCGGAGCCGGGAATGTTTACGGAAATACCACCAACCCCACTATCTCTACCGGTGATGGCATCGCCATGGTATACCGGGCCAAAGGGACTGTGGAAAATATGGAATTCATCCAGTTTCATCCAACCTCTCTCTACAACCCTCATGAAAGGCCTGCTTTCCTGATCACCGAAGCGATGAGGGGTTTCGGCGGGGTACTGAAGACCAGGGCAGGAAATGAATTCATGCATAAGTATGACTCGCGTCTATCCCTGGCCCCCCGTGATATCGTAGCCCGGGCAATTGATAATGAATTGAAAATCAGTGGCGATGATTATCTTTTTCTCGATTGTCGTCATATCCCGAAAAATGAACTGATCAACCATTTTCCCAATATTTATGCCAAATGTCTCAGTATCGGGATCGACATCAGCAAAGATATGATCCCGGTTGTGCCAGCCGCCCATTATACCTGTGGCGGAATTAAAGTCGATGAATTCGGCCGGAGTTCCATCCATAACCTCTATGCTTCCGGTGAATGCTCATCCACCGGTTTGCACGGAGCTAACCGACTGGCTTCCAATTCGCTGCTTGAATCGCTTGTCTTTTCACACCGGGCCAGCCTCCATTCGTCTGAGATCTTCAGGCAAATCAACCACAGGAATGAAATACCTGACTGGGATGCCGAAGGAATGGTCCTTAATGAGGAAATGGTGCTTATTACCCAGTCGCTTAAAGAGTTGCAGGGAATCATGAGCAGTTATGTCGGAATCGTTCGGTCCAACCTCCGTCTTCAGAGAGCGCTGGACCGGTTGAATCTCATCTACCGTGAAACGGAAGACCTTTATCATAAATCGATCCTCACCCGGCCGCTGTGTGAATTGCGAAACCTGATCAACATCGGGTATCTGATCATAAAAGCGGCCCGGCAACGAACAGAGAACCGGGGATTGCATTATTCAATTGATTATGTAAATGTTGCACCGATAAAATAATTCTCTATGGCTGTTGTTAAATCTGTCAAAGGGGTAATTCCGAAATTTGGCGCTCACTGTTTCCTGGCCGATAATGCCACGATTACGGGTGATGTCGTGATGGGTGACCACTGCAGCGTCTGGTTTAATGCGGTAGTCAGGGGCGATGTCCATTCCATCCGAATAGGCGATAATGTCAATATTCAGGATGGTGCGATCATTCACTGCACCTATCAGAAGGCGCCGGTCCACATCGGCAACAACGTCAGCATAGCCCATAACGCCATTGTCCATGGATGTACCATTCACGACAATGTGCTGATCGGCATGGGGGCGATCGTGATGGATGGCGCCGTGATCCATAGCAACTCTATCGTCGGTGCCGGGGCGGTAGTGACCGAAGGCACCGTGGTAGGATCCGGAACGGTCTGGGCCGGGCTTCCGGCAAGGAAGGTGAAGGATATTGATCAGTCGCTTCTGGAAGGTCAGGTAAAACGCATCTCAGGTAATTATAATATGTACGCAGGCTGGTATGACCAGGAAACTTAGGATGTAAAACCCCGAAAACCCGTGCCATGAGATCAGAAATTACCGCATCTGACGAATATCATACCCCTGAGGATACCCCTCATTTCTGGCTGGACAGGATTACCGGAAATACCCGTTACGTTTTTACCGCGATGTTCCTGAAAACTGTTTTTCAGTCCAGAAGCCTTGCCCGGAAAGGTAAATATGACTCAGATACATGGATCGATACCTCCCATGATATTTTTACCAGCGTTGAGCGTTGCGGCGGGAGGTTCCACATCACCGGGCTGGACCATCTCAGGAATCTGAAGGAACCTGCCCTTATCCTCAGCAATCATATGAGCACTCTCGAAACCATGATATTTCCCGGGATCATCCAACCACTGGTGCGTATCACTTTCGTGGTAAAAGACGCGCTGGTAAAACACTGGGCATTCAGGGATGTAATGCTTTCCAGGAATCCGATCGTACTGAGCCGTGAAAACCCAAGGGAGGATTTTAAAATCGTGATGGAACAAGGCCCTGAAATATTGAAAACGGGAATATCCATTGTGATCTTTCCTCAGAGTACACGCCGGCCTGTCTTCCGCCAGGAGGAATTCAATTCCCTGGGTACTAAACTGGCTGCCAAAACGGGAGTTCAGGTGGTGCCTGTCGCCATTAAAACAGATTTCTGGGGTTTTAGCCGTGTTTCTTCTTACCTTGGGCCGATCCACCGCGACCGGCCCATCTATATTGAGTTTGGTAAACCTCTGAAAGTCAGTGGTAACGGAAAAGATGAGCACCAGCAGATCGTAGATTTCATCGATTCAAGGATCAGAAGCTGGAGCCGTTAATCAATAAAAGGCAATTATATGGAATTCTGGAAAAGAAACCCGGTCATCTGCGAAATCAACACGAGGCTCTGGCTGGAAGAATTAACTGCCCGGGAAGGGAGGAGGATTACCCTGTTCAATGTTCCTGAACCTGAATGGGACAGGATTGCAGCCATGAATTTCGATGCAGTTTGGCTAATGGGGGTGTGGGAAAGAAGTCCGGCCGGGATTGCCATTTCAAACCGGCATCAGGGTATTGTATCCGGCAATATATCCCGGATGAAGCACATGGCGGTTTGGAAGGTTTGGCGGCAGCGCGAAAAGCCCTGGCCCGATACGGGATCAAACTGATTCTTGATTTCGTTCCCAACCATGTTGCCCATGACCACCCATGGGCAGATACTGTACCCGACTATTTTATCCGTGGAACTTCCGAAGATATTGCCAATGATCCGGTAACCTGGGTAAAGCATGGAAAACATATTTTTGCCTGCGGTAAAGATCCTTATTATCCCGCATGGGAAGATGTTCTTCAACTGAATGCATTTCATGCCGGGTTGCGCGCGGAAGCCCTTGGTACGCTGAAACGGATCGCCGGGATGTGCGACGGGGTCAGGTGCGATATGGCCATGCTCATGATGAATGATATATTTGAACAAACCTGGGGAGCGAAGGCCGGAATGAGGCCCAGACTCGATTTCTGGGAGGAGATGATCCCGGCCGTGAAAAGGATGAACCGGGATTTTATCTTTATCGCGGAGGCATATTGGGAGACTGAGTACCCCCTCCAGCAGCAGGGTTTTGATTATTGCTATGATAAGCGGCTATATGACCGGCTCGCCCATGATTCTGCTTCCGCAGTCAGGATGCACCTCACCGCCGATACCAATTTTCAGTCACACCTTTGCCGGTTTATCGAAAATCATGATGAAACAAGGCATGCGGAGGTTTTTCCCGACGGGAAACGTCAGGCGGCTGCCATCATTTTTTCCACACTTCAGGGGGCAAAATTATTCCATGAAGGACAGTGCGAAGGGCGCCGCGTGAAAATCCCGGTATTTCTGAAACGACGACCTGAAGAATCCGTGGATGAATCGCTTGAATATTTTTACAGGAAATTGCTGGCTGAACTCCGCCAGCCGGTCTTTCACCGCGGATACTGGCAACTTTGTACCATGGAAGGATGGGAAGGCAATGATACTGCGGAAAATATTGTGGCATGGTGCTGGTGTGACGGGGATAGCAGGTACCTGATCGCGGTCAACTATTCCGGTGAACACTCCTCCGGAAGGATCCGTATCCCTGGCCATGATCTGGCAGGCAACCATTGGCGGCTTTTGGATGTCTTCGATGAGAAAACTTATGACAGGCATGGCGATGAGCTTTACCGGCACGGTTTGTATGTAAGCCTGGGAAGGTGGAAATTCCATTTTCTGAAGTTCTTTCACATCTGATTATTTTTTCTGTTATGAAAAAATTAGCCATGCGAGGTTGCCTGCCGACGACCATCGCAGTGTTGGTGCTGGCAACCGCAGTCCTGCACCCTCGCTTTGCCGGGGCACAGTATATCCTCGCCGGTGAAGTCACTTCACAGGGATATTTTGTGGATATCGAACCGGATACGACCATCATCGGCCCCAATAATCATAATACCAATTTTCCGCCTGCTGTTTACAAGTTCGATATCGACGGCGATCAATCCTACGACATGTTCATTTCTTCCATCGGTAATTTTGCACTGGGAGGGGGAGGTTTCAGGATCAGCATTCATTCACTAAAACCCGGAGAGTATCAGATAGCCGGCCGGACCGATACCTGTCATCCGTATCCCGGTTATTCGTATCCGGTAAAGTTGGCGAACTGCTATGGTTATCACGATACTATCGGCCACAATCTTCCCTGGAGCAACGATTCGGTGCATAACCTGCATTATAGCGGATGGACCCTGATGGGAGGTTGTGAATTCAATGCCTTTCCTCATGATACTTTAGGGTGCTATATCGCCGTTCGTCATGTTACGCCGGCTGATTCCGGCCGGTTTGGCTGGATCAGGGTGGATTATGTGCAGTTTCCTGCCATCACCATTTATGCTTACGGGTTTTCACGGAATTCCACCGGACTGGAAGATTTGTCATTTCAGACCCGGTTTTTCCCGGTTCCTGCAGGAGAACATGTGACCATGATACCGCCCTGGAACGAGGGGGAGATGACCATATGGGATATGCAGGGCCGCAGGGTGTACCGCGCTCCCATCACACATGGCCCGATGCTTCTCTCTCTCGATGGTTGGCATTCCGGTATCTACCTGGTGCGCTTTACTCAAGCCGGGGAGAATGTGGTTGCAAAGCTGATTCACTGGTAATTTTTTTCAACAAAAATTCAGGTTCCCGGTTGCTTATAGCCTGAATTCCGGGGTCACCTCAACGCAAAAAAAAAAGCTGCCCGGAAGGACAGCTTAAAACAGACATCGTCTGCAGGGTTATTGAATTCCCAGTTTTTTCTTGACCAGCGGCATAAGATCATCGGCTTCGCTTTTGTAAAGCATTACATCCTCGATGGCATTCAGGATGAAGGTGTATTTATGTTCCTTTGCCACTTCGTTGATGGCATCCTTGGCGCGTTTAATGTAAGGTTCCACCAGCTCCTGCTGTTTGGTCATCAGGTCCTGGTTGGCAGTCTGCTCGAATGCATCGATGCGGCCTTTAAGGTCGGTCAGTTCTTTTTCTTTGGTCTGTTTGATGAGTTCCGACATCCCGGCGACCTGAGCCTGATAATCCACATATTTATTCTCAAATTCTGCCCTCATGGCATCCATCTGATCCGTCAGCACTTTTTGATGTGCCTGAAGTTTGACCTTCACGGAGTCGATCCCGGGCATTGCTGCCAGTAAGGAATTGAAATCGATATGACCGATTTTGATCGGATTTTGTGCCACGGATCCGGCAGTGAAAGCAACAACCAACGTGATGATGGCAAGAATTGTTGTTAATTTTCTCATCTGTAATAATTATAAGGTTTGTGATAAAAACTTGCTGCAAAAATAGTATTTTATTTTTTCTCCCGGGTATTCTCTCCCGATCCTGCTGCACCGGAGCGGGAACCAGGCAGTGCGCTCTCCACCGGTTTGCCTTTGCCTTTCCGGGAGCCCATACTGGCGCCCAGATTGTCCAGTACGGCATCACTGATGTCGTATTTCGGATTGGCATACATCATGGTGAGGCTGCCCCCTTTGTCGAACACGACAGCGTAATTGCTGGAATTGGCAATTTCCTGAATGGCATTGTACACTTTTTCCTGAATGGGTTTTACCAGTTCCTGCCTTTTTTTAAACAGATCGCCATCTTTTCCGAATCGCGTCCGCTGCAGGCTCTTGGCTTCCTTTTCCTTTTCCACGATTTCCTGCTCTTTTTTCTTTTTCAGATCATCCGGAAGCAAAACCGACTGAGTCTGGTAGTCTTTGTACATTTTTTCAACCTCGGTAAACTGGGCTTCGATCTCCTTCTGCCACTGGGCAGAAAGTTCATCCAACTGGGCCTGTGCCTCGGCAAATTCCGGGATATTATCCAGGATATATTCGGTATCCACATAGGCGAATTTCTGCGCCTGCAGCATGATAACGGTCATCACCATCATCACACTCATCAAAACTGCTCTTTTCATATCGCTTTATTTAATGTCACTGAATGCTGAATAAATATTATGGTTATTAATCGATGGATGAATTGATGGAGAAATGGAATTGTCCACCGGCAGCGCCGCTGACATTGGGAACGGGGTCAAGACCGTATCCCCAGTCAAGCCCCAGCAATCCGAACATAGGCAGAAAAACCCGGAGCCCGAAACCTGCGGCACGATAAACATTGAAGGGATTAAAACTATTCCATTTCAGCCAGTCATTTCCAGCCTCAACAAATCCCAGGCCATAAATGGTGGCATTGGGGTTCAGGGAGATAGGATACCTTAACTCGAGGGTATATTTGGTATAGACCGTTCCGCCCATCGAGGCAGGATAGCCCGGGGTGAGCGAGTTATTGGTATAACCCCGCATGCCGATCAGTTCACGGCCGTCCATGTTGTTATAGCCAGTCAGGCCGTCGCCCCCAAGGTAAAACCTTTCGAAGGGGGTAACTCCTATGCTGCTGTTGTAAGCGCCAAGAAAGCCGAGTTGCAGACGTGGCGACATCACCAGTTTGTCAACCAGGTTGATGTACCAGGCGCCCCGGAATTTGATCTTGTAGTACTCTACCCATCGGTAGCGTTCGCTGGGTGGCATGGAGGAGTAATCGACGTTACCGCGGAACAATGAGTAGGGGGGGGTAAGTTCCAGGTTGAGGGATAATTCCGAACCGTTCCGGGCGAAAATCGGGGCATCCACCGAATTCCTGGCCAGGTTGACCCCGTAACTGAACGAGTTATAAACTCCATCACCACCGCCGAAGGAGAATATGGAGGAGTAGTTGAAGGTATTGTAACGGTTGTAATTCAGGGTGTGATAAAGGGTGAAATAGTCATCCGGCCACCTTAACTGAGAGCCCAGACCAACGGAGATGCCATCGATTTTGAAGTAAGCAAATCCGGCATCACCTGCCGAGAGGCCGTTTGTATATTTGGAATGATAATAAGATAAGCTCAGCGCCAAAGGCTTCCGACCGCCCAGCCAGGGCTCGGTGAACGATAAACTGTAACTGAAATAACCTTTTCCATAGGTTTGAAAACGGACGCTCAACTTTTGACCGTCACCGGCGGGAATGGGTTTCCAGGCTTTGAAATTGGTAATATTCCTCAGAGAAAAATTGTTAAACGAGAGACCGATGGTACCTATGATCCTGCCATATCCCCAACCGCCGGAGAGTTCCACCTGATCGGCTGATGTTTCTGAAACATCATATCCTATATCCACTGTCCCGTCTTCTGTATTGGGATTTACATTAGGGGAAAGTTTTTCGGCATCAAAATATTTCAGTTGTGCAAGTTGTCGCTGGGAGCGGATCAAACGGTCGCGGCTGAACAACTGCCCGGGACGGGTGTGAACCTCCCTGAGCGCTACATGGTCGTTGGTTCTGGTATTTCCCTTCAGGGTGACTTTCCGGACAATGGCTTGTTTGCCTTCGTGCATCCTGATTTCCAGATCGACGGAATCATTGTCGACCCTTACCTCAACCGGGATCACATCGAAAAACAGATATCCGTCGTCCATATAGAGCGATCGGATGTCACTACCATCGGGGCTGTAGGTGAGTGCCTGGTCCAACGCCGCCCTGTCATAGACATCGCCTTTGCCGATTTTGAGGAGGCGGTCGAGAAATTTTGAAGTGTACTTGGTATTGCCCAGCCAGGTAATGCTCCGGATGTAGTATTTTGGCCCCTCTTCCACCCAGATGTCGATGTTGATCGTGTTATCGTCGTTTCTGGAAATGCTGTCCCGGATAATCCTGGCATCGCGGTATCCCAGTGAATTGTACTTTTCGAGCAGGAGTTGTTTATCGGTCTGATAATCTTCATCGATGAACTTGGACGATTTAAAGATCCGGATCCGGATATTTTCATTGACATGGCCGGCGATGTGGTTGCCGATCTCCAGAAAATCGACAGTGGCAGCATCCACCGCGGAATTCACTACCAGTTTGTCGAAATCGTTCATGGGATTGAAAATACTTTTCTCTTTGGTTTTCTTAAAGGCAGAGAGGGCCATATCGGCGGTCAGGCTTTGGTTTCCCCTTAACCTGATATCATAAACCTTGACCTTTTCATTTTTATCAATGTTGAGGATCAGGGTAACCTCATTGGCGGGGATGCTGTCTTTTTTCTGGACAATATCTATGGCGGCGTTAAGGAAACCTTTGTCGCTGTAATATTTCTGAATTATATTCCGGGTTTTTATCAGAAGGTTATCTGTGACATAATCGCCTTTGACCAATCTGATTTTCTGACGAATGTCATCTGCTTCCGACTTTTTTACTCCATTTAGCTGGAATTTGGAAAGGCGCGGCCTTTCTTTGAGGTAGAAATCGATAAAAACCTGATTATCTATTATTTTCGTGATTCTTATCTGGATATCCTCAAACAACCCCTGCTCCCAAAGTTTCCTGACCGCTGCGGACAGTCTGTCGCCCGGAATTTTAAGTTGTTCTCCGACAGTCAGCCCCGACAGCATGATCAGGACATTTCCGTCGAGGTATTTTACCCCGCTGACGGTCATTCCTCCGAGGTAATACTCCTTGGGATTTGCATAATCGAACTGTTCCCGGTCGGAAGTGATCTGCTGGGCCCGCAGGAGCGGGGCAGATAGGGTGAGGGTGAGGATCAGTATGTAAACGCTTTTTCGCATGTCAGCGGGTTACTGGGTTTTATATCGATCATTTAATTGTTCGCTTGTAAGGCCAAAGCGCCGTTCGCGACCCTGGTAATCCAGAATGGCACGGAAAAAATCCTCTTTTCCGAAATCGGGCCAGAGGGTATTGGTGAAATATAATTCGGCATAGGCCATTTGCCACAGGAGGAAGTTGCTGATACGGTACTCACCGCTGGTTCGGATCATCAGCTCAGGATCTGGCATGTCATGCGTAGTAAGGTGATCCTCGAGCATCTTCGTCGTGATCTCCTCATGGGTTATCTCTCCGAGTTCCGCTTTTCTGGCAATACTCCTGACAGCCTCCACTATCTCCCAACGGGAACTGTAACTCAGGGCAAGGGTGAGCGTCAGTCCCGTGTTGTTTTTAGTCTCCCCGATCGTCCGGTTCAGTTCCCCTAAGCTTTTTTCAGGCAGGCTTTTCAGGTTGCCGATCGCGTGGAGACGGATATTGTTTTTCATCAGCGTCGGGATCTCTTTGCGCAGCGATTTCACCAGGATCTTCATAAGGGCATTAACTTCGAAACGGGGACGGTTCCAGTTCTCAGTCGAGAATGCGTACAGCGTCAGAAAGGAAATTCCGATCTCAGCAGCCGCCTCCACAGTATTCCTGACAGCATCCACCCCTTTTTCATGTCCGAAAGTCCGGGCAAGGCCACGCTTCCGTGCCCATCTTCCATTCCCGTCCATGATTACGGCAACGTGTAAGGGCAGCCTGCTGCGGTCAATCGTTTCCCTGAGTTCTGTCATCTCTTTATTCAACGGGATTAATACTCTTCATTCCTGCATTTTTTGGAAGAGGTGAGATCAAAGGTGTAGGTGAGCGACAGGCCAAAAAGGGCATACCAGTCCTGTGTATTTGGATTGCCCCTCTGCATTCCGGGTGTATGGTTCATATTCGGATCTGACATGACCGCCTGTATGTCACCGGTTTGGATCAGTTTGCCATCGAGATAGTAAGTGGTGGAGATGTCGTCTATATAGTCGGTAAAGGTTTTATGCATCTCCCAGTAGACCTGAAGGGATAGTTTTTTGGACAGGCTGAATTTACCTCCCAGGCCGAATGGAAAAGTCAACCCCGACGTGGCATACGGGGATCGCCCTGAAAATCCTTCATTCTGTCCTTCGGTTCCCAGTGATCGCAGATCGAGCCCGCCTGCTACAGGCCTGAACATGAAGAATCCGAGCCCCCCGAAGATATAAGGGGTGACCACACTCCTGGCGCTTCCGGTAAAATAGGAAAAGAAGTTGAATTCCACTACGGCCGAGATATCGGTAATTTTGCTGGAAAAAGAGAGGCCCGCATCCGGAAGGACTGACTGCGCGGAGGAGGTTCCCTTGACCGTGGCAAGTCCGCCGCTCAATCTCACACACCAGCGGGTATCAATGGTGTAGCGCACCACGAGACCGTAGGCCGGCATGGTATTCTTGAAGTGCAATCCCTGGTTCAGGTCACCTATATAATAGGCACCACCACCGCTCAGGCCTACTTCGAGGTCCTGAGATTTAGATGAATGGAACAGGCAGAATATCAATATGAAGGAGATAACAAACCTCCTGAGGTCATAGCGCATGGTACTGTGGCGTCTCTTTGGTTGATCTGCTGTTGGATTATTTCTGATATAAACGTCTGGTTCTTTCAATTATTGGATAGTCGTGAAAACAGAAAAATTTAATTGCGGTTATCAAGGCCCCAGTTCAGTTTTTCCCGAAGGGTCTGAAAAAAATGCTTTTCCCTGAGCCGCACCAGTCTGGTGCTGAAAGGCGCTTTTTTGATGTCCAGTATGGTTTGCGAGCCGAGGGACTCACTTCTCGAATCCAGGTTGAGCAAATAGTGGTCGGATGCAGTGGCTACTTCGATCCTGATGGTACTGTCGTCCCGGATGACCATCGGCCGAACAGTCAGGTTATGGCTGGCGATGGGTGTGATCACAAAGTTCTCCGAATCAGGCGTAAGGATAGGTCCGGTGCAGCTTAGTGAATAGGCCGTGGATCCTGTCGGGGTCGCAATGATCAGTCCATCGGCCCAGTAAGCATTTAAAAACTGTCCGTTGATCCATGTTTTTATGGTCAGCATCGACATAACATTGGGCTTATAGACCGTGATATCATTCAGGGCGAAGTTGACCTCCCCGAAAAGTTCAGGCGGCGACTCCAGCAGCAGGAGAGATCTTTCTTCCAGCAGGAAATCCCCGTCAGTGAGCGCCTTGATGGCCGGGAGGATCATATCCCTTGAAATACCGGAGAGAAATCCAAGTCGTCCGATGTTGATGCCTGCGATCGGAATCCCCGATGAACCGGCCAGTCCGGCAGCTTCCAGCATGGTACCATCCCCGCCAATGGAGAGGATAAAATCGGTACACCCCTCAATTTCATCCCGTGACCGGAAAGTTGACGGCGGTTCAGGAAAGGTAACATGAGGTGCAAGGAGCGAATAAAGAGTGGTGTATATGGTTGTGGAACAGTTCAGCGCATGCAGCGCATCGAACAATTCCTGGAGACAGGGCAGGGAGGAACCGGACAGATGTTTTCCGAAAAGGGCAATTCGCATAGGTCTACAGGCAAATGGCAAAATGACCGGCAAAGATAGTTGATTTTTCAATACGAAACGCCCGAAAGAGCTATATGGGCGCCATGAAGTGGATGAAGAAACCTTTTCCTCCCCCGGAATTGATGGTACCCTCCAGCCTGATCACAATGTCGTAGTAGGTGGTAAAGTCTAACCCCATGCCGGTACCTGATAAAATCAAATTGCTCAGTGTATTACCCGCTTCCGGAAATTCATTTTGCTGCTCTGCATATTGATAGGTATAACCAAGGTCTGAAAATGCAGTGATATAGAGGGCCCAAGGGAATTTGCCAAATTTCTCGGACCGGATAAAAGAAATTCGGTCTGTATGCCATGGTACAATGGCATAACGAAACTGGGTTTTCAGTAAGACAAAGTGCTGGCCATTCACCACATATCTTTCAAATCCCCTTACATAATCCCTGCCGTAACCCATCGCCCGCTGAAAAAGGCCGGGTTGGGTGCGCGACATCGTGATTTTGGAACTCATCCCCGCGGAGGCATAAAAACCTTTCCCCAGCGGGATAAAGAACCGCACGGATGGTTTTACGTAAGTGTTGCGGGCCAGGTGAAACGGATAGGTGGAGTTGAATTCCAGATCGGCATAATATCCCTTCAACGGATAGAAATGGGCATCCCGGTGATCAAACTTTATAAAATAATTCATGCTGAGAAACCACTGAGAGGCGCTTTCCGACGGTATAAACCCTTTTAATTCCGTTAACTCATGGTTGAAAAGAAAGTTGTGATAGATAATGCTGAAGGTCATATAGCGGAACAACCCGGGCCGCCATAAAAACTGAAGTTGTGCCAAATATTTTTCCCGGATGAACCCGGATTCTGACCGCTGGTAGAGTTGCCGGTTGTTTGCTGTTCCGGTTTCCATTTCACGGCTGAAAGCCACATCTCCCCCGGCTGAAATGCCAAATGTTTTACGACGGTTGATGTAAGGGGCCGAATAATTGAACCCCGCCTGAAGGTTATAACCGAAAAAGAGCGGTACGGACAGGATTTCCCTTCGCCCCCTCATGTTATTGAATGTCAGGTCTACACCATATGTCAGACGGCTGAAATCCATGTGGTCCATCCAGATAGTGAAATTCCTGTCAGCCGGTTCCACGGTAATGTAAGGCCACAGGTACCACCGCTCCACCACGCTGATATGCACCGTGGTAAGGCCATTGCTGTCAGGTGGTTCCGCAGAAACATTGACAAGGTTGAACAGCGACGTATTGAACACCAGCTGCTGAGCTTCAGTCAGCAGTCCGTTAAGGTCTTTCTGCAATATGGTATCTCCTTCAGAAAACGGAATCTCCCGTCGGAGGATCACATCCCGGGTTACCTTATTGCCTTCCGGAATGATGCGGCCAATCACCACATAATCCCGAACAACCTCCTGTGTGATCTGACCGGGACTGGTTAGCGGGAGCAAGGTCATCAGCAGCAGAATCCTTCCGGAGATAAACAGTCTCTTGCATTTACTGCAACTCTTTCTGAAGGAATGATCATTCATTAAATACCAAGATAGTTCATCAACGCATCAAACCGTTCATGGAGATTGGCCGTATAGGCATCTTCTTTCGACCAGGACCCGGTAATCTGGTAATTGTATCTTGAAAAGGTTTGAAGGATTGGCCCGATTTCCATGCTGTTTATCTTCATGGTGATCTCGAGCAGGGAACTGTTGGGGAAGGGTACCACAAACAGGTTGAGGATCCTGGCATCGTTCGATTCGACGATCTGTGCTATTTCGGTGAGCATGAAGTCTTTATTCTCAACTGCCAGCACGATCAGTCCGCCGGGAAAGTCCGGTAAAAGCATCCTGGAGAACCGTTCAACCACTTCGGTGCTTCGGATGGATCCGATGTACTGCTGGGAAAAATCGATTACCGGCATCAGGTGTAATTTATACTCCCGCATCTTTTCAGCGACCCGGTAAAGATGATCACTTTCCCTGACCGAAACCTGGAGAAAGTCAGCCTTCAGGTTATCGACAAGCTGTTCCATATTGGGATCAAGGGTACATGCACGCCTGGAAACCAAACCGGAATACATGGAATTGTCTGTCACCGGCAAATGAGATAAATGGCTCTCTTCCATGCATTTCAGCGCATAGCCGATACTGTCCGAAGGGTTCAGGACTGGTACAGATCCGGTGATGAGTTCCTTAGCGATCATTGAGGATGCTAAGATAGGAATTATATCGCAGCCTGCTGACTTTACCTGTTAAAAGGCCTTCTTTTACAGCACATCCCGGTTCGTGGGTGTGGGAACAGTTTTTGTAGCCGCATTCGGGCAACAATTTGTCCATCTCCGGAAAACACCGGGGGATTTCACTTTTTTCGAAATCAATGAGGCCGAACTCTTTTATCCCGGGGGTGTCTATGATATACCCACCGTCCGGGAATTCAAACATTTCGGCAAAAGTAGTGGTATGGGTCCCTTTCTGGTGTACTTCGGAAATTTTTCCGACCCGTGGGTCGAGGGAAGGCTCCAGGGCTTTGATCAGCGCCGATTTTCCAGCTCCGGAATGGCCTGAAAAGAGATTGATCTTATCCTTCATCAACGCACGCAAACCCGGCACTCCATCTCCGGTAAGGGCCGATACTTTATGACATGGGTATCCCGCATCCTCGTAAATACGGATGAGTTGGTCCATCACCCCGGTCATTTCGGGTGTGCAGAGGTCGGTTTTATTGAAAATGAGGCGGGCATGGATATAATATCCCTCGGCAGTCACCAGGAACCGGTCGATGAAGCCGTTGGAGGTTACTGGCTGGGCCAGTGTGACAATCAGCCATGCCTGGTCGATATTGGCCGCAATGATGTGGGAAGCGCTGGAGAGTTTGACCGATTTCCGGATGATGTAATTGAACCTCGGTTCAATCACGGTGATCAGACCGGCGGCATCTGCGACTGAAGGGTCAAACACAACCCGGTCGCCAATGGCAACCGGATTGGTGTGGCGGATTCCCCTCAGACGGAAACTTCCTTTTATTTTGCAGGCATGGTTCATCCCATCCTCACCCCTGACCGTAATCCAACTCCCTGTCGATTTTATAACCAACCCTTTCACCTGAATGCTGCTTTGGGTTGTAAAAGTATGAAAATCCCGGTATCAAAGGGCAGGTTCAGGTCAATGTGTACACTTTTCCCGGGAGACAGCGGACCATTCCTTCAAACTCCATATTCAGCAGCGAAGCGGAGACCTTGTTCATCGGGAGGCTGCTCAGGAAGCAAAGGTCATCGATTCCTGTGTTTCCGTTCACCTTCAGAATTTCGAAGATCCTGTTCTCTTCTTCCGTCATATCGGCGAAAAGCTGCATCTGTATGATCCGCGATTCGCGGACGGGGGTTTTCCATCCCATGTTGTATTCGATATCCCCGGCGCTTTGCACCAGGGCTGCGCGGTTGGATTTTATGAGCAGATTGGTGCCCTCGGAGAATGGGTCATGCACCCTGCCGGGTATGGCGAACACATCCCGGTTATAGGAATTGGCTATGTCGGCAGTGATCAATGCACCCCCTTTCTGACCGGCCTCAACGACCAGAATGGCATCGCTCAGGCCGGCGATGATCCGGTTCCGCCTGGGAAAATTTACCCGGTCGGGCTTTGTCCCGCTGAGAAATTCGGTCAGTAATCCGCCCCGGAGAAGCATCTTTTCGGCGAGTGAACGATTGATCCAGGGATAAATTGTGTCGAGGCCATGACCGAGTACACCGACGGTTTCACGGCTGGTCTCCACACAAACCCGGTGGGCAAAACTGTCGATGCCATAAGCGAGCCCGCTGATAATCAGGGTTCCGTCAACTTCCAGATGGGTGATGATATCATGGGTGATGCCTTTGCCATAGTCGGTGGCATTCCGGGTGCCGACCACGGCGATCACCCGTGGGGCATTCAGATCGGCTGTGCCTTTATAATAAACCATAAGCGGACTGTCATGGCAGTTTTTAAGCCTCCGTGGATACTCCTTATCCGTATAAAACAGCGGCTTGATATGGTGCCTGTTCAGGAATTCAATTTCCCTGGCAGCCCTGACCAGAATTTCCTTCCGGATGGTCATTTGCGACAGCAAATCTGTGATCCTGGGAATTTTTCTCTGAAATTTCCGGGGCTCGCGGAAAACAGCTTCCGCGCTGCCGTATAAACCAATCAGTTTTCGTCCGAGAACATCCCCAATCCCGGGTATGAGGGAAAGGGCGATCTGATAAAGCAATTCCGGTTCTCCCATAAGTGATGTTTAATCCGGAAAGTGAATAAAAGGTTGACATATGTGAATAACTTTTTTTGGGTTTTAATTGGGATCGTACTTACATTTGATTTTGGAGAAGTATGGAAAACAGAAAGGACTATCTGAATATATCCGATGAAAAAGGCGAGGGAAACAAGCCCCGGGTACTCATTTGCCCGCTGAACTGGGGAATCGGGCATGCAACGCGCTGCATCCCGTTGATTGAGCATTTCCGGCAAATGGGCTGGAGGGTGGTCGTTGCCGGAACAGGACGGTCGGTCGAAGTCCTGAAACGGGAATATCCCGGGCTTACCTATCTGGACCTTCCGGGCACGGATGTCCGGTATTCCGCTGGTAATTTGCAAATATTCAGGTTGTTGGTGCTGGTGCCCTCCTTTTTGTGGTCTATCCGTAAAGAAAGCCGGGCCATGAGGAGGATCGTTAAATCATATTCAATCCGGATGGTGGTCTCCGATAACAGGTTTGGATGCCGTCACCCGGGGATTCCATCTGTTTTCATGACACATCAGCTGGCCATTATGCTTCCGCGGTATTTTCGCTGGCTGGAAGGTTTGGCCCGCCGGATCAACTATTGGTTCATCGGACGGTTTGATGAGTGCTGGATACCCGATTTTGAGCAGAGGAACGGTATTGCCGGGAAATTGTCCCATCCGTTGCAGCTTCCGTCCAATGCGCGGTTTATCGGCATTCTCTCCCGGTTCAGGCCGCTCCTTACACCGTTAACAGACAGTCATATGCCTTCGATCGATATTCTTGCTGTGATTTCGGGTCCGGAACCCCAGCGGACTATCTTTGAAGATATCCTCACGGCGCAGTTGAGAAAATTGGATATGATTTCTGTGATCGTAGGAGGTAACCCGGACCGGGATTCATCGGATAGCCTGACCCCTTCCCTGCACAGGTTTTCATATCTTGATACGGAAAAGTTGCTCGAACTTATGGCACGTGCATCGCTGGTGATTTGCCGCTCAGGTTATTCCACGATCATGGATCTGATGACTGTCGGAAAAAGGGCTGTACTGGTGCCCACCCCCGGGCAGACGGAGCAGGAATACCTGGCAGCATACCTGATGGAAAAAAAGATCTATCTGTCGATGTCACAGGATAAACTCAATATTTTGTTTGCCCTGGAGATCTCAAAAAATTTTCCCGGCATGGTGATTCGCAACAATGAAACTGATCTTGAAGAACGGATTACCTTTTGGTTGGCGAAGTTGCGGCCGATGGCCGCCGGGAGCGGTAAATGAGCCACATGCCCAGAATGGCGAAGGGTACGGAGAGCCACTGACCCATATTAAGGGCCATATCGCGTTCAAATCCTACCTGTGGTTCTTTTATGAATTCGATCAGGAAACGGATGCCAAAAACGGTGATGAGAAAAACCCCGAAAAGGAAACCAGGCTCCGGTTTTCCTTTTGATCTGAAGTAATACCACCACAATGCTGCAAAGATTAGCAGGTAGGAAAAGCCTTCGTAAATCTGGGTCGGATGCCTTGGTTGTAACCCTTCCCCTTCTGAAGAAGTGTTTAAGAAGTAAAAGCCCCAGGGAAAGCTGGTGGGCATGCCATAGATCTCGGAGTTCATGAGATTGCCCATGCGGATCAGAAACCCGGCAAGGGCAACCACGATTACGATGCGGTCGATCACCCAGAGAAATGGTTTCCTGCGGACCGCGGAAAAGATGGCTATGGCAGCCATGATCCCGATGGCAGCACCATGGCTGGCCAGCCCTCCCTCCCAGATTTTCAGGATATCGATGGGATTGGCGAGGTAATCTGCCGGCTGATAGAACAGGACATGCCCGAGCCTTGCACCCACTATCGTACCGAGGATCATATAGGTTGTCAACTCATCCAGCAACTTAACGGGAACCCCTTCCCGGATAAATATCCGTTGCAGGATCAGATAACCAAAGAAGAAGGAGAGGGCAAAGAGCAATCCGTACCACCTGATTGCATAATTGCCGATGCTGAAGATCTCCGGTGAAACATCCCAAACTATGGATAAAGTCATGATGTGATTATTTCGGAGTGTGCTTTTATTGGGCCGGTGCGTAATATTTCAGTTTCAGGTTGAAGAGGGAATCCATTTCCCTGGCGAGATCCGGTTGCTGTTTCGATTCAGCCACGTTTTTAAGGTTTTGCAATACGGATAGCGCCATCCGGACATCATCCTGAAAATATTGGTTATATCCGGCCGTATAACTGCTGTAATAATCGAGGTTTTGTGTATAGATTTCCGCAATCCGCCTTGCCAGTCGGGTGGCTTTTTCCGTCTCTTCCGCCTGCAGGTATATCTCCACGAATGGGATCATGTACATGTCGAACGGGATCTTGGAGTCGGGGAATTTCTCGATGTAAAGGTCCAGCATCTCTGTGGCTTCTTTCGGCTTATTCATGGATACGAGCGACTGTGCGACCCTCATCAGGTTGGTTTTCGGCCGGACGGAGTTATTAAGGCTCTCCGGGTCTATATAAACCGACGGATCGTTCAGGTTGCCCCAGGCACATTTGTTTTTAAATATATCGTAGGAGGTTATAGCGTCAACTCCACCCATACCCTGAATATAGGTGCTTTCCTCAGCTTTGACCGGCATGAATTTGTATACCCATCCGGT
>CAYLVY010000054.1:0-11215 GCA_964387205.1 uncultured Draconibacterium sp.
CGCCTTCCATTTGGCCAGGTATGCTGTTTTTTCTTCTTCCGTGGTATAAATCCTGAACTCCCGGGAGTTGGTCATCTCCGCAAACGCTTTGGCCGGAACACGGTAATAATCCTTAAACCTGGAATATAATCCGGAATAGGGCTTTTCCTGGCTGAGGTTGGAACTCCTCAGGGATATCTTCTTACCGAAAATCCCTGACAAAATCTCCCCCCAGCGGTCAATATCGACAAACCTGAGTTTAATAAAAATAAGCGGCCCCTTTTTCGTAAGATTAAAACCCTTCTTAAAATCAAAAGATGAAAAAAGCGGGACATCAAAATATGGCATAACCTCATTGATGCTGTGATAGTTCTCCATTCTGATCATTTGATCCAGCCTATCGGAAATCAGTCGAAACAACCGCGGCTCATCAAGTTCCAGATCCGTTGATGTCAAATGGGTTTGGATATTCTGGAAAAAGCTGGAAATCAATCGTTCGACCGGCAATCGAAAGGAGTCAATGACATAGACTTCTTTATACCGTTGGAACGACTGTTCAATGCAATCAAAAATTGTAACCTGATCGGATCTGAAAATTTCTTTCCGGAAATGTATGTTATTATGCAAATGCAAACAGCAGTAATGTCGGCCCAGGGTTTGCAGCAGGGTCATACTCCCCGACTTACCGGAACAATAAATATAACAATGGACGGATCTGAACCGGTAAAGGAGCGCCTCCCTGCTTTTTTCATCACTGAGTGAATAGAAGCCGAAATTGAATCAATTTTCCATGTGAACTTGTCGGCCAGGAACCAAAATCCTGATTTTTCAGGAATGGCGGATCTCAGGGTCCTGCTCAGAAATACCCGGTAATTCAAAGGGAGCCATTTATAATTAATCCCCTAAGATAAAACATTGATCAAATGATAAAAAAACCTGCGTTACATTTGTATACATTTTTCCGCATATCGTTGGGAAAGATCAAGATATCACCCTACAAAGAATAACATGCACCAAGAACTACCAACCCTGTATTTTCACATAGGACAACCTAAGACAGGATCGAGCGCCATACAGGCGTTTCTGAATCATAACAGGGAGTTGCTCGCCCAAAAGGCAGGGCTGCTCTATCCAAATTTGGAAGGGACTGATTATACCAAGGGCAACAGCTTCAATCATGCTGCATATTTCGAAAAAATTAAGACTCAGCATAAGGAACAGGAATGCCTTCAGGATTTCAGCCGTTGCATCAAGTATTGTCTCCATTCAAATATCAGGAAAATTATCATCAGCAATGAAGGTTTTTTCTGGATATGGTGGCCTGCCCTTATTAAATCCATTAAAGAAACACTTGAAGTAAAGATAAAAATAGTACTGTACTTAAGGCGTCAGGATTATTATATAGAAAGTGGATGGAAGCAATGGGGACATAAAGATCCTGCTTATGCATCGATAACCGATTATATTGAGAAAAATGTATTCGATTGGCTTTTACACCTTAAGCCGTGGCTGGAAACATTTGAGACGGATGAGTTTATGGTTTTCCCGTTTGAACGGCAATCCATTGGAGAAGATGTAGTCACCCACTTCATGAAGATCTTCGCTGTCAATGATATTTCCCTATACAGCCAACCTCAGAAAAGCAGTGTAACCACAAACTTCGGATTTTCCCCGGAAATTATTGAAATGATGAGGCTATGCGACTGGAATCAAAAGAACATCAATGACCACAGCCTGATGAATTTTCTTGCCGAATCCCTGCCAAAGAAATATATAAAAACAGATCCCTTTGCTCCCTACGGCATACTCACTCCTCAAAAACGTCATGACATTGTTAACCGGTATCTGCAATCGAACCGGCAACTGGAATACATATTTCATCAAACTCCGGATAAAAGTTTCTTTTCAGAACCAATACCCGATCTAAATGACACGTGGATGGATAAAACAGGGCTGACAATCGAAATCATCACCCCTATAATGCTCGGATTGCTTTTTAAACAACACCTGGAAATCCAGAATCTAAAAAAAACATTGCGGCAATCCATAGTGGTCAGAAATGTACTTACAGGTCCCCAAAGTGATGAAATGATCTTTCACAGGCAGATAGACCAGGTAGTCAGGCACAAGGAATCGGTTGAGTTTTTTGCGAATGGGAACGATCCCGTTATCCTGCTTCCCCGTTCAAGGGTAAAGGAAAAACGCTTATTGATTTCTGTCACAATGACGGCACCGGTTGATTCAACCGCACAGATCTTTTTTAAAAAACGATACTTCCAAAAGTTTCAGGAATCCCGATCGGTGAGACAAAAAGTAAAAGCGGGATTGAACACCCTCCTTTTCAATCTCTCAAACCATCAAATCTCAGGACGATTGCGGTTTGATCCCGGGTGTCATCCGGGCAAATATATCATTCACCGAATCGAAATATCTCATTCAACCTGATTATGCTGCCCTTGCTGCGTTTATCGCGAGTTTCCGACAAGTATGGTCTCGGCTTGGTTGGCCTGATCATATTGATATACTACATTTGCGTTCAGTTGTTTACGATAAACATCCCCTATGGCGATGAGTTCAATGCTGCCCTTACCTGGCAACACCAGTTTAATCTTAAAGACTCTGTTTGGAAAAAGTTTCTGTTTTTATTCTCCCAGGCCAACGAGCACCGGCTCTTTACCTACTCGGTGGCAGTACTGACCGACTATTCAGTTTTCGGATCGGTCAATTTCAAGAGACTGGCATGGGAGGCCAACCTCTTCATGATCCTTTTGCTTTACCTCGTCAACCGGCTCAATACCACAGACAGGCGAAACCCCTGGATCATTCTCCTGATCGCTCTCTCTTTGTTTGTTCCGCAACATGAGATCACCAACTGGCCCATTGTGGCTTTTGCCGCTATCCTGCAATACAGCCTGGTCATAGGATCGCTCTGGCTGCTTTCCCGTCCGGGATGGGCAAACCTGACCGGCGCTGCTGCGCTAGCCACCCTTGCCACCTTTTCGTTCGGCAACGGGATGTTCACCTTTCCCGCAGGATTGCTAGTGCTAGCACTGAAAAAGCCCGGGCGCACTGCCGAATGGCTCATCTGGACCCTTTTCATGGTAGCTGTAGTTTTCCTTTATTTTCAGGAGTACAAATTCAGAGGTCAATCAGGATCATTGACTTCCGCCCTTCTGAATCCAATACCAGTGATTCAATATTTTTTTACCTTCTTTGGTACCATCCTGATCAGGATCTTACAGGTAGACCAGATATGGATCACCCTGGCAGGTCTTATCCCAATCGCCATGCTGGTTTACCTGCTCCTTTTCAATTGGAAAGAGACGAAAAAACACCCTGCTGCGCTGGCCATTCTTCTGTTTTTCATGGTTTCGGCCGCAGTAGCCGCCATTTCCCGACAGAAATACGGGATCCATGGAGCCACCGCCCCGAGGTATATACTGATGCAGGCTTTGTTCCTCTCGGTACTTTTTCTGTTGATCCTGAACCTGTATGGCACCCGGATCAAATGGCTTTTACCCGGACTTTTGTGTTTCGGCATTTTAATTTATGGGATCAGGCTCACCTATGGCATCTACGCCCTGAACAGGCATCAAAACCATCTGAAGCAGATCATCGTGGCATACAACACAGATCCGGAGGAAATCGACACCCATGCACCTACACCTGAAATCATTAAGAGAATTCTCGACCGCAGCGTCCGCAAAGGGATATATTACCCTCCGGAAATAACAGATGAACGGAAGAGCGTCACACCATTCAAATATCATGCAACAGGAAAAATCAATCAAAACCTGCGGTTCAATATTGAGCAATACAATTACAACCAGGGTGTCCTGAAAATGAGCGGTTGGGCATTTTCAACATCGCACTACGGTCGCGATTTGTCCATTGGTTTTCTATTGCAGTCGGAGCAAGATAACCTCATTCTGCCGGCCCTGATGGTGCCGCGCGAAAATGTCAGACAACATTTCGCAGAAGAATTCCCGACTCTTTCTGTTTCCACAGGATTTAGCATCAAAAGAACCCTGACCATGTTACCTCTTCAGCCGGGAACTTACAAATTAGGAATCTGTATCCTGCGCAACCAGGAGATCATCGCCATGAAATTCACCGGTAAAAAGCTGGATATCCCTCCCTCTCCATGATTTCGAAAAACAAGCAATGGAAAAAGATCATACCAAGGCACAACCCGACATCAACATCGTGATCCCCCTCTTTAATGAGGAGGAATCCCTCGATCTGCTGGCAGAAAGGATTATAACCCTGATCGACCATCACCCTTTGACCTTTGAAGTGATACTGGTCGATGACGGAAGCCAGGACCTTACCGCCGAAAAAATGAAACAAATCGCCATTAAAGACCCACGCTTTCAGGCTATTTTCCTGTCCAGAAATTTTGGACATCAGATCGCTTTGACGGCTGGGTTGAGGTATGTTACGGCGACGCAAGGGATATTGGTCATGGATGGTGACCTGCAGGACCCGCCGGAAATGTTTGAACCGTTTTACCAGCGTTTCACAGAGGGGTATGATGTGGTATATGCCATCCGAAAAACCCGGAAAAGCGGATTGCTGCTAAAACTCAGTTACCTGCTTTTCTACCGGATCATGCAAAAATCATCCTATATCAACATCCCGCCCGATTGTGGTGATTTTTCGCTGATGAGCCGCAGGGTGGTCAACTATATCAACGCGATGCCGGAGGAGAGCCGCTACATCCGGGGCTTGAGGGCATGGGTAGGGTTCCGGCAGGTGGGCATTCCCATCGACAGACCTGAGCGGGAACGGGGCAAAACCAAATACAGCTTCCGTAACCTGTTCAGTCTGGCCCTGAACGGCATCTTCAACTTCAGCAAATACCCCATCCGGTTTACCATGATGCTCGGGGTTGGTTCCATAACCCTGGCACTTTTTTACTTTATCATAACCCTCCTCAGGAAGATCTTTATCGGCGATGTTCCTTCAGGATTCACCGCACTGCTTTTCATGATCATTCTTTTTGGCGGAATTCAGTTGATAGCTATCGGTACCATTGGCGAATACATCCTCCGGATCTTCTTTCAGGTAAAAAAACGTCCCCTGTTCATTGTGAAAGAGACCATACGAAATGGTGAATGGAAGGAAAAACAAGGAACTGATTATCAAAACGATGCGAATTCCATCAGGAAAGGATCATAGAGGAAACGCCCTGTAGGATCATGCCGGCTTCCTTCCGGTTGCCATCAGGGATATTCCTGCCGGAACCCTGTAAAACATTGTTGTTTCTGCTTTCATTAAAAAAAGCATCAGCCGGTTAAAGAGGGGGTGGGGCGGTTTAAAACCACGGGTAATCACCGATTTTTCATCTGCAAAGGAGAGCATTAATTTCCGCAACCAAAGCAAAGGAAGCATGGATAATCCCCAGAAAGGGATCTTAACATCCAGCAGCCCGGCCGAACGAAGCAGCAAACCAAATTGTTGCTTCTCATACCTCCTCACATGGCCCACAAGGTGGTCATAGGTTGAATAGAGTTTTTGGTGCGCCGGAACTCCTGCCACCATCCATCCACCGGGTTTCAGGTATTGCATTGCGGTATTGAGGAACAGTAAATCATCTTCAATGTGTTCCAGGACTTCCAGTACCAAAACCATATCGTATTGCCCAACGAGATCAGGATTCAGGTCAAAAATGTCGTACAGAAAAACCTTGCCCGACACCGGCATCATTTCGCTCATGGCCTGGAGATTCAGATCGCAGCCATCGGGAATAATCTTAAAATGATCTTCTATCTGCTTCATAACGATGCCATTACCACAACCAATCTCCAGTATTTTTACAGCAGGGTTGAGGTGCGGTGCGATCAATTTCTCCAATATCCTGAACCGCCATTGGATCCAGAAATGGTTTGGATCGGCCAGCTCATACCATGAGGCATCCATGGAGACTTTTTGCGGATCGGACAGTTGAATCAGTGGCATCGGGTAAAATTAAATCCCTGCAAAGATATTTAATCCATCGGCCATATCGGATCATGGAGTATATTCGCATACTGTTTTAATTCGTCATTTGCTGTTATGAGTCCCCCGGCACCCGCCATTACCATCGATAACCTCTCCAAGACCTATAAATTATACCGGTCTCGGTATGACAGGATGAAAGAGTTTTTTCACCCTTTAAGAAAAAAGTTTCATTCGAAGCATGATGTTTTAAAAAACCTGTCCTTTCAGGTTAACCAGGGTGAAGTGGTGGGGGTGATCGGGAAAAACGGAAGCGGAAAATCGACCTTGCTGAAAATCCTGAATTCGGTCGTATCTCCCACTTCCGGCAGTTTCACCTGCCATGGCAGGGTTACTGCCCTGCTCGAGTTGGGGGGAGGGTTTCACCCGGAACTCACCGGTGTACAGAATATCTATTACCTGGGTGCCATTCAGGGGTTTTCGAAGCGGGAAATGGAGGATAAACTGAAAACGATTTTGGAGTTCGCCGATATTGGCGACTATGCATGGCAACCTGTAAACACCTATTCCAGTGGTATGTATGTGCGCCTTGCCTTCTCCATGGCCATCAATATCGATCCTGATATACTGATCACCGACGAGGCCCTTGCCGTCGGGGATGTCAGGTTTCAGCAGAAGTGCTTCCGGCGCATCCGGGAGTTTAAGGATACCGGGAAAACTTTCCTGATCTGCACCCACAGCATGAGCGTCATCAAGGATTTTTGTACACGGGCCATCTGGCTGCATAACGGCGAGATCAGAGAAGATGGTGATCCCTTGTGGGTCGCAGATGTTTACAGCGATTTTATGCTTTCGCAGCAAAAGAATTCAGTTCCCGGGCAAATTACAGCCGGACCGGCCACAGCCCCTGCCGAAAACAGCATCTCTTTAAACCCCGCAATCTTCCCTGACCTGACCTGGGAAACATCAGCAAAATGCGACAGCCATGGTTCCCGTCTAGCTGAAATTACTCATTCAGCCTTTATCGACCGGGTTACCGGCAAGGATATCCGCCGGCTGGCCGGAGGTGAGAAGGTTCGGCTACTGCTGCAGTGGGTTTCAAAGGAGGATATGGAGAAATCATATGTCCAGGTAACCGTAAACGGTCAACTTGGCCATTCTGTAATGAAGATACGGAGTAACCAATTCCGTGCCCCGTTTACTCTCCAAAAAGGAAATCAGGGTGTACTCACGGTCGACTTCGAATTTCCGCACCTTGGCAATGGACGTTATACCCTGTCATTCGGCATTTACACATTTCAGGATAAAACCGAGCAATGGATTCATTGGGTCCATGATGGCCTGATCGCGGAGATAAATAATGATGATCTTAAATACAGAACCGGTTCTTTGGTTGTGATCAGGGAAGCGACATTTGAAATGGTCAACAACAACCTTCACCATGCCCCGAATCGATAAGAAATATAATTTCTGGTACTCGCTGGTCATACAGCGAAGGGTAATCGCCACCCTGGTTGTCCGGGATTTTAAAAGCCGGTACCTCTCCTCGTTCCTGGGGCTGCCTTGGGCATTCATCCAACCCGCCACCTACGTTTTCGTGATTTGGTTTGCGTTTACCTACGGGCTAAGAACGGGTGCCACCGAAACCGGGATTCCCTTTGCCCCATGGCTGCTTACCGCCATCATCCCATGGATGTTCATCAGCCAGACCATGGTCGTCAGTTGCATGGCACTTCCGGAGTACTCCTACCTGATCAAGAAAACCCATTTCAATGTCAGCCTGGTCCCGGTGGTAAAAGTACTTTCGGGTATGATCGTACACATCATCATGGTGGGGATCATCGTATTGCTGCTGGTGTTTAATTTCGGGTTCAGGCCAACCATATACTGGATTCAGATATTTTATTACCTGTTCGCCACCTTCCTGCTCCTGACCGGAATAGCCTGGTTTGTCTCTTCGGTCAATGTCTTTATCAAAGACATGGGGCATATCGTGCACATCGTGACCTCCATGCTTTTCTGGGCGACGCCGATCGTTTGGCCATTTTCAATGCTGCAGGGGAATTTCAGGTATATTGCCTTGCTGAACCCGTTTTTCTATATCACCGAAGGGTACCGGTATACCTTTATCGAAGGGCAATGGTTTTTTAATTTTCCGGAAATGAATATCCTGTTCTGGTCTGTCACCACTTCGATTATTATCCTGGGCGTTTTTTCCTTTAAAAAACTGAGGCCCGATTTCGGTGATGTGTTATAGGCAGTTTCACTCCAAACCGTTTTGCGGCGGGACGACTGGCGCATCAGGCAACAGCCGGTTAAAAAAAAAATACCGTCATTATCTGTGAACAACACCATTCCAAAACCAAAAAAAGTTTACAACTTCGATAAATTCTGGCAGTTTTATCCGGTCAGCCGGCCAACCAAGGAGGCCCTGAAAATGGTTTTGTTTACCCTTTTCCCGTTTTTTTTCCGGAACTGGGCGATATTCGCCAACTGGAAAGCCGCCCGGGTTTTTCGTCCGGAAGGCTATTCATTGTTCAGCCGAAGTTTCCTGCATGGTATTTTCGCTGATTCCACTAGAGTTAAAATTCCGGCTGGATCACTCAGCCAATCAGAAAAAACTGATAAACTCAGGCTCGCGGTCGTGATCCATGCCTTTTATGCAGATATCTTTCGTGAAATTCTGGCAAAAATTGAATTTATCCTGCCGGGTACCGGACTTTTCATCACCACCTCTGAAGAGCTTTATGAGGAAATCATGGGGATTACGGTCAATATCACGGTTCCATGCCGGGTTATTGCGGTTAAAAACCACGGACGTGATGTCCTTCCATTTCTGACCATATTACCTGTTGTCATACAGGACGGATATGACATCGTGCTGAAATTACACACCAAAAAATCGAACCACCTCAACCGCAGGGAGCTTTGGCTGCATGACCTGATGGAGAGGTTGATCGGCGACGGTACGATGTCGCGGGTAATTACCATATTGCAGAACCATCCCGAAATCGGGATGATCGGACCGGCGGGTCATATCCTGCCCATGCACCTGTACTATGGGGCAAATGGCCAGCAGGTCATCGCCATCGCAGAAAGGATGAACATCCCCTCGCCACAACTTCGGGGGCTTTGTTTCGCTGCGGGTTCCATGTTTTTTTGCCGGATGGAAGTCCTGAAACCTTTGCTTGACCTCCGGTTATCACAGGGAGATTTTGAAATTGAAAACCAGCAGGTGGACGGCACCATGGCACATGTCCTGGAGAGGGCTTTTGTCCTTGGATTAATTAAAACGGGCACCTGGTTGGCCGATACCGGTTTCGAAGGAAGGGAGGGCATCCTCACCATCAATCGAAATCACTATTTCACAGTTTAGCCGGCGGTAATGGATACTGCGCTGTACTGTTATTCCACCACGGTTATCCAGCCATGGGTATCGGGCTCCTCCCCTTCCTGGATTCCCCTTAGTTTTTTGTAAAGCATGGTAGAGACGGGGATCTTGTTATTCTCATCTTTACAATAGCGGTAAACCTTTCCCGTGTCCCTATCGTGAATGGCACAGATGGGGGAGATCACGGCAGCGGTGCCGCATGCCCCAACCTCCTCAAACGACTCCAGTTCGTCGACGGTCACCGGTCGTACTTCCACCTTCAGTCCCGATTCCGCTGCCAGAACCTGCAATGACATATTGGTGATGGATGGAAGGATGGAATGAGATTGCGGGGTGATATAGGTATTGTTGCGGATTCCGAAGAAATTGGCCGGCCCTGCTTCGTCAATGTATTTCTTTTCTTTGGCGTCCAAAAAGATACAGGATGCAAAGCCATCTTTGTGGGCGCGGTCACCGGCACGAAGGCTGGCGGCATAATTCCCGCCCACCTTGATATGACCGGTACCAAGCGGCGCAGCACGGTCATAATCACGCACAATTTGCATCTTAACGGGGTTGAATCCCTCCTTGAAGTATGGCCCTACCGGTCCGGCAAAAATCATAAAAAGATACTCACTGGCAGGCTTGACACCAACCTGTGCTCCGGTACCAATCAACAGCGGACGTATGTACAACGAAGCGCCCATTCCATATGGAGGTATATATTTCCGGTTCAGTTCGACGACTTTCACAACTGCCTTCATAAAAAGTTCCAGCGGCGGCATCGCCATCATAACCCCTTCAGCGGAACGCTGCATGCGCTTGCCATTTTCATCCATCCGGAAAATGCGGATTTTCCCATCTTTTCCGGTAAAGGCCTTGAGTCCCTCAAATGCTTCCTGTCCGTAATGGAGGCATGTGGCTGCCATGTGCATGGTGATCTGCTCCGAATCGCTGACCTCAAGTTCGCCCCACTTTCCGTCCCGGTAATAGCACCGGACATTGTAATCAGTTTTAAAATAGCCGAAAGGCAGGTTTTTCCAGTCAATTGTTTCCATATAGCTGCATGTTATGAGTGATAGGCATGGAACTCATGCCTTCATTGTTTTCCGGTTAACAAGATGTAAAATTAGCCATTTTCCTTTTCCCAAAATGTTTTGCTGAAAAAAAATTCAGCCATCACCCGCAGTTCAAGGCGCAAATCGAAGAAAATTTGACAATTTGTCAGTTGTTACCGAATGGCACCTGCTTTGTAATTCCCTTCCCAAAATCTAAACTGAACCCATATGCAAAAAGGTAAGATCAACGTCCAGACAGAGAATATTTTTCCAATTATCAAGAAGTTTCTCTATTCCGAACACGAAATCTTTCTCAGAGAGTTAATATCCAACGCCGTAGATGCAACCCAGAAATTAAAGACCCTCGCCGCCCTGGGAAAGTTCGATGGTGACCTGAGCGACCTGACCATCGAGGTGGTGCTGGATAAAAAGAAAAAGACCATCACCATCAAGGATAAAGGTATTGGCATGAACGCCGAAGAGGTGGATAAGTATATCAACCAGATTGCTTTTTCCAGTGCGGAGGAGTTTATCAATAAATTCAAGACCAAATCCGAGGCCGAAATGAATGCCATCATCGGCCATTTCGGACTGGGTTTCTATTCCAGTTTCATGGTCTCCAAGAAAGTGGATATCCATACTAAAACTTACCAGTCGGCAGGAGACACGACGGCAGTCCACTGGACATGCGACGGCAGTCCCGACTATACCATGAAGGAGTCTGACAAAGCCGACCGCGGAACCGAAGTTATCCTGCATATCGCTGATGATTCCAAAGATTATCTGGAAGAGCATACCCTGCTGAATATACTGAAGAAATACTGCAAATTCCTTCCGGTTCCCATCCGTTTCGGAAATGAGAAGACCT